>JBAWAP010000128.1:0-8408 GCA_049589355.1 Anaerolineae bacterium
GATTGCTTCGCTTCGCTCGCAATGACAGCCTGAGTAGTCACCCCAGGGTTTATCATTACCCACATCTCAACGCGGGTTGGCTCGCTCGGCCATAAAGTGGCCGAGCTACAGAGCAGCGCCCGATGAATCGGGCTAAAGAACCCCGTTCACGGGGTGGAAGTTCTGTAGCACGGCGACTTCATCGCCGTGCGATCGCTGCCCAATCCTTGGTTCAGGATGATCTACGACTTGTGGGTAATGCATAGTGCGAGGGGGAGGGGGGAACAGTTACGATGACTCCTCTTATTGTTTCCGACGCAAGTCTGTGCTGTACTTAGGGCAGGCATTTTACCGAGGAGAGTGCAGGCGCAAACCGCTGGAGCGGACTTGCGTCCGCACTCCTCATTTAACTGCACAACGCGAAAGGAGGGGACACGTGACCCAGGTCATACAGTTCACCGAGTGCGTCATCCGCAACGTCGAAACGGTCATCGTTGGTAAACGACAGCAGATCGAGTGGCTTATGGTAGCCCTGCTCTGCCAGGGACACGTGCTCATTGAGGACGTACCCGGCACGGGCAAGACGATGTTGGCCCGGGCCATCGCCGCCAGCATGGGCATAAGTTTCAAACGGCTGCAATGCACACCAGACCTGCTGCCCAACGACATCACCGGTGTGAGCGTTTTCAACCAGAAGACCAACGAGTTCGAATTCCGGCCTGGCCCAGTCTTCGTCAACATCCTGCTGGCCGACGAGGTCAACCGGACCACACCCCGCACCCAAGCCGCGTTACTGGAGGCCATGCAGGAGCGACAGGTCACCATGGACGGTGTAACCCGTCCCCTGCCGGCTCCCTTTCTGGTGCTGGCCACCCAGAACCCCATCGAATACGAGGGCACCTTTCCCCTGCCCGAAGCTCAACTCGACCGCTTCCTCATCCGCCTGTCGCTGGGCTATCCGGAGACAGACGACGAAGTCCAGATTCTACGCAACCTCAGAAAACAACATCCCATCGAGACCATCGGTCAAGTGGTGGACGGAACCGAGTTGCTGGACCTGTACGACGCTGTCACCGATGTGCACGTGGACGAGTCACTGGAGCAGTACATCCTGGCCATTGTGCAAGCCACCCGTTCCCACCGTGACGTGGCACTGGGAGCCAGCCCGCGTGGGTCACTGGCCCTCTACAAGACCTCCCAGGCATTGGCGGCGCTCCGCAGTCGCGACTACGTCATTCCCGACGACATAAAGGCATTGGTCCCCCTAGCCCTTGCCCACCGGTTAATCATCAAGCCCGATAGCCAGTTGCGCGGGCGCACCGCCGGGGGAATCCTGGCCGAAATTCTGGAGCGCACGGAACTGGACATTGGGGAATTGAAACGTGAAACGCGATGAAGAATTTCGTACCCTTTCTGCTGATTCTGTTCGTTATCGCTGCCTTCCTGCGGGTGGATTTTTTCTTCACTATAGTCTATCTCCTCTTCGCCGTTTATCTGCTATCGCGCCTCTGGACACGCTGCACAGTGCATCACCTGCGGGTCCAACGGCGCTTTACGGACCACGCCTTCTGCGGCGAGCGGGTGACGGTGGATACGGTGGTGCACAATGCCAGTTGGCTGCCCATCCCCTGGCTGGAGGTGCACGAATCGCTGCCGATAGAACTCACCGTGCCTCCTTTCTATCGCAAAGTGGTCAGCCTGGGCCCGCGCGAGCGACGGCACTTCCACTACATGCTCCACTGCCGTCGGCGAGGCTACTACCCTGTCGGCCCGCTGAAGATGCAAACCGGCGATCTATTGGGGATTGTTCGCCAAAGCCAGGCACAGGTGGAGCCAGAGCACGTCATCGTCTACCCCCGGGTGGTCCCTCTCCAGCAGTTGGGTCTACCTACGCGTTCTCCACTGGTCTCACTACCTGCCCACTCGCCCCTGTTCGAAGACCCGGCCCGGGTTAGGGGTGTACGCGACTACCAGCAGGGCGATTCCCTCCGCCGCATCCACTGGACGGCGACGGCCAGCACCGGCCGGTTGCTGGTGAAACAGTACCAGCCGGCCATCGCCCGCGAAACCCTGATCTGTCTTGACCTGGACGAAGCGGGTTACGAACGTCGCCAGCGATACACTGCCACCGAACTGGCCATCGTCACCGCCGCCTCCATTGCCAACCACATCATCGTCAGAGAGAGGCTGCCGGCAGGACTGGCTACCGCAGCATGGGACCCGTTGTTAGACGATCAGGCTCGCTTCTTTCTGCCTCCACGCCCGGAGCGCGCCCATCTGATGAGCCTGCTGGAAGTGCTGGCGCGGGTGCAGATCACGTCGGCGACGCCGTTCGCGGATCTGCTGCGCCAGGAGGGCGTGAACCTTTCGTGGGGAGCCACGCTGGCGGTCATCACCGGCCGCGAGAGCGAGGAGTTGTTCGACACCTTGGTCTACCTGCGGCGGGCAGGGTTCGCCGTGGCCTTGATTCTGGTCCAGTCGGCCCGTCCGTCAGCCGAACTGCAAAAGCGGGCCGATTTGCTTGGAGTGCCCATTCATCGGGTATGGAGTGAGCGCGATTTGGAGACGTGGCAATGAAGCGCAATCCATGGCTGGAGAACTTGTTCCGACCGCTGGTGATTGGGGCGATGTGCGGCTGCGTAGCCCTGTCGTTGGTGGAACTGATACACTTGCTCTTCCCAACCTGGAACGGAACCTACCTCATCGCGGGTTGCATGCTGGCGGCATTGGAGGCCAATTATTCGTATCGGCTGATCCGAGCCCGGTGGCTGTGGAGCCCCACCAATGTCCTACGATTCCGAGTTGTCGAACTCGCGATGTTCTTCATTTTGCTTAAGATCGGTAGTTACATAGGTGCCCCCTTGGCTAGTGTGCTGGCAGACATCCAAACCTGGCCACGCGAACCCCTCGCAATCATTGATCCCGAAACGGCGGTTGCCTTCGTCTTGGCTTTCCTCTCCTGGGGGGCTTCTACTCAGACTGTCCGTGACCTGGAACGACTCTACGAGCCCCCTGAACGTAGCCTCCTCTATGTCTCCCCTACGGAGAGCCTCACCAGTCGCTTCTTTTGGGGTGGAGCAGTGTTGCTGATTGCGACTGGCATCACCCGCCTTGGGATCGCCGCCCTGTTGAACCTGAGCCGCCCCCTGGTGCCGGGACTGGTGCTCAACGTGCTGGTCTACTTCCTGCTGGGCCTGGTGATGCTGGGGCAGGTGCACTTCACCTGGTTGCGCAAACAGTGGCAGGCGCAGCAGATTACAGTGGCCAACGAGCTGGCTAGTCGCTGGGTGTGCTACAGTCTGGCCTTCATCGGCCTGGCGGCGCTGCTGGCTTTCCTGCTTCCCACCAGTTACACGGTGGGCCTGTTGGATGCGGTCGCCACCATCATCCAGATCCTTGGGTACGTCGTTACGCTGCTTTTCACACTCCTTTCCTTGCCCTTCGCCTGGCTGTTCTGGCTGCTGTCAAACCTGTTTGGCGCTGAGCGGCCCTTTCCCCAGGCTAAGCTCCGGCCGCCGCAAATCTCCCAACGGGAGCCTGTCGTCCCCGGTGGCGGTGCCCCCGATTGGTTCGAGATATTGCGATCGCTTCTTTTCTGGGCGGTTGCATTGGGGATGCTTTTCTACGTGATCCGCAGCTATCTGCGCGACCGCCCCGAACTATTGGAAGCTTTACTCCGGCAGAGTCCGATTCGCACCCTGCGCGACTTTCTAATGGCCCTCTGGCGTCGCCTGTTTGGTTTGGCAGAGGCTGCCAGCGAGCGCATTACACGACGGCTGTCGCTGCAGCGTGCACGACCCCAATCGTCTAAGAAGCCTTTTCGCTTCTTCCGGCTGGGCGTGCTGTCGCCCCGCGAGCGCATTTTCTATTATTACCTGAGCATCCTGGAACGGGCGCGCCGTCAAGGCTACCCTCGCCGAAGCGGTGAGACGCCCTACGAGTACGATGCGAACTTGGGTCCCAGACTGCTCGAAGCACGGCAGGAACTAACCACGCTTACCCAGGCCTTCGTAGAGGCCCGTTACAGCCGTCAAACTTTCGACCGTGAGCAAGACCGGCGGGTGCGCATTATCTGGAAACGGGTGCGAGCCGCACTACAAGCCCTCAAGCGCAAAGCGGAATCGGTAGATTGGTAGACTGGTGGGTTGGGCTTATGGAACTGAAGGGATTGGACATCATCCTGACCTATGACTGCACTGGCCGGTGTGCCCACTGCTGCTACCGCGCCGGACCAGGCCGGAACGAGACAATGAGTGTGGCGGAGGTCGAGAGCTATTTGGTGGCGGTGGCCGATCAGCCGCTGAAGTGGGTCCTGCTCTTTGGTGGGGAACCGTTTCTCTGCTACGACCTACTGAGGGCCTCAGTAGCGCTGGCCGCTCCGCTAGCTGGGGTGCTGGTCTTTACCAACGGTTACTGGGCCACGGATCTGGACACCGCCCGCCGGTTGCTGGCCGGGCTTCAGGCAGCAGGCCTGGACTACATCCTGTTCAGCGTGGACGCTTTTCACCAAGCGCACGCACCCCTGGAACGAATCGCCATCGGCATTGACGCCGCGCGTGAAGTGGGTTACCAAACGATCGAGGTGGACAACCGCTGTTTGGGCGGGCCGGACGAGGACAACGCTTTTAACCGGCGCACCCAAGCCATCATGGCCCGCCTGGCCGAATTGTGCGACCTGACTGACGTGAACGTCATCCAGGGGCCATCGCGGATGGTGGGGCGCGCCGCCGATGAACTGAGTTCCCATCTACCGACACAAGCCACCCTTCCAACGAAGTGCCTGTTGCCTGATTACCTGGGCGCCGATATTCGCGCTCCTACCGGCGTGGAGATCCACCCCGGCGGCTGGGTCAACCTGTGTGCAGGGCTGGCACTGGGCAATGCCCGCGAGCGTCCCCTGGACCAACTCCTCGCCGACTACGACCCCGACGCCCATCCCGTCATCAGCGTGTTGGCGCAGGGGGGCCATGGGGACTGCTCAAGCTGGCTCAGCGTCACGGGTATTCGCCGGTCAGCGGCTATGTGGATGGCTGTCACTTGTGTTACCAGGTGCGGCGCTTCCTGCGACCTTATTACCCCGACCATCTTGCTCCTGCCCATCCCTACATCGAATAGATCAATGGAGAAAGCAAAAGCATCTGGGAATCTGCGCATTGTTGCGATCACGTCTTTCCTGAGTGGCATATCTCTGAGTATGACATTCGTTGTGTGGCAGCCCTTTGTGCTCAGCCTGGGCGCGCCGATGAGCACGCTGGGCCTACTGGAAAGCCTGGGTGGGCAGAGCGGCATAGTGACCACCGTGATCCAGGCCATTGGTGGCTGGTTCTCCGACTACCTCGGCAGGAAATCGCTTATCGCCCTGGGCAGCCTGACTGGTGTCCTGGGCGTGTCTTTCTACGTGCTGGCGGCCATTTGATGGCCCTCCTTGGCATAACGCTGGGGGCTATCTTCATCCAGTCAACCGCCCTGGCGGCGGAAGTGGTGGCGGAAGAAGCAAGGGCAATGTACCTGGCCTTTTTCGACGCAGTGATTGACCTCTCTTTCATTGTGATGCCCCTCATTGTCGGCTTTGTAGCTGGATTCGGGGAGAGCTTACCCTTCCTGGTATGCGCCATTTTCCTCGCCGGAGCAGGGATATTCTTTCGATTACAGGTGCATTTCACTAATGCACCTTTTTTGGCTACTTGAACGCAAGCGAGGTCAACTCCTCGCTTCTTGGGTTGACCTCGTTTGTTCACGCTTGATAAGGGGATAGCGTTCGAGCCATCGGTTCCTTGAGTCCACGAAACCCTTGGATAGGGTCATATACATTGATGAGGTCTGGGACAGTTTCCTTTAGGCATGGCTTCAAGAAACTCGGAGCTAGCGATGTGGAAGGGATTTCAAAGTGCAGCAAAAGCCAAGGGGGACATTGAAGCTCTTCGGTAATCCATAGGTTGAGAGTAGGGAGTATCATCAAGACAGGAGCCCTGTTTGTATGCCAGGGTCAAAAAATATGAAATAACCTAGAGTGATAAGAAGCGGTTAACATATTATGGGAAATTGAAGAAATAGTCTGAAGTAGAAATAAAGTGTTTGCATATCAACGGAAGTATGATAAATATTGCAGAAGAGCAAGAATCTATTTACATATCAAAGGAAAGGCAAGAAATATCGTGTGTCATCAATAGGCGGTTTACATATGAAAGTGTTAGACAAGAAGCGTTATATAAATGTAAGAACCTGTTTACATATCAAGACAAGGACAAGCAGTCTCTCAGTTCTACTGAAAACACATTCCTGAGTCTGTTCAAAGCTACATATGGTGGTCTACCGCTCGATAATCACTATGTCTAGGGAGTGGGAGTTCAGAACTTCAATTTCGGGGAGAGGATAGATGCTTCCTGAGCAATAATCTATTGACATATCGGAGTAATGATACACAATATTGTGAAAATGCACGAAAACATTAACATAGGCATAAATCGGTATAAAATTGCCTGAAGGCCATCGAATAAGTTTACATATTTGCATAACGATACAAACTGATCGTAAGAAATAAGAATTGGTTTACATAGCACCATAGGGGCGGGGAATCGTGTAAAAGAGCAAGAAACTGTTCACATATTCTAATCAGAAGGCCAGGGACGCCCGCCAGATACTATTGGACTGACTTCACCTTTGCACCGGCTATCGAGCGGCTGGGACGAAGGGGCCAGATGGCCGGAGCATTTCAAAACAACCAGGGTTGACGTCAGTTCGCAGTTTCCTGGACCCTCTCAGCACCGGATGGAAACCGTACCCTTTCCCCTCTCACCCGCGCCACCGAGGATGGTAGCGATCTATTGGCCTGCTTTCTTGCACAATCGTCATTTTGCATTATAATCAGGACTTGAGAGTTTGGAGGTCAGAGTGCAAGCCGCAAGCTTGCGGACTTGTGTCCGCACTCCAGCCAGTTTTGGATATCATCAAGAGGTGAACCAAGATGAAACAGGGAATAACTATCGTCGGCCTGGGGCCGGGCAATTCCGATCAATTGACTTTGGAGGCCCAGCAAGTCCTGCGAGAGGCGGGAGAAGTCTATTTGCGCACCTGCCACCATCCCACAGTAGTTTCTTTGCCCCCGAACCTCTCTCTCCGCTTCTTTGATCATCTCTACGAGGAGAAAGAAACATTCGCCGAGGTCTACGATGAGATAGCTCGCCAGATCTTGGAGTTAGGGCAGCGACCCGGAGGTGTCGTCTATGCCGTGCCCGGCCATCCTCTGGTAGGCGAAGCTTCGGTGCAGCGCATCCTGGCTATGGCCAAGCAGCAGGAGATAGACATACGCGTGGTGGAGGGGCTGAGCTTCATCGAATCGGTTCTTACCTGCCTGGGCCTGGATGCCCTTTCCGGATTGCAGATAGTGGATGCCACGGAATTGGCTGCTCTTCACCACCCGTGCTTGAATCCTGATCTGCCGGCGCTGATTGGTCAGTTGTACAACCAGCAACTGGCCAGTGATGTTAAGCTCACCTTGATGAACCTCTACCCCGATGAGCATCCAGTCACTCTGGTACGCGGAGTGGGGACGGACCAAGCTCAAATCTCGACGGTGCCTCTCTATGAACTGGATCGCCAACCCGACATAGACCATCTGACTTCATTGTATGTGCCAGCTTTACCTCAGCCCAGCTCGCTGGAGACTTTTCAGGATACCATCGCTCGTTTGCGGGCCCCAGGGGGCTGCCCCTGGGATCAGGAACAGACTCATCAGTCACTAAGGCCTCATCTGCTAGAAGAGTCTTATGAGGCACTGGCGGCTCTGGATGCCGACGATACAGAGGTCCTGCGGGAAGAGCTAGGAGACCTGCTTCTACAGATAGTCCTGCACGCTCAGATCGCTGTCGAAGCGGGAGAGTTTAGCTTGGCCCAGGTTATTGAGGAGGTTGACGCCAAGATAAAACGCCGTCACCCTCACGTTTTCGGCGATGTTGTGGTGGCCGATGTAGCCGAGGTTTTACACAACTGGGAGGAGATCAAGAGAGAGGAGAAGGGAAAGCGCTCTTTGCTGGATGGCGTGTCGAAGGCGCTGCCGGCCCTGGCCCGGGCCCAAGCCATACAGAGGCGGGTGGCGCGGGTGGGCTTCGACTGGCCGGATGCCGAAGGGGTGCTAGCCAAGATGGCTGAGGAGGTGGCGGAACTAGAGAAAGCCCAGGGGGTCGAGGAGCGCGAAGAGGAATTGGGCGATCTTCTCTTCTCACTGGTCAATCTGGCTCGCTGGTTGAACGTTGATGCCGAGAGCGCGCTCCGGGGGACCTGCGAACGCTTTATCCGACGCTTTTCTGGAATGGAAGATCTGTGTCGGGAACGAGAGCTCAACTTGAGCAAGTTGAGTTTGGCCGAACAGGATGCGTTGTGGGAGCAGGTGAAGGGGGGGACGAGTAACGAGTCAACGAGGTCCACAGAGC
>JBAWAP010000129.1:0-6620 GCA_049589355.1 Anaerolineae bacterium
GCTTTTACCACGTGGACATTGAGAGGCTGGTCCCGCCCGGCCAATACCGGCCCGATCTGGTGGACGTGAGCTTTGTCGAGTTCCCTCTCTCGCCGGAGGAGAAGGCCCTGGAACGTATGGCCAGCCCTTTTTCCCCAGACACGCGGCTGGGCAGCGCCGCTCAGGTGGCAACCTATGCCCGTTGGGGCTACCGCCCTCAAACCCCTGAATACCGCAGCCCTCTGGCCCGCGCCTGCTCGCTGGACGACCTGCGCAGCTTTCCCTTCCCCGACGTCAACCGTCCCTATCACGTCAAGACTCTGGCCCGCCAGGTGCAGGCTCTGCACGCCCGCGGTCTGGCCGCTGGCGGCAACCTGCCCCACCTGGGCGGCGAATTGTTCGAGGCCGCCTGGCGACTGCGCGGTCTGGAGAACTTCCTCATAGATCTGCTCGAGCGCCCCGACTGGGCGCACTTTCTCCTCGACCGGCTGACCGACCTGGCCCGCCGCAACGCCGAAACGCTGGCCCGGGCCAGCGTGGACGTGCTGGCCCTCGACGATGACGTGGGGATGCCGGGGACGATGATCATCAGCCCGGCCACCTGGCGCGAGTTCTTCAAGCCGCGCATGGCGATGATCATCCAGGCGGCCCGGGCCATCAGGCCCGATCTGCGCATTCTCTACCACAGCGATGGCTACTTCGAGCCCATCGTTGGCGACCTGATGGAGATTGGCGTGAACGCGATCAACCCGCTGCAGCCGGATCACATGGACGCCGCCCGCATCCGCCAACGGTTCGGCCCCCGGCTGGCGCTGTGGGGCGCGGTGGGCCACCAGACCACCTTCAGCTTTGCCAAACCTGACGCTATCCGTAGGGAGGTCAAGCATCGCATCGAGACCCTGGGCCGCGCCGGGCTCATCCTCTGTCCCGCCTATGACATTGATGAGCCGGACATCCCGTGGGAGAACGTCGCTGCCTTCCTGGAAGCCGTCGAGAAGTACGGTTAGAGAGGCAAATGCTCGAAGGGTAGCGCTGGCTTAGTGCCCTGGAGCCCTTCGACTGGTTACAGAGGCACGAAGTGAGGTTCATGGTTAATGGCAGCTCCGACGGCGCTAGCCTCAATCCATAGGCTGAACTAGCGTTTTTTTGCTTCTAGTAGTATAATTAGAGCATATCACGTAGCCTTTCGGCCCCACTGGAGGGGCTAGTTTGGAAGGGAGGTGCGACTATGTCAGGACATTCAAAATGGTCAACGATTAAGCGCAAGAAGGGGGCAGAGGATGCCAAGCGAGGCAATCTCTTCACCAAGCTAGGACGCGAGATTGCCATAGCGGCCGGGGACGGCGGTGACCCCAACACCAACTTCAAGCTGCGCCTGGCTATAGAGAAGGCCAGAGCGGCTAGCATGCCCAAGGACAACATCCAGCGAGCCATTAGACGGGGCACCGGCACCGAAAAGGGTGAAGAACTTGAGGAAGTCTGCTACGAAGGCTATGGGCCCCACGGGGTGGCGATGCTGGTGCAGGTGCTGACGGACAATCGCAACCGGGCAGTGTCCGATGTCCGTAGCGCCTTCTCCCGTCATGGTGGCAGCCTGGGTGAGACCGGCTGTGTGGCCTGGCTCTTCGAGTCCAAAGGCTACATCACCATCTTCCCCAACGATCACGATCCTGACGAGTTGGCGCTGATGGCCATAGACGCCGGAGCCGACGATGTAACCGTCGGAAGCGACCTGGTGGAGGTCTACACCCGGCTCAATGACTTCCAAAGGGTCAAAGAGGAATTGGAGAAGAACGGAATCACCCTGGATTCGGCAGATATCTCCAGGGTTCCCAAGAGCCTGGCGGATCTGGATGAGAAGGAAACCACGAAGGCCATGATCCTCATTGATGCCCTGGAGGAGCTGGACGACGTCCAGCAGGTCTACTCCAACCTGAACATCACCGATGAGATCATGGCCAAATACGACGAATGGGCCTCAAGCTAGCCAGATAGACCGCCGATGGCCAAAAACGAGAACCTGGTCTTGGGAGTTGATCCCGGCACGGCTATCACCGGCTACGGCCTGGTATGGGGTGAGGGCGACAACCTGAGATTGGTGGATTACGGGACGATAATCACTCCCTCAGATAAGCCTCTGCCCCAGCGCCTGCAGGAGATTTATCGCCAGTTGACAGTCCTTATCCAGGAGCGACAGCCTGAGGCAGCGGCGGTAGAGCAACTCTTCTTCAGCCGCAACGTTCGCACGGCTCTAAGCGTAGGCCAGGCGCGAGGGGTGGTCCTGCTGGCTATGGCCAACGCCGAGATCGCAGTCCACGAGTACACGCCCCTGGAGGTCAAGCAGGCAGTGGTCGGCTATGGGCGAGCCACCAAGGATCAGGTGCAGGAAATGGTCAAGGTGCTCCTGGGCCTGGATAGTGTGCCCCAACCCGACGATGCTGCCGACGCCATCGCCGTGGCCATCTGCCACATCCACTCCGCCCGGATGAAGGGCCTCGCCAGAAGAGTCGAGGAGATCGAGGGAAGATGATCGCCAGCCTGAAGGGAAGGATCGAGGCCATAGGAAAGGATTACCTTATCGTCGGTGTGGGAGGGATTGGCTTCAAGGTCTACGTCCCGACCTCGTTCCTGGAAACTGCGGAAGGGCCTGGCCACCAGGTGGAGCTCTTCACCCACCTTCGTGTGCGGGAGAATGAGCTAGCCCTCTACGGCTGCGGCAGCGAGGACGAGCTGGCCCTTTTCGAGCTGCTCCTGAGCGTGTCAGGCGTAGGTCCCAAGGTGGCCCTGGCCATGCTCTCCACCATGTTGCCCGATTCATTGCGCCTGGCTATCGCCCAAGGGAACGCCGAGGTGTTGACCAGGGTACCTGGCATCGGCCCCAAGATGGCCAAGAAGATCATCTTTCATCTCAAGGACAGAATTGAAGTCGAGTTTGCCCCGGAGGCGGTACCCTTTCTCACCGAGGCCGATGCCGAAGTCATCGCCGCCCTCACCAGCCTGGGCTACAGCGTGGTCGAAGCCCAGGCCGCCCTTCAGTCCCTGCCCGATGAAGAGATGGAGATAGAAGAAAGGGTGAGGTTGGCGTTGGCTTATTTCGCCAAGTGGTAAATTGTTAAGGAGGATAAGACAATGCAGGCAGTCCGCATTCTGACCAGGCCGGAAAAGGACGGCGAACTGATCCTCACGGACCTGCCGGTGAGGAGGGGGGTTCCTGTGGAGGTGATCATCTTGAGTCAAGAGGTGATTGACGAGACTGCCCTGATCCTCTCAGCGCTCCAGCACGATCCAGGCTATGCCTTTTTGCGCGATCCGGCCGAAGACCTTTACACCGAAGCGGATGTGAGAAAGGTTTTCTGATGATTCAGCGCGGTGATGTGGTGCTGGCCCGCTTCCCCTTCACAGACCGGATTGGCACCAAGATCCGTCCCGTATTGGTGCTTGCAGAGGTTCCAGGGCCGTATCGGGATTTTCTGGTCATGTTCATCTCCTCGCAGTGGAGACAGGCTATCCCCAACGTTGACGTTGTTCTGGAGCCGACCGATCCTGCTTTTGTTGGGACGGGCCTGAAAACCGCCTCAGTGTTCAAGGTAGCGAAAGTGACTACTCTCTCTGAGACACTGCTCATCGGAGCCATCGGGCAGTTGGATGATGAATTGCTCAGGACGTTGATCAAGCGACTGGTGCGTCTGTTGCAGACCGGTCGTTTGCCCTAAGCGAAAAAAGGGGGTTGGGGTTAGAGACCCATGCCGAAGTCATCGCCGCCCTCACCAGCCTGGGCTACAGCGTGGTCGAAGCCCAGGCCGCCCTTCAGTCCCTGCCCGATGAGGAGATGGAAATAGAGGAGAGGGTGAGGTTGGCCCTGGCTTACTTCGCCCGAGGATAGAGAGCAAAGCGAGCGCCGGTTGAGTAGCCGCAGGCGTATCGAAACCAAGCGAACGAGCCTGCTCGGAAGAGCTGCTTGGCTTCGATACGGCTCTCCGCTGCGATCCTACTCAGCCGGCGCTTTCAGTTATCTGCCCCACCCCTACTTTCCCACACAAAACTCGCTGAAGATGGTCTCCAAAAGGTCCTCGGTGACCGTCTCGCCAGTGATCTCACCCAGAGCATTCACGGCTGAGGTGAGGTCAATGGCCACGAAGTCGGCGGGCATCCCTTGAGCGTGAGCCTCCTGGGCGCTGGCCACGTGATCCAAAGCCCTCTTCAAAATGTCCTTGTGGCGGGGACTTGAAACCAGGGGTTCATCAGAAGCCAGCACCTGGCCAGAGAAAACGACCTCTACAATCGCCTCCTCCAACTCCTCCAACCCCTCTCCTGTCAAAGCCGATATCTCCACCCGCGGCGCTTCAGGCAGGATATCAAAGCTATCTCCCGCTCGAGGCAGGTCAATCTTGTTGACCACCAGGATGGCGGTCTTGCCAGCAGCCAGGCCAGCGATCTGGCGGTCAGCTTCGGTGAGAGGCTCGCTGCCATCTACGACCAGGAGGGCCAAGTCGGCCTGAGCCAGGGCCTTCCGGCTGCGCTCGATGCTCAGCCGCTCGATGACGTCCTCCGTTTCAGCGACGATGCCAGCGGTATCCACCAAGACCAAGGGGATGCCTTGCAGGTTGAGGGTCTCTTCCAGAGTGTCGCGGGTTGTGCCGGGAATGGGGGTGACGATGGCCCGGCTGGTGCGCAGGAGGGCATTGAGCAGAGACGACTTGCCCACATTGGGCCTACCGACGATGGCTGTACGGATTCCCTGGCGGTAGATTATCCCTCGGTCGGCGTGGGCTAGAAGCTTCTCCAACTGCCTGCGCGCTTCCTCCAGATCGGGGGCGATGTCCCGCTCTGGTATCTCATCTTCTTCGAAGTCTATGGTCGCCTCCAGGTAGGCCAAAACGTCTATGAGTCGTCCACGCAGCGCCCGAACCTGGTCGGAGAGTCGCCCCTCCAACTGGTCAATGGCCACCCTGAGCCCAGCCTCGGTCTTGGCTCGCACGATGTCCAGCACCGCCTCAGCCTGGGCTAAGTCTATCCTCCCATTGATAAAGGCCCGCAGCGTGAACTCTCCTGGGGAGGCCAGCCGTGCCCCCTGGCGTAGGCAGAGCTCCAGAGTGCGACGCAGGGGGGCGATGCCGCCGTGGCAATTGATCTCGGCCACGTCCTGGCGAGTGTAGGTGCGGGGAGCCTTCATGTAGGAAACCAGCACCTCATCAATTACCTCAGCGGCCTCGGGGTCAACAATGTGGCCGTAGTAAAGGTAGTTTGGAGTTTGGAGGTTGGAGGATGGAAGTTGGAAGTTGGATATTGGATATTGGATATTGGTGGGTTTGCCTTTAACGAAGATCTTCTGCAGGATAGCTAGAGCTTCAGGGCCGCTCATCCTGACGATGCCGATCCCTCCCTCTCCAATGGGGGTAGAAATGGCGGCAATCGTGTCATCCAGGCTATACATCGCAACACCTTCATTCCAGACCTCGGAGGTTTTCAGACGCGATTTCGCCAACAAACCAACCAGGCAGCCAAGGCAACTTTGCCAAAAGAGGCACTAACGTAAACCTCCGAGGTCTTGAGTCGAGTAAAGCGCGCGATACATGGCATAGTGCTCATAAACCTTTTCGACGTAGCTCCTGGTCTCGGCATTGGATATGCTCTCCACGAAGAGGTCATCGTCACCATCCCCGGCCAGTTCCAGCCAACGGGCTGCGTTGCCGGGCCCTCCGTTATAAGCAGCCAAGGCGGCGAAAAGGTTGTTCTCAAAATCCCGTAATTGCCGGGCCAGGTACCAGGCCCCGAATTTAACATTCAAGTAGGGCCGATAGAGATGTTCGGCCTGGTAGTCTGGCCAGCGCAACTGGAGGGCGATCCACTCGCCTGTGGGAGGTATGACCTGAGTTAAACCCTGCGCCCCGGCCCAGGAGGTGGCCCATCCTTCGAAGAGGCTCTCCTGATGGATTAGAGCAAAGAGCACCAAGGGATCAAAGCCATTGGCCTGGGCCTCGGCCAGCACCAGGTCATCGAAGTAAAGGGGATAAGCCAAACGCTGCAAGAAGCGCGGCGCCTGGCTAAACGACTCGGCGGGAGAGAGCTGGATCAACCTCTTCGCACAAAGGATGGATAGACGATACAGACCCTGCTCACGGAAAGATAAAGCAAGTTGATATAAAGTCAAAGGATCAGTAACCATCTCTTTCCGCAGGGCATCAGTTTCTTCTCTGGCTGCCTCCAGCAAGCCCACAGCCAGCAACTCCTCACCCTGCTGGAAGCGCAAATCCTCCTTTATTGTGGGGCTAAGGCCACCCAAGCCACGATCGTGGCTCGCCCCCTCTATCCAGGTAGCCAACCAGGCTTCGGCCTCCTCTCGCTCGGCCCTCTCATCAGTCGAGATGACTACACTGCCTTTGGAAGGCCACAGAGCGCCCTCCTCCTGGCTCAGGTCTCTAGCCCGCAGGCCATAATACCCTTCCGGGTCGGCAGATGCCGCCTCCTCCAAGTAGGTACGAGCTTCTCTCGTTTCACCTAGCTTGAACAGAGCCTTTCCCACCCAAAAGAGGGTTTGGGTGTGCAGACTCGATTCCTCATAAGTATCCAGCAACTTCTGCCAGGCTTCAATGGCTTTCTCGCCCTCGTCCAGTCGGTAATAGCACAGCCCTGCCTGGAAG
>JBAWAP010000130.1:0-3914 GCA_049589355.1 Anaerolineae bacterium
AGCGGACCCTAGTCCGCTGCTCCAACGGCGACGACCGGCACTGAAAACTGCGAAATACGCACTTGACCAAGGTCACAACGGACTGCCAGGGCCGCTGGACTAGGGTCCAGCGGGAGCGGCTGAGCAGGTACCTACGTTCTAATCGCCTTGCAGTGATTCCAACTGCTGAGCACACTCCACGCACTTAGGGTCGAGGAGCAAAGCTGTCTCGAAATGCTCCTCGGCCTTGTTTTTTTCCCCAAGCTTTAGATAGACCAGGCCAAGGTTGTAGTGAGTAGCAGAGAATTTTGGGTCAATCTCCAAGGAGAGCTGCAACTGCTGTATCGCCTCCTCGTAGCGGCCAGCGTGAAAGTAAACCCGCCCCAGATCATTCCGATAAACGGCATCGCGGGGGCTGAGTTGCAGCGCCCGCTCGTAGAACTCGACCGCCCGCTCAAACTTGCTGGGGTCAACTGTCCTGGCCCAATAACCATAGAGCTTACCTGTGCAAGCCTGGTACTCAGGATCTAAAGGCTGTAACTCTAAGGCTTTTGCCAGGGCGTCCACGCCGGCCTGGAGAAGTTGGCCTCTGGCCTCCAGCTCATCGTCCGAGATGCTTTGAGCCAGCTCATAATAGGTAGCTGCTTTGTACTGATAGAACCTGGGTTCGAGAGGAAATACCTGGATAGCCCTATCATAAGCAGCGATGCTCTCCGTATACTGCCTGGCATTTCTGAACTCTATCCCCTGCCGGAGGTAGACATCGGCCAGGAGAAGGTTGATATTGCTAAAGCTGGCGAAGAAGGGGATGAGGCAAATGACTGGCAGGGTGAGAACACTCCGAAGCCGGTTGGCTTTGTCTGCGCTTGCTTCGGCAGGGAGCGGACCTACGAGGTCAATCCTCTCTTCTTTGGTTGTTGGGGCCTCGGTGACATACATCGCGCTCACCAGGGCTAAGTAGAGCCAAAGCAGCAATTCATCAGAGGGGAGCAGTATGCCGAATTGAGCCTCAACGAGGTGGGCAAACATGGCCGAGAGCAAGGCAATCAGTGAGATCTGGGCCTTGAAGGAGTGCATCCGCCAGAGAAGAGAGACCCCATAGTAGAAGAAGCCCCCCATCAGGAGAAGAAAAGCCAATAACCCCAGTGCACCGGTCGTAACTACAAGGTCGAGCAATTCGTTATGAGCGCGGTCAACTACCTCCTCGCGCGCTTCAACATAAGCCAGACCGGGGGGATAGACCTGAGGGAAGACGGCCTCCATCGTCTCAGGACCGTAACCAATGAGGAGACGGAGGGGCCTCAATGGATCAGGCGTGAAGCCGATATTGGGGTTAGACTTGATAAGCTCCAGCGTCCCCTGCCAGATGAACAACCTGACCCAGCTCGTGCCCGTGCCCGCTTCCAATTCGTCAGAGAATACCAACCGCGATGCATAAGGTGAAGTGGTCAATGGCTCGAATGGTGTATTAGGGAGGTTCAGCGCAACTAGCAGAGCGATAAGGGCCACGCCCGCGACGATAGCGATAATCAGCAGCCTTCTCATCCTATGCCGCAGCGCAATCAGGACGGCGAAGAGCAAGGCGCCACTCAAAAGCCCGAACCACGGCCCACGGGCCTGGGTGTAGAGAAGGCACATCAATTGCAGCAACAGGAGCGACGAATAGCCGATTACTTCGAGAAGCATCGAGCGGCGCGATGAGATAGGCTGGCCACCTCCCAGCAGCGCACGCAGGCTAACGAGCAACCGGCCAAGGCTGAGGGGGACGACCATGATCAGATAGGCGCCGAGGAAGATGGGGTTGCCTATGCTCGAGACGACCCGGCTGCTGTAATCGTATTGAGGAAAGATAGGATCGAAGCCGGAGTGCTGCAGTACCCCGTAGAGGGCAACCAGCAGGCTGGCGAGAAGCGCGACAGTGATGAGGTGTTCAAGCTGCCGGGCGGTGCAGAGGTTGAGGATTATCAGGAGAAAGAATATGGCGTAGCAAAGGACATTGTAGACGCCGTACACTCGAGTGAATGACCCCCAAAGGCTGAGATGAGGGGCCACCGAGGTGATCGTGGAGAGGACGTGGGCAAAGGCAAAGAGAAGCGCGGGGAGGACGAGCGGCCTGGCGAGCAGCTTCCTGAGCGAACCAGCGATGGAGCCTCTGAGATTGATTCGGTCCACCGCCCCAGCGGTCAAGAGGAGCAGGACGGCAAAGCGGAAAAAAGTGACCTTGGGGAGCTCGTAGAAGCGGTAACCAAGGGGGTTGACCAGCAGGGGAACCAGCAGGACAATCGCCGGTAACCCGAATTGAATAAACTTCCGGGACATCAGGTGAAGCCTCATTATGATGAATGCCACTCCTCAGCAGCGCTTGCCCTCTCAGAGCCACGACCGCTCATGTTACGGCTTTCCGAGCTATGTAGAACCGCTCCAAAGACCTCCGAGGTTTCCTTGATGCGCTTATTATGCGGCGGCTGATCAGCCGTTTCTGCCATAATATACCCGAACCTGAGATCAAAACCTCGGAGGTCTGAACACTTAGCTCAATTATAGCACAAAAGATGCAGAGGGGCTACAACCTCCTGCAGCCCCTCTGCATTCTCGTTCTGTAAGGGCCTAGATGCCCTTAGACAGCCTGGCTCACAAGGCCCCGGCCTACGAAACCCCGCTATGGTCATGATTAAGGGGGATACGACACCTGTGTAACCGCGCCGGTTGCGGCCCAACTATACGTGCCATTGCTGGTGGTGCGCAGCCTTAGTTGGTCGGTCTGGGTACTGTATGTCTCCGCCCCAGTACCGGGGTCTATCGCGCTTACATAGTAATACGTAACCGGGGTACCCGGGCCAACTGAAGCCCCGCTAGCTTGCGCCGTGACTGAAACCGCCTCATTCTCGGACATTAGAGTGTCCATAGCGGTTTGCACGATGGACAGCTCCGTCCGGGCGGCATCTCCTCTGGCCCCTCCGGTCAGGCCGGCCAGGTTAGGGACCACGATAGCAATGAGGATGGCCAGGATGGCCAGGACTACCAGCAACTCTACCAGTGTGAAGCCACGCTCACCACGTATTCTCTTGAACATTTTAGTTTCACCTCCTTGATTTTTGTTCATAATTCGTAATTAGAGACAAGATGTTAAGTTTTTCCCCTTTCGCCTCCTTTCTTCACACTTCAGGTGATTCCTTCACGTCAGCTTTCTCGCCACTTCGATTTTCTGCCTCTATTATATCACAACTTGAGGGTTTTGTGGGTGAAAATAGCGTGAATTCTGAGTGAATTCTCGGTTAAGAAAGAAGGCTTAGCAGCGTAGAAAGTGACTACTCAGGCTGTCATTGCGAGCGAAGCGAAGCAATCCCCAAGCCGCAAGGAGGAGATTGCTTCGTCGCAAAAAACGCTCCTCGCAATGACACCGGCTGAGCAGTTACCGTAGAAATAACAAAACGTCCCACCTGACTCGACCTGGATCCCTTCGATAGGCCTGCTCTGAGCCCCTCGACAAGTTCAGGACAGGCTTGTCGAAGAGTTCAGGACAAGTGCCCAATCCAGGCCACATCCGCAGGACTTTGGCAAGCCTTCGGTCCGAGACTTCGGCGAGCCCTTCGGCTCAGCTCAGGACAGGCTCAGTCGAGCCGCTCATGCCGAGGGCTGAGTCGAGCCGATTTTACAATCCTGCGGGAGCAGTTGGGACGATTATTTACCTTGACAATGTTAGATTTCACCCCAGGTGTCATTGCGAGGCGCACTCCCGTTCGCTACGCTCAGGGCATGGTTTGCGCCGAAGCAATCCCCTAGCACGCTTGGAGATTGCTTCGCTCCACTACTCAGAAACTTGGTTCGTAGTGGCGACTTTAGTCGCCTTTGCTGCCAAACGACAGCTAAAGCTGTTACTACGAACCTCGCCCAAGTTTCTGCCCCCTACGGATGGCGCGATGCGCCATGGAAGA
>JBAWAP010000131.1:0-41313 GCA_049589355.1 Anaerolineae bacterium
TTTCAGGGGAGTCGTTTCACGCAAAAATACATCAAGGAGGACAAGAACCATGACCGACAAACTGGCCTTTATCACCGAAGATGTGGCCAATCTGAAAGAGCAGGGGCTGTTCATCAACATCCGCACCATGGAGTCGCCTGTGGATGCCTGGATGGTGGTGGACGGCAAGCGGGTGCTCAACTTCTGCACCAACAATTATTTGGGCCTGGCCAATCACCCCAAAATCAAAGAGGCGGCCAAGCAAGCCATTGATAAATGGGGCGTCGGCCCGGGGGCGGTGCGCACCATCGCCGGCACCCAGAAGCTGCACCTGGAGCTGGAGCGGCGCGTGGCCGAGTTCAAGGGTGTGGAGGCCTCCATGTATGTGCAGGGCGGCCTCGTGGCCAACCAGGTAGCCCTCCCCGCCCTGGTGGGCGGGGAGGACATGGTCTTCTCCGACCGACTCAACCATGCCTCCATCATTGATGGCTGCCGCCTGTCGAGAGCCAAAATCGTCGTCTACGAGCACTGCGACGCCGAAGACGCCGAGCGTAAGATCAAGGAGAACATCGGCCAATACCGCCGTGGCCTGCTGGTCACCGATGGCGTGTTCAGCATGGACGGTGATGTGGCTCCCCTGGACAAGCTGTACGAAGTGGCCGAGAGGTACGGGGTGATCACCATGGTGGACGACGCCCACGGCGAGGGGGTGCTAGGCCGGGGCGGGCGAGGCATCGTTGACCACTTCGGCCTGTACGGGAAGTTCGACGTGGAGATGGGGACGTTCTCCAAGGCCTTCGGCGCGGTCGGAGGGTCGCTGTCTGGCAAGAGGCTGATCATTGACTACCTGCGCCAAAAGGGACGTCCCTTCCTCTTCTCCAGCGCCACCACCCCCGCCGACACCGCCGCCTGTCTGGCAGCCATTGACCTGTTGGAGGAGTCCACCGAACTGGTGGACAAGCTGTGGGAGAACACCCGCTACTTCAAGGCCGAGATGAAAAACCTGGGCTTCGACACTGGCAGGACGGAAACGCCCATCGTGCCGGTTATGCTGGGCGAGGCTCCGCTGGCCAAGCAGTTCTCGGCGCGGCTTTTCGAGGAGGGCGTCTTCGCCATGGCCCTGGGCTTCCCCACCGTGCCCCGTGGGCAGGCCCGCATCCGCGTGATGAACACCGCCGCCCACAGCCGGGACGACCTGGACAAGGGGCTGGAGGCCTTCGAGAAGGTGGGCAAGGAGCTGGGGGTCATCTGAAGACATCGTACTCTTGTTCCAACTCACGCCTGAACTGCTTCGTGTACAGCCGGTAGTAGTGGCCCTGGGCGCGCAGTAGTTCGGCGTGAGTGCCCATCTCTGTGATGCGCCCGTCCTCAATGACGAGAATCCGGTCTGCCCGCCTGATCGTCGAGAGGCGGTGGGCGATGACGAAGCTGGTGCGATCCCTCATCAGCGCCTCCATCCCCCGCTGGATCAGCGCTTCGGTCAGCGTGTCCACCGAACTGGTCGCCTCGTCCATGACAAAGATCTCCGGCTGCGCCAGGATCGCCCGCGCTAAGCTGACCAGTTGCTTCTGTCCGACCGAAAGCAGCACGCCGCCCTCGCCCACCTCCTCGTTGTAGCCCTTTTCCAGCGTGACGATGAAGTCGTGGGCACCGGCCAGTTTTGCCGCCTCCTCGATCTCCTCGTCGGTGGCGTCAAGTTGCCCGTAGCGGATGTTCTCGCGGATTGTACCGGAGAACAGATGCGGTGTCTGCAGCACCACGCCGATGCGCGACTGGATGGCGTGTAGTGATAAGTCGGTATAATCCCGCCCGCCGATGCGTATCACGCCCGCCTTGGGCTCGTAGAAGCGGCACAGCAGGTTGACGATAGTAGATTTGCCGCCGCCCGTTGGCCCGGCCAGCGCGATTGTCTCGCCGCGCCTCACCTTCAGCGTGAAGTCCCGCAGTACCGGGCTGTCTTCTTCGTAGTAGAAGTCCACGTGGTCGAACTCGATGTCGCCCCGGATGGTGCCCGGATCGATCGCGTCAGGCCGATCGGTCACCTCGGGCACGGCGTCAATCAGCGAGAAAGAGCGCTCTGCCGAGGCGATGGCGTGCTGCATCTCGGAGTAGACGCGGGCCATGTCCTGGACAGGCCAGAGCATGAACATGACGTACGAGACGAAGGCGTGGATGCTGCCGATAGTCAAACTGCCCACCTGAACCTGCAGGCCGCCATACCAGGCAATGCTACCCAGCGCCAGCGCGCTGATCAACTGCACCATCGGCAGAAACAGCGCCGAAAGCCACGCCGCCCGGTAGCCCGCGCGGTACATCTCGCCCGAAAGCTCGCTGAACTCGCGCAGGTTCTCCTCCTCCCGGCAGAGCGCCTTCACCACGCGCACGCCGGTGATGTTCTCGTTGTAGGCTCCCGTGATCTTGGAGTTGAGCTTGCGCACCAGCCGGTACTCCACGATGATCTTCTTCTTGAACTGGGCCGCCACGACCACCAACACCGGGACGATGGTGAAGACGATCAGGGCCAGCCGCCAGTTGATGCGCAGCATGAAGTAAACCGACGCGGCGATGCTCATTACCGCCCAGGTGCTGTCCAGCAGTCCCCACGTCACCAGTTGCGCGATGCGCTCAGGGTCGGAGGTGACGCGCGACATGATCCACCCCACCGGTGTCCGGTCGAAGTAGGAGAATGACAGCTCCTGCAGATGCTCGAACATCTTCTTCCGCAGGTCATACCGGACGCGCTCCCCCAGTATACCGGCCAGGTAGATCAAGGTAAATACTGACACGGCCGACACCAGGATCAACGAGCCGTAAACGGTAACGATCCGCATGAGCGCCGTCTTATCGCCTGCCATGATGCCCTCGTCTATGATCCGCTTGCCGAGCAAGTTGTAGTAGGCGTCAAGTAGCGACACGGACAGGGTGGCCAGCAGAAATCCGACCAACCACGGCCAATGGGGCTTGGCCTGAGCTAGAATGCGCAGAACGGTCTGGCCGTTGAATTGGGTCGTGAATTCTTCTTCTTCAAACTCATAGTGCGACATAGGCAACCTCCTCCCAGACTTCCGAAGTCTGGAAGACTTCGGAAGTCTGTTCGGCTAACTCCTGCTCCAACTCGTCCTCGATGCGGGCCTGCACGTCGTAGATTCGACGGTAGATCCCTTCTTGTGCCATCAACTCGTCGTGCGTCCCGCGCTGCACGATCCGCCCCTGGTCGAGCACCAGGATCAGGTCGGCATTCATCACGCTCTGGATGCGGTGAGCGATAATGAACGTCGTGCGTCCCTCCATCAGGCGCTCCAGCGCCTCGCGGATCTCACCCTCCGTCTCCGTATCCACCGACGAGGTGGCATCGTCCAGGATCAGGATGCGCGGGTCCTTCAACAACGTGCGCGCGATGGCGACGCGCTGCTTCTGCCCACCCGAGAGCGTGATCCCTTTCTCACCCACCAGCGTGTTGTACCCATCGGGGAACGACACAACGACGTCGTGGATAGCCGCCATCCGGGCCGCTACCTCGACCTCCTCGTCGGAGACGTCCCGCCCAACCCCGTAGGTGATGTTCTCGCGGATGGTGCGGGAGAACAGGAACGGCTCCTGCTCCACGATGCCGATCTGTTGGCGCAGATAGTGGCGCGGGTACTCCCTTAGCTCTACCCCGTCGAGGGTCAGGCTGCCGCCGGTGTACTCGTAGAACCGGGGCAGCAGGTTGACCAAGCTGGTCTTGCCCGAGCCAGTCGAACCGAGCAGGGCCATGGCCTGCCCCGGCTCGCCCCGGAAACTGATACCCTTGAGCACTGCGCCATCCGCGCCGTCGTACTCAAAGCGGACATCCCGGAAGACAACTTCCCCACGCACGTTGTCGTCTGGTCGGTACGTGCCCTCATCCAGGGACTCGCGCTCTTCCTTGATAAGCTTGACGACACGCATGTACGACACCATCCCGGTGGACATCTGCACGATCAGCCGCCCCAGGTTGCGCATCGGCCAGATCAGCCACACGATCATCCGGACGGCAGCCAGGTAGGTCCCCACTGAGATTGTACCATTGATGGCCATCAACGCGCCTGCCAGGAAAGCACCCACCATCTGAAAACTACACAGGATGTCAGAACTTGGCCAGAACAGCGAGTGGAACGTCAACAGCCGTCGGCCGCGCTGGTACTGCTCCCAGTTATCCTGTTCGAATTTCTCCTGCTCGTAAGCTTGGCGAGCAAAGGCTTTGACCACCCGCACCCCGGTCAGGTTCTCCTGCAAGGTAGTTGAAAGCTTCGCCTCCTGCTCCTGGAATGCTTCATAAGCCTTAATGACTTTCTTGAAGAAGAAAACCGATACGACCATAATCAGCGGCACCACCACGACCGAAAGCAGCGCCAGCCGCGCGTTCAGGCTCCACAAGGCCACAAAGTTGATCACAAAGAGCAAGACAATGTGTCCTGCATTGATCGCCTGGTCGGCGAAGAATCGGCGTATGGCGTCCACATCCGAGGTGGCGCGCTGGATCAACTCGCCGGTCTCCATGTGATCGTGGTACGTGAATGACATCCGCTGGATGTGATCGTACAGGTAGTTGCGCAGACGGCGGGCGATCCCCTCCGACGTCCGGGCAGTCAACGCGCCACTGAGGAAAGACAGCGATCCCTGCCCCAATGCCAGGGCCACGAACCCCAACCCGACAAGCAACAGGATATGGTCAAACCTTCCCTGCCCCAGCACGTCGTCTACGAGATAGCGCAGCAACAGCGCATTGCCCGTTTGAAGCACAGCCGCCACACCTACGCCGACCACCGCCCCCAGGTAGGCCAGGCGAAAGCCAGTCAACAGGCGCCACAAACCAACCAGGCGCTTGTCCGAAACAGCGGTTTTGAAATCGAACTTAGTTACAGATGCTGGCATGGTGTGTCTCCCCTCTCCTCCATTTGAAACTCTTGCCAACAAAAAATAAGGCCGTGGACAGTGCCCACGGCCTTACAGAGGAATGCCAGGATGGAATCAAAAAAAGGCCGTGGGCGTCGCGTGCGCCCACGGCCTGCGGTAATCTTACAGCCTTTAAGGAGACGCACTACGACAAGGGAACAAATAATCTCCGCTGTTATCGCGGATCCGAAACACGCTAGCGATGAACATCACAGTGCGCACATCAACCTCCTTGACAAGATGTCAAGTATTATACTCTAATCCGACAGATTGTCAAGTCTGGAATTCGTGGATGTGTATCTTTCCCTCAGGAAATTTAGGTGTAGGTGCTCAAAGCAGCCTAATCCCCCACGCGGATACAGAAATCGCCCTATTTTGAGACACTTTCAGGGGGAAAATCAACAACCTTACACCGTCATCCTTGTTAGCGCGGAATTTCCTGAATAGAAGATAGACTATCATTCGTTAGATGCATTTCACTTTGGGGGCGAATTTCAGCACGACGGGCGTTGACCACCTGAGTAGGCCGGAACGTAGTGGAAACTGTATCGAAGCTTGTGGTTATGTAGTGAATCGGAGGTCAACCGTATCCCCTTCGGCTAGGCTCAGGACAGACTTCGATACGCGCTCTGCGTTGCTCCACGCTACTCAGGATGCTCCAGCGGGATTGAATAAGCATGTTACCCTAAAACTGGAATGCGCCTTCCTTAGCCACTTGAACGCAAGCGAGGTCAACTCCTCGCTTCTTGGGTTGACCTCGTTTGTTCACACTTGATAAGGGAATAGCCTGCGAGCCATCGGTTCCTTCAGTCCACCCAACCCTTGAATGGGGTTATATACGTTGATGAGGTGTGGGACAGTTTCCTTTAGGCACAGTTTCAAGAAACTCGGAGCTAGCGATATGGAAGGGATTTCAAAGTGCAGCAAAAGCCAAGGGGGACATTGAAGCTCTTCGGTAATCCATACGATTGGGAGTAGGGAACATCATCAACAAAGAAGACCTGCTTGTATGTCAGGGCAAAAAACGAAATAGTATAGAGTAGCAAGAAAAAGTTTACATATCTCCATAAAGAGAAGAAATAGTCTGAAGTAGTAATAAAATGTTTATATATGAGGGAAATTAAGATAAACGTTATAGAAGAGGGAAAAATCTGTTTACATATCAAAGTAAGGACAAGAAATGTTGTGCATCATCAATAGGCGGTTTACATATGAAGGTGTAGATAAGAAGCGTTGTACAAGTGTAAGAACCTGTTTACATATCAAGGCAAAGACAAGAGGTATTGTAGAAGAAGAACAGGCAGCCTTCAGTTCTACTGAAAACACATTCCTGAGTCTGTTCAAATCTACATATGGTGGTCTACCGCTCGATAATCACTATATCTAGGGAGTGGGAAGTTCAAAACTTCGATTTCGGGAAGGGGATGGACGCTTCCTGAGCAAGAATCTATTGACATATCGGGGTAATGATATACAATATTGTGAAAATGTAAGAAAACATTGACATAGTCACTAATCAGTATAAAGCCGTCTAAAAGCGCCAGAATAGCTTAACATAGTCGCATAACGATACAAAATGGTCACGTTAAATAAGTAATCGGTTTGCATAGCATAAAAGAGCAGGGAATCGTGCAAAAGAGGAGGAAATCATTCACATATTCTAGCAGAAGGCCAGGGATGCCCGCCAGATACTATTAGACTGACTTCACCCACATCTCGCACGGGCCATCGAGGGCCTGGGACATAAGGGGCCCTGCCTCTCAGCCCCCTCATTTTCTGCCCATGAGCGCAGTCAACACTGTTGCTAGGGCTACGAGCTACGGGGAGGCCATGTTTTCAATCACCTTCTTCCTCGGCCGTTTTCTGAGGCTCGACTTCTCCCAGGCTCACCTTTCGCTGCTCTTCCCACCGGTTCAGGAAAAAAGTGCCTGTGGCGTAGAGGCCTCCGGCCACAGGAATGCCGAAGATGAAACCCCAGATGCCGACTAACCTCACACTGATCATGATGGCCACCAGGATGAGCAAGGGCGGCATGCCCACCGCTTCGCTCATTATCTTTGGCATCAGGATGTGGAGGAGGATCTGCTGGTAACCGGTCATGATCACCAGCATCCAAAGGGCCAAGCTAGGGCTCTGGAAGAGGGCGATGAAAGCTGGCATAACCATAGCAATTGGGGCGCCGATAACCGGGATGAACATGATCAGTCCAGCTAAAGACCCAATGGCTACGGCAAAGCCCAACCCGGCGATGGTCATAACGACAATGACAAAAGCCGCATAGAGAAAAGCCATAGCTAATTGGCCGCGGATAAAACCGCCGAAGGTGCGTTCTATACTCTTGACCGCCATAGACAATTCATCATGGTACTCGGCAGGGATCAGGGCTAGAGCTTGTTGGGCCACTCTCCTGCCATCCAGCATCATATAAAAGCTGAGGATTATGATGATGAACACGTTAGCCACCCCCGAAGCCACTTGAGTGACGACGACTAGAGCGTTCTGGATGATGGCTGCTCCGATGGTCTCGGCTCGCCGACTCAACTCCTCAGGCCGATAGATTGACGTTAGGTCTACATAGATGTTCAACCTGGCCAGCTTCTCCTGCAGGGTTTCGAGCCAGTCGGGTGCCTGGGCAATGTATTCGGGCAGTTTGGCTCCTAATTGGGCAAGCTGGGTCACAATCACGGGCACTAAGAATATGCCGATGACCACTATGATCACCACTAAGCCAAGGTAGACAAGGCTAACGGCCAAGCCATTGGGAAGGCGGAAGCTCTCTAAAGCATTGGCGGCTTGGTCGCCCGCGCGCTGCCGTACCCACCTTGTAAAGGTGCGGGGTGCAAGGCGACCACTGAGCCCATCAACCAGGGGGTCTAGGACAAAAGCGATAAGCCAGGCCAGGGCGAAGATCAGAATAACGTCTCCAAAGAAATCGCTCAACTGCCAGGCCTTTTCAAAGAGGAAGATAGCGGCACTGATTGCTACCAAGATAATGGCCGCCCGCGTCCAACGATCATGTTCCAAGGTGTACCTCCCGAACTACGCATGTCCGATTCGATGGCGAGGAGACGTTCGCTGCGCTCAGTCTAAGGTTGCACTCCGAGCCTCTGTTCGGCAGTACAACTGCCTCACATCGGTGGGCGTACCTCCCGAACTGCGTATGTCCTACCCATATTTTACACCACCTTGCCCGTTTGAGCAACACTGCCCGGGGTTTGGCCGAGGGAGAAAATTGAATTTGACATTTTGACCCTGGTGTGGTATACTCTTCGACAAATCAGACACCGCCAAAGACTGGGAACAGGACTAGTAAGCTTTCAAGCGAGGCCCAGAGAGTCGGGGTAAGGTGGGAGCCCGACGCCGGCGCGAAGGCCGAATGGACCTGGGAGTTGCAGGCCGAACGGGGTAGCCCCCAAGTAAGCTGTGCCGGAGTCGCCACCGTTATCACGGCCGAGGGTATCGGACGGCATCGCCGCTGTCCCGTACCTGCAACGAGTGAGGCTGGCTCACGAATTATCCGCTGTCATGGCGGATTTTTTCGTTTCAGAGAGCTAGCCTAACAAGGGTGGCACCACGGGTGCTTATGGCTGTAGAGCCCTCGTCCCTTACCGGGACGGGGGCTTTTTGTTTAGGGAGGAAGCATACAAGCGGAGGTGCAGTCTAAGGATGAAGATTTTGGTCTTGGGCAGTGGTCTCATGGGACCGGCGGCGGCCTTCAACGCCATGTCCGATCCCGACGTATCGCAGGTCGTCGTCTGCGATTTGAGCCAGCGACAACTGGATGCCTGCCTGAGCAAACTCGCAGGCATGAAGGGCATCGAGAAGCTCTCCACTGTCCGTCTCGACCTGAACGATCAGGCGGCAGCATCCAGATTGATGGCTGATTTCGACGCCGCCATCGGCGCTCTCCCCCGGTCGGCGAGCGTTCTGGCCATCCGGGCGGCGACACAGGCCAACACTCCGCTCGTGGACCTGACCAGGCTCGACCGCAATCAGTTAGCCGAGCTCAGGCAAGAGGTCGAAGCCGCAGGTGGGCTCGTCGTTTTGGGGTGCGGCGTGGAACCAGGTCTCACCGAGATCATGGCTCGCTACCTGGCCGAGAAACTCGACCGGGTGGACGAACTGCATATCAAATGCGGCGGTATCCCGGAGAAGCCGACTCCACCATTGGGCTACAAAATAGTTTTCGGTGGGCAGCAGTTGCCACTGAGGGAGAGTGAGGCCCTCCTCGTTGAGGATGGACAGCTCAAGCCAGTGCCCCGCTACTCCGGTGTGGAGCCGGTCGTCTTCCCCGGCATAGGTGAGTGTGAAGCCTGGCATGAAGGCTTTATGCCCTGGTTGCTGGAATTGCCTGTCCTGAAGGACCTGCGGATCGGTACCCAGAAGACCGTTCGCTGGCCTGGCTATGCAGCCAAGGTGACGGTCCTCAAAGAGATGGGCCTGCTGAGCCAGGAGCCGGTGGAAGTGGACGGCATCCCGGTGTTGCCCAAGAAACTGCTCGACGCGCTGCTCTATCCCCGCGTCAGGCTGGAAGAGGGCGATAGAGACATCACAGTTTTCCGCGTGGAGGCAATAGGTGAAAAGGGAGGCCGCCCACGAAGGTACAAGATCGAGATGGTGGATCGGTACGACGAGGAACTGGGCTTTACCTCTATGGCCCGCACGGCGGCTTTCACGGTAGCCATCGTGGCCCGCATGATCGCGCGCGGCAACCTAAAGGCCAGCGGTATACTGCCGCCGGAGCAGGTCATCACCGGCCCTCTGTTTGACAGATTGGTGGACGAATTGGCCGCCGCCGACATTCAATTTGACATCACCGTGGAGAAGGTGAATACGATAACTGCAAAGGAGATTCAACATGAGTGAGATCAGGGTTCTATCGGTAGAGGATTTCGATGCTTTTGTCAACATTCTCGTGAACGCCTATCCGGGGTGGAAGATCGCCCCTAAAGATAAAGAGGGAAAGGAGCGCGTGAAGCAGCGGTTGCTCGAGGCTCACCAAGAGGAGCCAACGATCACTGGCTATGGACTCTTCCGAGACGGAGTTCTGCAAGGTGGGATGCTCTTTCACGACTTCAGGATGAATTGCCTCGGCACCCGGATCGCGGCAGGGGGTGTGGGACAAATTGCCGTTGATCTTCTGCACAAGAAGGAGCACGTCGCCAAGGAGATGACACTCTATTTCTTGAGGCATTATCGGGAGCGTGGGGCTCCAATGGCCATGCTCTATCCCTTTCGTCCCGATTTTTACAAGAAGATGGGCTTCGGCTATGGGACAAAGATGAACCAGTACCGTGTGCAGCCCGCCGGTTTGCCTAAAGGTTCATCTAAAGCGCACATCCGCTACCTGGACAAGGACGATAGACAGGCACTGCTGGATTGCTACAACCGATTCCTGAGCAGAACCCACGGGATGATTGAGAAGTCTGAGCGTGAGCTCACCAGGTTGGTGGAAAACCCCCAACATCAGATCGCGGGGTACGAGGAAGATGGACGGATTCTCGGATACCTGGTTTTCACCTTCGAGCACGGCGAAAACTGGCTAATTAACGACATCTGCATCCGGGAGTTCGTCTACGAGAGCCGGGCGGCGCTGTCGGAGTTGATGACCTTCCTGGCCACGCAGGCCGACCAAATTCGCCACATCATCTTCAACACCCAGGACGAGTTCTTCTATTATCTGCTCCTGGACCCTCGAAATGGCTCGCCCACGTTGATCCCCGACATCTACCACGAGAGCAACATCCAGGGAGTGGGGTTAATGTATCGAGTGATTCATACCCGGAGGATTTTTGACTTGCTGAGGGAGCGCAGCTTCGGCGGACAGACCTGCAGGCTCAAGCTGACAATCGAAGATAGCTTACTGCCGGAAAACGCAGGCTGCGTGTTCCTGTGCTTCGAGGATGGACGTCTGAATCTGATAGACACCGAGGACTACGACGTGGAGGTCTGTATGGGCGTGGCGGAATTCTCCTCGCTGCTGGTGGGGGCGGTGAACTTCAGGAGTCTTCACAAGTACGGCTTGGCCGAAATCTCCGATCCCGGATACGTTGGCACCATTGATAAGGTCTTCGCGGTGGAAGATAAGCCTATCTGCACGACCCCGTTCTGATTGGGAGGATAAGAGTCGTGAAACGAATTCTGGTGAATGAGGACGTTTGCAGCGGCTGCCGGGCCTGCGAGGTGGCCTGCGTGGCTCGGCACGACGGGCGTTTCGGCACCGCCACAGCCCGCATCTGGGTGACCAAGATCGAACCGTTGGGAGTGGATCATCCCCACGTCTGCCGTCTGTGCCGGCGGCCGCCATGCGTGGCTGCCTGTCCCACCGGGGCCCTGAACAAGGACGAGGCCACGGGGGCTGTCCTCCTGCGCCCCGACGATTGCATCGGTTGCTCGGCCTGTGTAGACGAGTGCCCCTTCGGTATGGCCGCCCTGCACCCGGAGACTGGCCTGGCCCTCATCTGTGATCTGTGCGGGGGCGACCCCGCCTGCGTGAAGCGATGTGCCACCGGTGCGATTGTGTACGACGACGCAGAAGCGGGAGTGAGAGCGAAGCGGAAAAGACTGGCCGTCGAGGGAGTGAGCGATCATGTATAGCTACGGCGGCAGCATCTTGCGCATCAACCTGACCGATGGCACCATCCACCGTCACCCCACCGAGGTGCATCTGGCCCGGGCCTTCCTGGGCGGGCGAGGGCTCAACGTGAAACGACTGTGGGACGAACTACCGGCCCACACCGACGGGCTGTCGCCGGAGAACACCCTGGTCTTCGGCGTCGGGCCCCTGGTGGGGACGCTCTTCCCTGGGGGAGCACGGTTCAACGTCAGCGCCATGTCTCCTCAGACCGGGATTCTGGGCGACTCCAATGCCGGCGGATTCTTCGGCCCTGAGCTCAAGTTCGCTGGCTACGACCAGGTGATCATCCAGGGTCGGGCGGATCATCCGGTTTACCTCTGGATCAAGGACGACGCGGTGGAGCTGCGGGATGCCCATGGGCTGTGGGGCCGGGACGTGTGGGACACCACCTCGGCCATTAAGCAGGAACTCGACGACCTTGATATCCAGATAGCCACCATCGGCCAGGGGGCGGAGAACGGAGTGCGTTTCGCCGGGGTGTTCGTCAACCTCAACCGCCCGGCGGCCCGCACGGGCATGGGCACAGTCATGGCTTCCAAGAACCTCAAGGCGGTGGCCGTGCGCGGCACCGGGCTCATCCCCGTGGCCGACATGTCCCGCTTCTGCGAGATCATCGAACGCCTGGATGAGGTCATCTACCACCACCCCGAATACGAGATTCGCTGCCGTCTGGGCACCACCAGGCTTATCAAAGCCCTCGATAGCATCGGCGGCCTGCCCACTCGCCATTTCCAGAGTGGCTGCTTTGAAGAGGCGGATGCGGTGAGCGGCGAGGCCATTGAGGAGCTGTACAAGATCAAGAGCAAAGCCTGCTTTGCCTGCACCATCCCTTGCAGCCGTTTCCTGGTGATAGACGACCCCCGTTTCCCCGGTCTGTGCCTGGAGGGGCCGGAATACGAGCCCCTGGCTGGCTTCACTGCCCGAGTGGGCAACGGCGATCTGGCGCTGGCCCTGAAATGCATTGACCTGGCCAACCGCTACGGCGTGGACGCCATCGCCATCAGCGAGGTCATCTCCTGGGCCATGGAGTGTTACGAGCGCGGCCTCCTTTCCTGTGAGGAGGCCGATGGACTCAACCTCACCTGGGGCAACGGCGAGACCATCCTGTCTCTGATTCACAAAGTGGCCCATCGAGAGGGGTTCGGCGATATGCTGGCCGACGGGGTCAAGAAGGCGGCCGAGCGCCTGGGGCGAGGCTCGGAGGAGATCGCCATCCATGGCAAGGGCCTGGAGGTCTTCCAGGCGGATGTGCGGAGCATCAAGGGCTACGGCCTGGGTAACGCGGTGGCCAGCCGTGGAGCCGATCACCTGCGATCAGAACCCTGGTTCGAGTTTTCCAACGACCCAGAGGAGGGCATCCGCCGCTATGGCATCCCCGAGACGGCCTTCCGCCTGGAGTACAAGGGCAAGGGTTTGGTGGTCAAGCACTTCGAGGAGATGGCGGCCATCGCCGATTCGATGGGGGTGTGCAAGAACACCTACAACAACATGGAAGTGCTGGACTGGGAGGGGACGGCGGAGCTGCTCCGGGCTGCCACCGGCTGGGACCTCACCGGCGAGGAGGTGCGGCGCATAGGCGAGCGCATCGTGAACCTGGAACGGCTATTCATCGGCCGCGAGGGGATCACGCGCCAGGACGACACTCTGCCCAAGCGTTTTCTGGAAGAGCCCCTGCCCGAGGGAAGCGGCCCCAGCACTGGGTCGGTTTTGGAGCTGGAGCCAATGCTGGATGAATACTACCGCGCCAGGGGGTGGGACGCGGAGACTGGGTTGCCGACGGAGGAAAAGCTGGAGGAATTAGGACTGATAGTCGAGGAGGAATAAATGGCAAACAGAAAGGAAGAAACGCCAGCCCTTCTAATCATTGACATGGTCAAAGACAATCTTGATGAAAAGAACGACTTTCCCATTACGCCTTTTGCCAGTCAGATCATCGCCCCTATTAACAGCCTGATCGGTGTGTTTAGAGAGCAGGAGTGGCCGATTGTTTTTTCGACGGATGCCTATCGCAGGGAGGACTTTATATTCGAAGGTCGCCTGAAACCTTTCTCGCTGGTAGGAACAGAAGGGGCGGAGGTGGCAGATGAGCTGGATTACAGGGAGGGAGAGGACTTATGGCTCCCCAAGCCAAGGTTTTCGGCCTTTTTCAAGACCGGACTCGATCAATGGCTGCGGGAAAGGGGAGTGACCCTCTGCGCCGTCGCCGGGATTGCGACAGAGTACTGCGTTTTGACGACCGTCATGGATGCCATCTGTCACGATTTCAAGGCGGTCTTTCTGGAAGATTGCTCCGCTTCTTACTCTGAGAGCATTCACGAGCAGACGCTAGGTCTTTACCGTCGCAACCCACTCTATCCGTTGATGAGGGTGATCTCATCGTCGGATCTGGTGGCCGAGTTAGTGGGGGATACTAGCGATGTATGAATTGAAGGTCACCGTCACCAAGGTGCTGGGAGAATGCACGGCGAATCCGCCCATGAAGCCGGGCGATTACTTCACCGTGCGCGACGGCGATATTAGAATTCCCCAGGGCGGCTACATTTGCCTGTGGGCTCTGCAAAACCTGTTGCCGGTCATCACGCCCAAGGAGAGGGAAATCCTCGAGGACAAGGACGAGGACTGGATGTGGCGGGTGCATCATGCCCAATGCCCGGACCCTAAAGGTCGAGTGATTTTCAAGATCGAGAGGATGGGGAAGGTGGAGAAGGGAGCAAGGGAGCAGGGGGGCAAAGGAGCAGAGGACATTGAGGGTGGGGAGGGGGCTGAGGGGAGGCTGCGGAACCTGAGGGTGGTGGTGGAGGAGGTCAGGGGGAAGTGCACTTCGGGGATGAGGCCAGGCGATCATTTTATCTTGCGCAGCGGGCGGCTGTACATCCCGGCCCATCGTCACTTCTGTCTCTATGCTCTGCACGCCGCCCTTCCGCTCCTTCCGGCCAAACAGCGGCCGCTGGAGGATGGCGATTGGCTAAAGGAGGACAACCACGTTATCTGTCCCGATCCGACGGGCAACGTGATCGTGAGGATCGAGAGGATAGGAGAAATTGGGGGCGAGAGATGAGTGAAAAAGGACGTATTTTGACGGGACATCGGCCCACGGGCCGAAGACATCTGGGCCATCTGGTGGGCACTTTGGAGAACTGGGCGGGGCTGCAGGACGACTACGAATGTCTTTTCCTGATAGCCGATTTGCACGTTTTGACCACTGACTGCACCCACCCTGAGCACATTCAGAGCAACATCGCCGAGGTAGTGATGGACTGGCTGGCGGCTGGCCTCGACCCGGAAAGGAGCACTTTCGTCCTTCAATCGGCGGTCAAGGAGCACGCCGAGCTGGCTTTGCTCTTCTCCATGCTGGTTACTGTGGGCTGCCTGGAGCGCAATCCCACTTACAAGGAGCAGGTGAAGGAATTGGGGCTCAATCCCTCATTGGGCCTCCTGGCCTATCCGGTCTTGCAGGCTGCGGACATCCTGGTCTACAAAGCGGACACCGTGCCCGTGGGCGAGGATCAGATGCCCCACATCGAGATCGCCCGGGAGGTAGCTCGCCGTTTCAACGCTACCTACGGGGAGACCTTTCCTGAACCGCAGGGGCTCCTCAGCCATGCGCCACGGCTGCCAGGCACAGACAATCGCACCATGCACACCAGCTACGGCAATGCCATCTATCTCTCCGACGATCCCGGGACGGTCGGGGAGAAGGTCATGATGATGTACACGGATCCTACTCGCATTCATACCACTGATCCCGGTCACGTGGAGGGCAATCCTGTCTTCGCCTACCACGGCATTTTCAACGAGGACAGGGAGGAGGTAGAGGAGCTCAAGGCTCGCTACCGGGCCGGTCGAGTCGGCGATATTGAGGTTAAAAGGAGACTGGCCAAGGCTTTGAACCGCTACCTAACCCCCTTGCGGGAGAAGCGTCGTGAATTCGCGGCCAGGCCCGATTATGGGCGGGATGTCCTACACGAGGGCACGGCTCGCGCCAGGCTCCTTGCCCAGGCCACCATGGCTGAAGTCAGAGAGAAGATGGGGTTGACGTGATGCGTGTTGCGTATTGCGTGATGGGCCCTTCACGAACTTGAATGGAGGAAGATTATGAGCAAAAACGGCCTCTTGACGTCGAAGGCGAGCTGAAAGAGGCATCCATACCTTGAAACTCTAGCATAGTGCAACTCAAAATACATATATTTAAGGAGGAAACTCAAAATGAAAGAGACTAAGATTATTCTCAGTGAGAAGGAGATACCTACTCAGTGGTACAATATCCAGGCGGATCTCCCTGAGCCACTGCCGGCCGTGTTGCACCCGGTGACGCTTCAGCCGTGCGGCCCCGATGATCTGGCTCCCCTCTTCCCTATGGCCCTGATCATGCAGGAGGTGAGCCAGGAGCGCTGGATCGAGATCCCAGAGCCAGTGCGGGAGGTCTACAAGCTCTGGCGCCCCACGCCTCTCTATCGGGCCCGGCGTTGGGAAGAGGCCCTGGACACTCCGGCCCACATCTACTACAAGTATGAGGGGGGCAGTCCGCCAGGCAGCCACAAGCCCAATACCGCCGTGGCCCAGGCCTTCTACAACAAGGAAGAGGGGCAGACACGCCTGAGCACCGAGACCGGCGCCGGACAATGGGGCAGCGCTTTGGCCTTCGCCTGCAACCTCTTCGGTCTGGAGTGCAAAGTGTACATGGTCAGGGTCAGCTACGAGCAGAAGCCCTACCGAAAGAGCATGATGCAGGCCTGGGGCGCCAAGGTGACGCCCAGTCCCAGCCCCGATACAAACTATGGACGTCAACTCCTGGCCGAGGACCCGGAGTGTACTGGCAGTCTGGGCATCGCCATCAGCGAGGCGGTGGAGGACGCTGTCACCCACAAGGGCACCAAGTACTCCCTGGGCAGCGTGGTCAACCACGTCCTGCTGCACCAGACAGTTGTCGGGCTGGAGGTCAAGAAGCAGTTCGAGATGGCGGGGGAATACCCGGAGGTGATGATCGGCTGCATCGGCGGCGGCTCAAACTTCGCCGGTTTTTTCCTACCCTTCGTTCGTGACAAGATAGTCGAGGGCAGAGATATTCGCTTCGTCGCTGTGGAGCCCATAGCCTGCCCCTCAGTCACCAAGGGCCTCTATGCCTACGACTGGGGTGATACGGCGAAAACGGGGCCGGTGGTCAAGATGCACACCCTGGGACATACCTTTGTCCCCCCGCCCATCCACGCTGGCGGGCTGCGTTATCATGGCATGGCCCCCATCCTCTGTCACCTGCACCGGCTAGGGATCATGGAGGCGGTGGCCGTGCACCAGAATCCGGTCTTCGCCGCGGCAGTGAGCTTCGCCAGAGCAGAAGGAATCATTCCCGCGCCTGAGCCCTCCCACGCTATCAAGGTGGCTATGGACGAAGCCCTCAAGTGCAAGGAGACGGGCGAGGAGAAGGTGATCGCCTTCAACCTGTCTGGGCATGGTCACTTCGACATGAAGGCCTACGACGACTACTTCGCTGGCGTGCTGCCCGATTACGAGTACCCTGAGGAGAAAGTCAAGGAGGCGTTAAAGGAGCTGCCCAAAGTAGGTGATTAGGTGGGGTGGCTAGGCGGTTGGGCTTTTGCTTCCGAGTTACCCAGCCGCCTAGCCATTCTTTACTTCTCCATAATTTTGCTTAGTTCGCAGAGACTCAGATCGAGCTCTTTGCGCTGAGTCAATACATCCTCCAAAGGCGTGAGGACAATCTGGTTACCGATCAGGCCCACGAGGTGGCCGTGGTTGCCATCGTGAAGCTCTCTGACGGCGGCAGCACCGAGCCGGGTAGCCAGGATTCGGTCGAAAGCCATGGGCGCGCCGCCCCGCTGGATGTGTCCCAGAACAGTGACCCGCACCTCAAAGCCGAGCTCTTCCTGCCTCTCTTTGAGATAAGCGGCCACTGCCTGGGTGCCAGGCTTATACCCCTCAGCCACCACCACGATGCAATGGGCCTTCCCTCGTACGTAGGCGTCCATCAGGCCCTGGGCTACCTCTTCGAGAGTGGTCTCGACCTCAGGAATCAGAATCAGCTCCGTCCCACCGGCTATCCCGCCCATCAGGGCCAGGTATCCAGAGTCGCGGCCCATGGTCTCGATCAGAAAGGCCCTTTGGTGGGAAGAGGCGGTGTCCTTGATTTTATCAATGGCATCCAGGATGGTGTTAAGAGCAGTGTCCACGCCTATGGCTATGTCAGTGCCAACTACGTCGTTATCAATAGTAGCGGGCACGCCTACCACCGGAAAGCCCAGGCGGTGAAGAGCACAAGCTCCTGTCAGGGAGCCGTTGCCACCGATGACCACCAGGCCCTCGATACCATGTCGGTTTAGGGTGCGCAGGGCCTCCCGCTGTCCCTGGGGCGTCTTGAACTCGGGCGCGCGTGTAGTGCCCAAGAAAGTGCCTCCCCTGCCGATGATGCCTCCCACCGAGCGAGCATCGAGGGGGATCAACTCGCCATCTATCAGCCCAGCATAGCCCCGTTCGATGCCCATCACCTCCAGGCCGTATCCCAACGCCATCCTGGTCACAGCGCGGATACAGGGGTTCAAGCCCGGCCCGTCGCCGCCACTGGTCAGTACGCCAATGCGTTTCATGCTGATCTCCTTCCAGACTTTCCTGAATATCAATCCTCGGTCACGTCTGCCAATTGCCCCTCTGTTATCTCCACCAGCGCTTCGTAGGAGATGGGGAAGACAGCGCGAGGAGAGCCTGCCGCCGCATAAAGGGTCTCAAATCTTCCCAGATTCTTATCAATTAGGGTGGGTAATTTGGTCTTGTGTGCCACCGGAGGCACACCACCAATAGCGAAGCCGGTAGCCTCCCGTACTTGGTCGGCGTTGGCGATCATTACCCGCTTGGTTTTGAGCATCTTCTCCAGCTTCTTATGATCGGCCCGCTTATCGCCGGCCACCAGGACGAGGACTGGTTTCCCGTCGGCCAGGAAGACCAGTGACTTAACGATACTGCCCAAAGGTGATCCTACGGCCTCGGCGGCCAGCGCTGCCGTGCGGGTGCTCTCCGCTAACTCCATCACCTCAATGGTTAGCCCGCGATGTTTCAGATATTCCCGAACTCTATCAACTGAGTTCATTTTGGATGATGACTTGCGCACCTTCAAGCTCTCCTTGGCTGCGGATGTGTGGGCTAAATGTCGGTAGGGCAACCTGTAATAATCTTATCACGAGTGGTCTAAATACGCAACCCACGGGAGAGCGCAGCGATTCCCCAGGGAGTATGAGGGGCGTCCCTTCGCTCTATCTCTCCCCCAGAGGACAGGGCTTGCGGCCAACTGCTGCACAAGTCCCCCAGGCGCTTTTGACAATGGGCCTAATCAATGTTATCATACTCACCTGGGTCAAATATGGGCAGTTGGCAACTGCCTAGACCTCCGAGGTCTTGTGTTGCTCTTGCGCAATAGGCGTGGACGGCCAACACGACGTAGTTTGCACGTGGTGAGGCTCTACGGGAGACCTCGGAGGTCTTATCTTGATGGCATTGATACTCAACTGGGTTATATGGACGAGTTGCGCCATTGGTACCTGAATCTATCCGACAGACAGAGGACGAGCTATGGGCTTTTGCTCGCCGTCATCATGCTTACCTTGCCCTGCTATTGTCTGGGATTGGTGGCCTTGGCCCTTGTACCACCTCTCCCGACAGCGTTTACCTCCACTCCTACCCCTACCCTTACACCATCGCCCACTCTACGCCCTTCGCCCACACCTACCCCCAGCCCTACCCCTAGCTCTACTCCCCTTGAACCAACGCCCACCCAGTGGTTGCCTTCGCCGACGGCTACTTTGACGGGTACTTCAACCGACACCCCCACTGGTACAGCTACGGCGACGGGCACAGCGACTCCTACAGAGACCCCGACGGCGACGCCCTCTCCCACAAGCACTGACACACCGACGAGTACAGTCGTGCCTACAGAGACAGAGATTCCCACCACTACGGAGACTCCGACGGAGTTGCCACCACTCACACCGACACCAACAGACACGCCCACGGCCACGCTGACAGTAGCGCCGACGGCTACCGCAACTGATACTCCGACAGCTACGGCGATGCCTGCACCAACAAGCACAGCTACGCTTACAGAGACGCCCACCAACACGCCGACAACGCCACCGCCGACGGCCACCAGTACGGCCACATCTACGCCCACAGAGATGCCTACACCTTAGGGATAATCCAGAGTTTGACAGATGGTGAGATAGAGCTATAATATCATAGGTTTGTTCACGAGTGTGAGCATTCAGGTGCCAGGCACTTTCACCGAGGATTTCAAAGCCGAGGCATTTTCCAATCGCCTTTGGAGTTGGGCAAGACGGCCTTTTCGGAAGTGCCTGGCACCTTAGATTCTTGAGGAGGCTATAATCAGTGCAGATAGCGCCATTGTTAAAGAAACTTTCCGAGGCCAGAGGGATCTCGGGCTATGAGGCCGAGGTGCGAGGCATAATAGCCGAGGAGTTCGGGCGATACGCTGATGAAGTGCAAACCGATAAGCTGGGCAATGTCATCGGCCTAAAGAAGGGAGAGGGTGAAGAGCCTCGCCACCGTATCATGCTGGCCGGTCACATGGATGAGATCGGGCTGATCGTGACCAAGCTGGAGGGAAGGTTCCTGCACTTCACTTCAGTGGGTGGCTTCGACGAGCGGATTCTCCTGGGACAAGAAGTGACAGTGCATGGCCGCAAGGAACTGCCAGGCATCATCGGCAGCCGTCCTCCCCACGTGCTCCCGGAGGAGGAGCGCGAGAAGACCATAGCCATGGATAAACTGTTCATAGACGTGGGAATGGGAGAGGAGGAACTTGGGCGCTTCGTTCGAGTAGGTGATCTGGTGACCTTGAGACGAGAGTTCACTCAGCTTCAGGGGGATCTGGTGACTGGGAAGGCCTTCGACGACCGGGCGGCGGTTGCTTCCATCCTGGTTTGCCTGGAGGGGCTTGCATCTATCAGACACGTCTGGGACGTTTACGCCGTGGCGACGGTGCAGGAGGAGGTGGGGCTACGCGGCGCCATCACCAGCGCCTACGGCCTAGCCCCCGACGTGGGCATAGCTATTGACGTCACCTTCGGCAATCAGCCCGGCGTTTCCGAGGCGGAGTCAGTGTCCATAGGCAAGGGGCCAGCCATTGGCTTTGGCCCCAACATCCACCCCAAGCTACACCAAACCCTGGTCGAAGTGGCCAAGGAGTTGGAGATCCCTTACCAGGTCGAACCCATCCCCGGCGGGAGCGGCACCGACGCCTGGGCCATTCAGGTTACACGGGAGGGTATCCCCACCGCCCTGCTCTCCATCCCCCTGCGCTACATGCACACCTCGGTGGAGACTCTCTCCCTCAAGGACGTGGAGCGGACGGGGAGACTGATGGCAGGCTGCATCGGGAGGTTGGATGAGAAGTGTATGGAGAAGCTAAGCTGGAAACTGGAAGCTGGAAGTTAGCCGGCTTTCAGTTCAAGGAGGTCAAATTGCTGTTAAAGGAACTATCCGAGGCTTTTGGAGTCTCTGGCTGCGAGGACCAGGTCCGCGGGCTCATCATTGAGGCCATCAAGGGCCACGTGGACGAGTATCGCGAGGACAGCATTGGCAATCTCATTGCCCTGAAGAGAGGGACAGGTGAGTCTGAGCTCAAGGTGATGATAGCAGCTCACATGGACGAGGTGGGGCTGATGATCACTCACATCGAGGAGGAGACCGGTGCCCTCCGCTTCCGGCCAGTGGGCGGGATTGATGCCCGCATCTTGCTATCTAAGGTTGTACTCATCGGCAAAGATCGGGTGCCCGGCGTCATCGGTGTCAAGCCTGTACATCTTCTGAAAGAGGAGGAACGCCGCACGGTTATCAAGGTGGACCAGATGGCCATAGACATTGGCGTCAAGAGCCAGGAAGAGGCAAAGAAAGCGGTCAAGATAGGTGACTATGCTATCTTCGCCACCGACTTCCGCCAATTGGCAGAGGATGGTCTGCGAACGGTCAAAGGGAAGGCTTTCGATGACCGGGCTGGTTGCGCGGTGCTGATCGAGATGTTGAAGGAGCGCTATCCTTTCGACCTCTATCCAGTCTTCACCGTCCAGGAAGAGGTCGGCCTCAGAGGGGCGCGGGTGGCGGCCTACGCCATCGAGCCCGACGTGGCCTTCGCCCTGGAGGGCACCATCTGTGACGACATGCCCAAAAAGAAGGATGTAAGCCCCACCACCCAGCTAGGGGCTGGCCCAGCTATCACCATCATGGACCGCTCCTTCATCGCCGATAGAGTTTTGGTCAAGCTACTTGTTGAGACGGCTGAGGAACAAGGCATACCATATCAATTCAAGCAGCCCGGCCTGGGCGGGACCGATGCTGGCGCCATCCACCTAGTAAAAGAGGGAGTGCCCTCGGCTACCGTGGCTGTGCCCTGCCGCTACATTCACTCACCGGTTTGCCTGCTGAGCTTGGAGGATTTCGAGAATACAGTGCGCTTGATGAAGGCAGCGCTGGGTAGACTACCCAGCATAAAGGAGGTCGCATGAAAGAGCTGATCAAGAAGCTAACCGAGACCTACGGCCCTTCGGGTCACGAGGAGCAAATCAGGGAAGTGATCAAAGAGGAAATCGAGGGCCTGGCCGATGAGATGCGGGTTGATGCTATGGGCAACCTTATCGCCCTCAAGCGCGGCAGTGGCGATGGATTGAAAGTGATGTTGGCCGCCCACATGGACGAGATTGGCATCATCGTTACCTATGTGGATGAGAAGGGCTTTCTGCGCTTTGCCCGTGTCGGGGGGGTAAGGCCCCTCGCCTTGTTGGGCGGGCGGGCTGTCTTTGTCAATGGCACCGTGGGCACCTTTGGCCTGGAGAGGCTGGAGCCGGAGGAAGAAAAGAAGATACCTGGCCTGGACAAGCTTTATCTAGATGTAGGCGCTAAGGACAAAGAGTCGGTGCCTGTTGGTGTGGGGGACGTCGCCTGTTTTCAGCGCCCTTTCGTTGCTCAGGGTGACCGCCTCATAGCTAAGGGCTTCGACGATCGCATCGGCTGCGCCGTCCTGATCCAGGTTATGCGGGACCTCGAGTCTTCACCCCACGATGTCTACTTCGTCTTCAGCGTGCAGGAGGAGGTAGGATTGCGTGGGGCCATCACCTCAACTTACGGCATCCAGCCCGATCTGGGCATCTCCATTGATGTTACTGGCACTGGCGATACTCCGGAGGCTCGCACTATGGCTGTCTCCTTGGGCGAGGGGCCAGCCGTCAAGGTCAAAGATGGGGGGATGTTGGCCCATCCAGTGGTCAAGGACCTGCTGGTCGAGACCGCCGAAGAGCTTGAAATCCCCTATCAATTGGAAGTCTTGGAGGGAGGAACCACCGATGCCATGGCCATTCAGGTTTCGCGGGATGGCGTGCCGGCTGGCTGCCTCTCGATCCCCTGCCGCTACGTGCATACGCCCTCGGAGATGGTTGATCATAACGACGTGTTTAATGCCGTCAAGTTGTTGGTAGCTGTGCTCTCGAAGCCCATCGAACTGGGCTAGGTGCAATGTGCTTACAGCCTGCCAAAATGCTCGCCAGGGCATCAATGAGCTTATCGGCAGAACCGTGCCGCACCGCTTTCGTAGAGAGCTGGCCTTTCTGAAAGAGGAGAACAGCGGTGAAAGCCAAGGTCGTATGGGGTTTGCTGCTACTGGCATTGCTTTCGGCTTGTCGCCGTCCTGAGGAAGCGACGCCGATGCCTCCAACAGTGTTGCCGACCCCAACACCGACGGCGGCTGAAATCGCGCCAACGCCCTCCCCTGTCGTCCCGACGGCAACCGAAGAGGTGACAGTAACGCTCCCACCTGTCACCACAACGACAACCGAGGAGGCCACGCCAACGCCTCCTGCTGTCACCCCGACGGCAACCGAGGAGGCGACACCAACCCCTCAACCTACCCCTACTCCTGAGATGATTTGGCCTAAAGTCGTCACCAAGCTCGAGTTGGGAGTGCCTGCAGGCAACGGTTACTCTCCGCGAGCGATAGCCGTCAACTCGGCCACGAATCGCATCTACGTACGCAACGAGAGAAGCGATTCGGAAGAGCGAGGCAACGTCTCGGTCATCGTCGGGACAACCAGCGAGATCATCGCTACGATCCCCGTGGGCCAGAGCGGCTGGGACTACAATGAAGTGGCCGTAGATGAGACAGCCAACCGTGTCTACGTGGTTAACCGAGGGGATAAGACGTTGGCGGTCATCGTCGGGGACACCCACCAGGTGCTTGCTACCATTGAGGACGTAGAAGTTGTGGCTGTGGATCAAGTGGTAGATCGCCTGTACGTGGCTGATGGTGCAACACTCCGCCTGCTCAATGCCAGGGACTACAGCGAACTGCGCAGCGCCGGCCTGCCGCCCGGTTCGTCTGTCAATGCCTTGGCCCTCAATTCACCCGCCGACCGCCTCTACCTCGCCCGCTCCTCTCCCGACGCCCTGGACATCTTTACTGCCAGTACGCTGGAGAGGGTGACCACCATACCTCTGAAGGGCCGTGTCCAAGACCTGGTGGTTAATGCCGTCACCCATCGTCTCTACGCAGCCCTCGGCACCGAGGAGAGTAACGAGATTCTGACTCTGGATGGAACCAGCGGCGATCACATCGCCAGCTTGGTCGTGGGCGAGCGGTACCAGAGAAGCGTCCTGGCTGTGGATGAAACGGCGGATCGCCTCTACGTCGGGCGAGCGACGAGCCGGGAGCCAAGCGTGGCCGTGGTCAATGGAGCCACGGGGCAGATCGTAGACCAGATAGGCCCAACTACTAGTGTGGAGGGCATCGCTCTTGACCCTCATCGGAATAGGCTCTATCTCTCCCTGACCTATGATAACCAGGTGGCGGTCATAGACACGGAGCAGAAGGCCACGATAGCACTGGTGCCGACAGCGATTGAAGTGGTAGATGCGGCCGTCAATCCCCACCTCAAGCGCCTCTATATCACCGATAGCGCCGACCAGCTCCACATTTTCGATAGCGCCAACCACGAAGAGCTGGCCCTTGTCCCTGGTCGCGGTGCTTTGGCCGTTGACGATGTCCGCCATAGGATCTACGTCGGCGATCCCGATGGTCAAGGCGTACAGATCATTGACGGCCAGACCAATCGCCAAGTTGGCCTCGTTCCCCAAACGGGTAAGCCTGTGGTTGATCCAGAAACCAACGAGCTTTACATCATTGAGGGTGGAGTCTACATCGCCGATCCTGAAACCCAAAGCGTGGTAGGCAAGATTGATTCCACTTTCGCCCTGCCAAGCGGCTTTTCCCCTAATCCCTACGCCGTAGATCTGGCTATTGACCCGCAATTGGATCTCCTCTACGTGATCCTCAACAATGGCGTACCCGGCTCCAACAATGGTAACTACCTCCAGGCCTACGATGGAGTCACTCACACCCCAGTCTTCACTGACACGGAATTGAGCGTGGTCTCGATAGATGTGGATCCCACGGTAGGCCGGGCCTACATGACCCGCTCTCGCTTCAACTATTTGTCCTTGAAGGTGTTGGCCGAAGGGCGGCGTTGGGTGGCGCGGCTAGAGGGAATCGTTGGACACCTGCGAGTGGACCCTAATAAGGGCCTGGTCTACCTGACCAGCGGCTGGGATAAAGGCAATAGGCTTCTGATCGTTGACGGCCAGACAGTCGACCTTCTGGATAGTGTTTCTTTGGACGGAGATTATGCCTTGCATGCCTTAGACCCCCTGGCCGAGCGCCTGTATCTTATCGGCGCAGGCGGCTCCGTCCTGGTGATGGCCGAGAGCGGCGGCACGCCGCCAGCTCCGGTTGAACCGCGATCAGTAAAGCTGCCGGCCAGCCCCATCCAGCGCATTTTCGTCTCCCCTGACTATGATAGGGATCGGACCCTTTTTGTTCTCGTAGAGAACAAACTGTACAAGTCCGAAGACGGTGGTGGGTCCTGGCTGCTCATGGATGATGGGCTACTCTCTGATCAGGATGTGGTCTCAGTGGCTTTCTCCCCCGACTATGCCTCCGACCAAACTCTGTTAGCCGGACTCTCCACATGGAACTTCGGGGGTGGAGTTTACAGATCCACCGACGGCGGCCAGAGTTGGCGCCTGGCCTCGCGGGGACTGAGGGATCTCCAGGTCCAGGGGGGCGCCTTTGCCGCCGATGGGACGGCCTTTGCCCGCACGACGCGCCACGGCCTCTTCAAGTCAACCGACGGGGGAAGCCGTTGGGCTGCCATAGAAGAGCCGCAAATTGACAGGCCCACCTACCGCCGAGCGACGGCCCTGGCCATTTCCCCCGACTACGCCGCCGATGGCACGCTGTTTTGGAGCCTGGATGAGATGGACCGATACCTCGTCCTCAAGTCCACCGATGGCGGTCAGTCTTGGGAAGAGGTGCTTGGCCGAACAGCGGAATTGCTGGCCATCTCCCCTGACTACACCCGCGACCACACTGTCTATGCTGTCCTGAGTGGAGCAGGTCTGATGCGCTCCACCGATGGGGGGGAAACGTGGCAGGCGGCCAACTCGGGGCTGGTCTATGAGCATGTGGCCCTCAGCGATCTCGCCTTCTCGCCCTCCTTCGCCCGGGACAAGACGCTCTATGCTCTGTTCACAGCATATCGTAGCGAAGGGATGCCCCGCCTCTATCGTTCTACGGATGGAGGCAACAACTGGAAGGTGCTTGAGACAGCCATACCCACACCGATCAGTGCTTTTGCCCTCGTCCCGGACGGGAATCTGCTGCTAGGCACCACTGATGGGCGCACCCACAGCCTGAGAGCCGATGGGCTGGTCTGGGAGAACCTGACGGTGGGGTTGGACGGCATAGACATCTACGACCTGGCCATCTCGCCAGGCTATGCCCAGGATAAAACCATTTACGCGTCCACATCCACGGCCGGGGTCTTCGTCTCCCACGACGGAGGCCGCAGTTGGCAGAAGACGAGCTTCCCGGGCCGTGCAGGTGGCAGCACTGACTACCCTCGCTTGGCCATCTCACCTGATTACGTTGGGGACCAGACCCTCTTCGCGGCCTCTGGCTCCGGTGTATACCGCTGGCTCGACGGCGACTGGCAGGAGTTACAAGAGGGGCTAGGCAATCTCTTCCCCGCTTCAGCTCTGGCCATCTCGCCGAATTTCCCTGCCGATAGCACCCTCTTCATCGCGGGAGATTATCGCCGCCCTCAGGTCTTCATCTCCACCGACAGAGGGGAAAACTGGACTTCGGGGAGCCAGGGGCTGCCCGAAGACAGCTTTGAAATCGCCAGCCTTGCCATTTCGCTAAACTACGCCAAAGATCGCACAGTCTACGCCTGGCTGCAGTACAAGGGCCTGTATCGCACCACTGATGGAGGCCAAAGTTGGGAGCAGATCAAAGAAGAAGAGGATTGGTATGTGCAGTCAATGGTCCTTTCGCCAGACTTCGCCACTGATCAGACCCTCTTCGTCGGAGCGCTGTACGGCAACCTGCACCGCTCCAATGATGGCGGCTTCACCTGGCAGGCGCTGGGAGGCGGCCTCCCGCCGGGCACTGTCTGGGTCAAGGCCTTGGTCATGTCGCCAGAATTCGCCAGGGACGGCACGCTTTTCGCCGGTCTCGACCAGGGTATCTACAAGTCCACCGATGGGGGCCACTCCTGGCAGGCGGTCAATACTGGCCTTCCCTATCGGCCAGACGGCGAGCTTGCGGCGGTGCTGGCACTGGCCATATCGCCGGATTATGCCGCCGACCAGACCCTCTTCGCCGCCCTGTTTGAGCACGGTGTGTACAAGTCCACCGACGGCGGAGCTAGTTGGTATCCACCCACCTGGGGGATGCCCCTCCCCACACCTCCACTAAGCCCTACGCCCACCCGTGCAGCGGTCATGCCTACGCCCTGTGCCGTGGCGCCCGTTCGCTTCTCCACGATATGGGCAGACAGACGGGATCGCCTCGGTTGCCCGGCGGAAGCAGAACGAGAAGTCCTTTTGGCTGAAGAAGCTTTCGAGTGGGGCAGGATGTTCTGGCGGGGGGACAGCAGGGAGATCTACGTCCTCCACGACGATCACACCTGGCGGGCTTTCGACGACACCTGGCAGGAAGGCCAGCCTCAGGACGATCCCAATCTGATCGCGCCACCGGGCCTCTTCCAACCGAAGAGGGGCTTTGGCAAAGTGTGGCGGGAAGAGCTGGGCGGCCCGGCCAGTCAGATCGGTTGGGCCAGGGAGGAGGAACAGGGGTTCACCGGCGTGGTACAAGCCTTTGACGCAGGCACCATCCTTTGGAGCAATCTTGGCACAACCTACATCCTCTACGCCGAGGGCTATTGGGAAGCGGAGGCTTCTCCCTAGGATGAGCGAACCCAGCAAAGGCACCTACGCCTTGGTCTTGCACCTGGGGTGCAGAGAAGAGATCACCGTCGGCAAGCTGGGCACGTTTACCTTTCCCGCTGGCTATTACCTCTACGTAGGCAGCGCCCTGGGACCCGGGGGCTTGGAGGCCCGCCTGGCCCGCCACCGCCGTCGTGACAAGAGGCTCCGTTGGCACATAGACTACCTGCTGGAACGCGCACAACTGGTCGAGGTCTGGAGCGCCGCCTCGACGGATAAATCGGAGTGCCTCTGGGCTCAGGTCGCCTGGAAGCTCCCTGGCGGTGCGATACCTGTTCCTGGCTTTGTTTCCTCCGACTGCCGCTGCCTTTCACACCTGATCTACCTGGCCAGGAAACCAGCCTACGAGGAATTCATCGCCAAGCTTCCAACGTCTGAAGAAACCCTTGCCAAGTGACTGGCCGGCGAGACAGGTGGGCAAGGCAAAGACTATATGGCTTGTCTGGTTTGGAAAAGCATGTTATAATCTTCAAGAAGGTCAGGTGGTATTACGAAGATAAAGATAGGTGGAGATCCAGTCTGCGAATGGCCAATAAGCGCAGTATCGTACCCCTGAATGCAGCTTCTGAGGCCTTTGATCTATTCAATCGTCTCTTAGTCCCTTTTGTCATTGATGCCAGAGGTGAGAAAGTGTACTTCGACATCGGTGACTATGTTCACTTGATGGACGATGAAGAGCGGTTGGAACGCGTACGTTGGATCGCTGAGACTATCGCCAGTCCCATGGAAATTAGGCGAGGACATCTGAAGAGCAAACCTTTCCGCGAAGTCTACATAGCCATAATATACGAAAGCGACGAGGCCGTTAAAGGAGAATCCTTCATCGTGGGAGTAGATCGGAAATACGGGAGATTAGACTTCAGGACGGCGATGGTTCCTGAGCCCTCTTACTTCAGAAACATCAAGAAAGGTGAATTGCTATGGCGAAAACAGTGAAGGTGGAAATAAGATATCAAGAGGCGAAGGATACACTTTACTTACGCATACTCCCCAAGCGCCCTGCCAGAATGACCGAGACAGACTATGACTTCTACGTCCGTTACGACTGGGACGACCAAACCAAAATCGTTGGCTTCGAGTGGTTGGATTTCTCTACCTATTTCAACGCCATTGATGAACCAGGGGTTATCCCTGAGCTAGACATGACGTTCAACGTGGTAGGGACAAACCTACAAGGTTTAAAGTTGAAGGAAGTCCTTCATTGGGCCTATCAGAGATATGTACTCAAACAAGAAGCCCCCACCTCCATTCCTTCCCCACAACCCGCTGTCGTAGTGGCTTGAACGCTGTCAGGGAAAAAGAGCGCGCAACCTACTCATCTCCCTCTCACCTCGCCCCTTTCCCCTTTTTTACCTTTCCCTCATCTCCTTGTTTCCCCCGCTCCTCTGTTTCTCTGCTCCCTTCTCACCCTTCCCTTCGTCCAAATCAATCTCAGGGCGGCGATGATGCCTGCCAGGTCGTAGCCAATGTCGGCCAGTTCGAAGCCCCGGTCGGGGACGAGGTCCTGGTGGCGTTCGTCGAGAATGGCATAGGCGAGAGCCAGAGTGAAGACGACCGCTGCCTTCTGTCAGAGGTGTTGAAGTAACGAATGTTGATAATCCAGGGGTTCAAGGAGTTCACATTATGCAAAGAATCATCGTCCTTGGCAGTGCGGCGGCCGTCTCCAGCGCCACTCGCGACAACACTTCCCTCGCCTTCGAAAGCCAAAAGGGGATTATCCTCCTCGATTGCGTTGGCAGCCCCTACCAGAAGCTCCTCAAGGCCGGGCTGAACCCCGAACGTTTGAAGGGCGTCATCCTCACCCACGCCCATCCCGATCACATCTACGGTCTCCCTTCCCTGATCCACCACTTTATAATGACCAGGCGCACAGCTCCCCTGCCTATTTACGCTAATAGAGCCACCTTGCGGGTGGTCAAGGGTGTCTTGGGGATCATGCGCCTCGAGCCGGACTTTCTCATCTTCAGCGAGATACCCAAGGAGGAGGGCTATACTGTCATCGTCAGCGAGGAGTACACCGTCCAGACCAGTCCTGTGCGCCACGTCGTCCCCACGGTGGCAGTGAAAATCTTGGCCAAGCTCAGCGGGACCTCAGTGGTCTACTCTGCGGACACTGCCCCCTGCCCTGAGCTTTTGGCCCTGGCCAAGGAGGCCGATCTTCTCTTCCAGGAATGCTCCACAACGCGGGACATTCAGGGCCACACCGCCCCCTGGCAGGCAGGGAAGTTGGCTCAGTGGTGCGATGTGAAACGGTTGGTGCTGGTCCATCTGGGGACTTCACTGGCGGAGGAGCCCAGGCGGGCCCTGGACGAGGTAAGGGAGCACTTCAAAGGGGAGGTAGAGATCGCTGAGGATCTCAGTGTCTATGATTTAAGCATTCTTTAGGTGCTGGAGTTGATTAAATTGGGGACTTAAGGAGAACCTTTTGACCTCCAAGCACACAATCTGACGAACTATGTCGCAAATAGTAGATGGAAAAGGAGGCACCGTGGATAAGTTCTCAACACTTGACCTATCAGCTCATTTCAATGTAACCCGTGACAACGAACCGCCAGAGCCAGGGCTGCCCCTGCCCTGGCTACCCGAAATCGCCCCTGCCATCCAGAGCCTGCCCGGTGGGACACAGACCTTCTGGGGAGTGCCCTTTGAGCTGGGGCCAGCCGAGAGCAACACCCCCTGCTGGCTCGTCCTTGGCTGGGAGCAGTCCGGGCGGTTCGCGAACTGTCCGTACTCCATCCCCCTCTCGGGTACTGCGTCCTTCGTGGTCATCACCCATTTCTGCAACGCCTCGCCCGATCCCGACCGGCCCGATGTGGGGGTGGGATTCTCCACCCGCCCCGGCGAGCATCTGGCCGACTACGTGCTCTGCTACGAGGATGGCTCCGAGCACCGGCAGCCCATCCGCCGCCGTTTCGAGATCAACGAACCCACCATCTCCTGGGGGCAGTTGGCCTTCGCTGCCCGGCCCCATCAGACGGATGCGCCGCTGGACTTCCGAGGTCCTGCGGAGCGCAACCAGTGGGGCGAATTCCAGACCAGCGTCTCTCAGGGAGCCTATGCCACTCCTTGCTGCTACTGGATCTACGCCCTGGAGAATCCCCGCCCCGAAAAGGGACTGAAGGCATTGCGCATCGAGCCCACCGGCGCAGACCGCCTGGCCATCACCGGCCTAACCCTCTACCACGGACGGGAGAACCCTCTCCGCCACCGGCGACTGGAGACGTTGCGGGTCAGGCTGGAAGAAGCAGTGGACCCTGAACAGGTGGAGGCGACCATTGACCTGGGGATCATCGCTCGTCAGTACGCGGTGCCCGCCTTTGCGCCTGAGGAGTGGCTGGGGGCCGAGCTCGTGGGCTGGGGTGAGGAGGCAAAGGAAGGGGAGGACAGCCGCGAGCTGCTGCTGGATGTCACCGCCAGCCCCGAGGCTACGCTCACCGTCGCCGGACACGAGGTGAACATGGGGGAGGTGTGCGAAAAGGGGCGAGCCCAGAGCGCCGATGGCCGAGCCCTCGTGGAGATCCTCACCCCCCGCAAGGCCTGGGTCCACGTCACCGTGGAGGATGCCTCCACTGGAAGGTCCACGCCGGTGCGCGTTCACTTCCGAGCTCCTGATGGGCGATATCTTCCCCCCTACGGCCACCGGCACGAGGTGAATGACAACTGGTTCGAGGACTACGGCGCCGACCTAAAGCTGGGCTCCACCCAGTACGCCTACGTGGATGGCCGCTTCCAGATCGAGCTGCCGGTGGGAGAGGTGTACGTGGAGCTCGCCAAGGGGTTCGAATATCAGCCCCTGCGCCGCAAGTTGCACATCGAACCCGGCCAGCGGGAGTTACGCCTTAAGATCCGGCAGGCCATGGACCTGCGTCGGGAGGGCTGGGTCACCGCCGACACCCATGTGCACTTCATCTCCCCCCAGACCGCCTGGCTGGAGGCGCAGGCGGAGGGGCTCAACCTGGTGAACCTGCTGGCCTCCCAGTGGGGGGACCTGTTTACCAACGTGGGCGACATCACGGGGGAAGTCTCAGGTGTCAGCCGAGATGACACCCTCATCTGGGTAGGCACGGAGAACCGCCAGCATCTCCTGGGGCACATGAGCCTGCTGGGGAGCAAGGGCAATCCCGTGTTCCCCATGTGCGCCGGTGGACCCAGCGAGAGCTACCTGGGCGATCCCGCATGGACGAGTCTGGCCGAGTGGGCCGATGCCTGCCGGAAGCGGGAGGGGGTGGTGGTGATGCCCCACTTTCCCAACCCCTACTGCGAGGTGGTGGCGGACATCGTGTTAGGCAAGGTGGATGCCGTCGAGATCCGCACCTTCGGTCCTACCCTGAGCGATTTCAGCACCACAGAGTGGTATCGCTTCCTGAACTGCGGCTACCGCGTGGCGGCGGTGGGGGGCACGGATAAGATGTCGGCTGGGATGCCGGTGGGCGGGGTGCGCACCTATGCCCAACTGCGCGACGAGGACTTCACCTTTGAGAGTTGGGCCCGGGCGGTGCGCGCCGGGCGCACTTTCACCACCAGCGGGCCCATCCTCGGCTTTCGGGTGGAGGGCCGCAGTCCAGGAGAGGATATCCAACTCCCTGCTGGCGGGGGCACGCTGGAGGTGGAGGCCTGGGCGCAGTCAGTGCAGCCCCTCCACGAGTTGCAGGTGGTGGCTAATGGAAGGGTAGTGGCGCGGAGGGAGACCACGGAGGGGGCCACCCGTACCCGCCTATCGGCACAGGTGAGGCTGAGGGGAAGCGGCTGGCTCGCCGCCCGCTGTGTGAGCCGGCTGAAGGTATGGCACGTCTGGCCGGTGCACATCGCAGCCCATACCTCGCCGGTGTACGTCGTCGCCGGTGGGGAGGAGCTTTTCAGCCCCTCCGATGCGGCATACATGCTGACCCTGCTGGATGGCGGGCTGACCTGGCTGGATACGCTCTCCATCCCCGCCAGCCCAGAGAAACATCAGCGCATCAGAGAGGTGTTCCATCACGCCCAGCAACACTTGCAGGGGCGGCTGCATGAGCGTGGGCATTAAGGTCAAACCCTCCCGCAGGCTCCGAGCCTGCGGGAGGGTTCTGTCACCCTACCAGGTATACCTAATCCCACAGTTACGTAGGGGCCGAAGTACCCTCTCAGTAATACTCGGTGTACAGGTTGGTCTCCCAGAACTTTCTGTACTCCTCATCCAGACTGCCGAAACATGCGCCATCGAACAGACACTTGCCTGGGCAATCATAGACGATGCTACGTATGAAAGTGCACCTGTCCTCCTTGAAGCAAACATTCCGTCCACAGATGGGCTCGTGCTCGTAGAAGCAGCAGTTGCGGCCCATCATCCATAGGATGTTGTCTACCTCGAAGACGCTATGTCCTGAGTGTTGAACCAGGAGATCGCAAGCCTCTTGTACCGCTCCCCTTACCTTAATGTCCGTGGCAGCGTCCACCTCTCTGCGCTCTTTTAGCACCGTCTCGAGCGGGCCTCCGACCCTGACCATCCCGCTCCGCAAGGCGATGCGCATGATGTGGTAATCTACGGCCACCTTCAGGTTCTCCAGGTCGTTGATCTTCCAGATGCCTGCCTGGCTGACGAACATCAGGAAAAGGGAGGACTTCTTTTGAATGGGGTCACTGTAAGCCTTGAACTCGGACATGAGCTCCAGGATGCCTCGCTCGCTGTGCAGGTAGCCGCCTGCCTGGCGGTAGAGGTTCATCACATCGCCATTGTACTGCGCCGATAGGCGTTGGCCGCAGTCGCGGAGCTGTGTCACCCTCTCCTCCACCCGATCGAGGGTAGAGTGGGCGGGGTCGAAGTCGCCGGAGAGGATGCGGCGCAGCTCCTGGCCAGTGATGCGGTTCATGTTCCCCGCGCTGAAGTAATCGGGATCGTCTACCATCGCCCTCCGGCAAGCCCTCTCCAGATAGTCCCAGCCCCTGCACCACTCCCCTTCGATGATCCCCTGCAGGCTCTTGGTGTGCTGGCAAAAGGCCACCAGATAGAACCGGAAGTTGGCTTCCCTTCGCCTCTCCTCCTCTGTCCAGGCAGTTCGGGAGTCCTCAGCCAGGAACTTATGGGGCAAGACCTGCACATCTTTCAACTTCCTACCGAGCTTATCACAGATTCCTTCATCAACCTCGATCATTTCGTTTCCCTTAGCCAAATCAGCAGCAGGGCAGTGATGATGCCTGCCAAGTCGTAGCCAATATCGGCCAGTTCGAAGCCCCTGCCGGGGACCAGTTCTTGGTGGAGCTCGTCGAGAACGGCGTAGGCGAGGGCCAGGGCGAATACGACCTCCAACCGCCGTCTTCTGTGCAGAGGTGCTGAGGTATCCCTCCGCTCCTCGGCTTCACCTCCCCCCTTCTCCCTGTCTACCCCTCTGCCGCTGGACAGGGCACGGTGGAGCAGGGCAGCAAGGCCAGCATACTCGCCGATGTGGGCCAGGTTGCCAATGTCATTGCCATGCCCAGATGAGGGGAGGAAACCCAATGGATCGGAGTGGGAGGAGAAATAGGAGATGCTGGCCATCCAGATGCAGACGGGAGCCCAGTATCGCATAAGGCGCGAACGTCGAAACAACTCAATGATGTATGCCAGTGTGCTCCTCTTGTGATCTGCCTTGAGCCATCGTCCATGTAAGTGGCCCGGATGTCAAGTGTACCACAACTCACCCAAATGGACAACTTGGCCTCCCCCTTACGAGATTGCCTCTCATCTTTCCTGGTGATACTCAGGTGGGGAACGGGCCGGTATTGATTGGCTGTTCTCGCAAATACGGATTGGTGGATAGTCAGAGGTGTTGCCTCGTTGCCCAGAGTGTGCTACAATAGAGAGAAATAAGCTACTGGAGTGACAGGGTGAGAAATCCGCGCGTGAAGGCGTTGTCAATCAGCCAACCGGTTTTCGACATGGTGAAGAGAGGGGGCTTGACAGTCCGGGTCTTTGCGAACTACCACCATGCCTGCAACTTGGTGACCTCCGAGGAGGAGATCATCGCTCTAGTTAGCCCGGCGATAGGCAACGGTCCTCTGAACATAGTGATCGAGGAGATCGGGATTCTCCAGCACGTAAAGCCCGGGTTACTCGTGGTCTTTTCCGATGAGCAGCCCGGTTTGGGCGGGTCACTGGTTGTCTCACTGGACGGGGCCCAGTTGTGGAGGCCCGAAGTGAATTGGAAGTGTTTGACAACTCACCGTAGGAGGTTGGAAGACAACTTCGCCGCCTTGTGCAGTTGGCTATCTCAAAACGACATTGCCAAGGGGTTACTCGGTCTAGTTTTGGATGGGGAGAAAGAGCCCGGGGCGTGTGAGGATGGAACCCATTCGCTACACAACCTGGCCTTCCTGGCCATGGCGCGGGTAGGGATCAAAGGGCTGCTGCAGGCGCTGCAATATGGTGACCAGTTGAGCATCCGTGAAAACGCGGCGCTACTGACCGGTCTGGGGACCGGCTTGACCCCGGCGGGGGATGACTACCTGGTAGGACTTATGGCCGGGCTCCGGGTCTGGCCAAGCTCATTGAGCAACAGCGGATTATCGCCCGATGATGCCTGCCAGATCATCTTCGAAGTGGCGAAGGGCAGGACCACCCTCCTCAGCAGGGTCTTTCTGCATAGCGCCAGAGAGGGTCTGTTCGGAGAAAACTGGCATAGGTTGCTGGTAGAACTGGCAAGGGGGGAAGCCATAGGAATACAGCAGGCAGCCAGGCGGATCCTGGCCTCAGGAGCCACGTCGGGAGCCGATGCCCTGGCTGGTTTCCTGAGCCCGTATCTTTGGCGATAACATATAGAGGCAACAACCCTTCGACAGGAATTCGGCGAGCTCAGTCGAGCCACTCAGGGCATCGCTGGCTAGCCGAAAAATGTAAACAGTGCTATAATCCCAAGTAGGGCCCAGGCCAAGATCGAGTTGGTCGAAGGCCTGAATCAGTCTGGGAGGTGAAAACCATGGAGGAGGGGAGAGGTCAATTAAGCAAGGAGGAGAAAATCCAGTTCCTGGAGCGCATCGTCGAGGGCGAGGATTATTTCACTGACTACCTGCCTGTGCTCAAGGATTTCCTGGACGACGAGGAGGCCGAGGTGCGCAAGCTGGCCCTTACGGGCCTTTGGGATTACCCTACGCCGGAGATGATCGAGGTGCTCTTCGACAAGGCCAAAAACGACCCCAACGAAGAGGTCCGCTGCAGAGCCATCATCACTCTAGGGCGCTACATCTACGAGGGCGAGATGGCCGACTATGACTTCGACTGGGGATCGCTGAAAGAGATCATGCGCGAAGATGAGCTGCCCCAAGAGGACTTCCTGCGAGTGAAAGAGTTCCTCCTGGGCTTCTATAGGGACCAAGAAAAAACCTTGGACGAGCGCCGCTTCGCCGTCGAAGCTCTGGGGTTCCTAACGGATCCTGAAGTCTTCGGGATCATCGAAGAGACCTATGCCCATCCCGACAAGAAGATGAAAATGAGCGCCATCTTCGCCATGGGCCGCAGCGGCAACGTCCGTTGGGCGGATGCCATCCTAGATGAGCTGCACAGCCCGGTGAAAGAACTGCAAATTGAGGCCATCAGGGCAGCAGGGGAATCCGGCTTAGAAGGGGCCGGCAAGGATCTGCGGCGGCTGACCTACTCTAACGACCGGGACGTGAAGCTAGAATCCATCTGGGCCCTGGGGCAGACCGGTTGGGAAGAGGCCTTCGAGCGCTTGGATGAACTGACCTACCTAGGGGAGGATGCGGAGATCCGAGAGGCGGCAGAACTTGCTTTGGAGGACTGGTTCCTGTACAGTGGGTCACTGGAGGATTATTACGAAGAGGGCGATTGGGAGGAATTCGACGAGGACGAAGATTGGCAAGATGCTTGACATCAGGGACAGAAATAGGTCCCCCGCCCGCCTACCTCGATCCTCTCAATGGGCATCGCACAGACGAAACAGGGCTTTCCCTTACGTCCCTTGACCTGAAAGCTCTCCTGATAGAAGCCCTCGCTCCCGTCCAGGTGCAGGAAGGCCATTTCCGACGAACCACCTAGCTCCAGCCCCCGCTGTAGCTCCGCCACGATGCTGGCATGCAATCGCTCTACCTCCTCCTCGCTCAGGCCTGAAGCGCGGCGTTGAGGATGCAGCCTCGCTCGGAAGAGAATCTCATCGGCGTAAACATTGCCCAAGCCAGCGATGGCAGCCTGATCCATCAGGGTTGCCTTGAGCGCTCCGCGCTTCTTGGCCAGAAGCCGCCGCAAGAGATCAGCGGTAAAGCTCTCATCCAAGGGATCAACGCCCAGTTTGACTACAGGTGGCCAACTGTCTACCTCGACTGTTGGCCACAAGTGGACGTATTTGAGCCTTACCTGGCCCAGAGTCAGGCGAGCTCCATCAGTGAACTTCAGCTCCAGGCAAATGTCACGGGGCTCGCCGGTGAAGGGCGGGGAGAGGAGCAGTTGGCCCACCATCATCAGGTGGATAATCAGCGAGTGGACACCCTCGAAATCAAGGACCAGCATCTTGCCTCGCCGCCGCACCCCTACGATAGCTCTACCCTCTACAGCTTCCCTGAGTTGAGCGACGGGGAACTGGCCCTCTGTCTTTTCAAAAACAGCAGCCTCTTTCACCCTCCGCCCGACGACCTCTCGCCTCAGTTCCCCTTTTAGTATTTCCACCTCAGGCAGCTCGGGCACTTTCTCAGCCTTTTCATCTACACCGCGCCAAGGATCTGCTGCTCAACTTCCCTGGCCAACTTCTTTCCCAAACTCGGGATGCTTTCCAACCCCTTCACCCCCATTTGCCCATAGATCGCGCACACGTCCTGTTCCAGATCATCCAGAGCCCAGGCAGCCTTGCGATAAGCCCAGATCCTGTAACTCCGTCCCTCCGCTAATTCTAGCCGATATGCCTTGTTGGCCAGATGCTCGGCGATGTGCTTGTTCGCTACCAACTTTTCACCACGGATGATAGGGCGTGACATTCGGTCACTGATGCCGTACTTCTCGCATAGCTCTGCCACCTTCTGCCCCAATCGGCTCCAGTAGCTCTGCGGTGGGCCGTAACTGCTTTGGGGATAGAGCCGCTCGTAGAAGGGTACCTTCTCTGGATAGATGCGCGCCAACTGCTTTAGGGAATAGGCTTTCTGGTTGTCGGAGAGGGTCAGACCACCGGCCAGGACGAAGGTGCCGCCGTGATCTCGGGTCCAGCGCACTACCGCTTCCAGGTTCTCATCATCGTAGATGCCAGGGAGGATAGGCATGAAACAGGTACCAGTGAGAATGTCCGCCTTAGCAAACTGCTCCATGGCTTTGAAGCGGCGCGGTGGCATGGGCACGGCAGGCTCGAAGCCCCTGAGGTATCTGTAATTGAGAGATTCGGGAGTGGCGATAATGCTGAAGCTGACTACGGCTCGCGCCTTATCGTTGATGGCCTTGATCAGCTCCAAATCTTGTAGCACATTATGGGACTTCTCCAGTACGAGCACGGGGAAGCCAAGGTCGAGGCAGGTCTGGAGCATCTGGCGCGAGAGGCGATAGCGGAACTCGGCGGGCTGGTAGTCTCCCAAACCGACGACGTCAACCGGCACCTTCGAGAGCTCTTTGCGCAAGAGTTCCGGGGCATTGATCTTAACCTTGATCAGGCGTGAGAAATCCTCTGGGTCAGGGTAGGGGCAATACTTACTCTCACGCCAGTAGCAATACTCACAGCCATGCTGACAGCCCATGTAGGGATGGGCAGTGTAGCGCGTCCAAAACCAGTGATCGGCGTGCTTGTACCTGTTCAGGATGCGCTTGGGCTTATAGAGTTTGTATTCGACAGCCATGGTCCCCAGGATGGCGATTGAAATCGCACCTGTGAGGGTGTTCCGTACCAGGCGACCACCGTTCGGCCGTGAGCTCAGCCGAACGGTGGACGAGCGGCACGTTCACACCCTCTAGAGGCGGTTTCAATTGCTGTTCCTATATCGAGACGCACCCTCATGGCAGAGTCGGCTCCAGAAACTCCTCTGCCGCCCAACCAATTTTCAAATCCTCGTCTTCTTCTGCAGGGTCCTCCAGGCGCCACCAGATACCACCCTCAGGATCCTTCTCAGGGCCCCCCAGCACTTTGAGAATCGTCCCGTCCTTGACGAGCTTGAGGCGAGCGTAGTTCATCCCAGGACCCGTGCGATAGCTCAGTTGGTCGGGTTCGGCACCGACTACCTTTACGTAGCCGCCGACGGTGACCTCGGCGGGTAGAGTTGGGGTAGGGGTAGGTCGGGGAGTAGGAGTGGAAGTGGGAGGTGGGAGCAACGTGGGCAGAGCGGGAGTCACGGTAGGTATAATCTCCGGAGTCGGCAGCGGTGACGGCGCGAAGGGGTTCCAAAGAGCGATGAACACGGCCAATATCAACAGCAGGATGACCACCAGAGGCCACAGGGGTAACCCGCGTCGCCTCCCCGCTCGTGTCTGCCGCTCAACTTCCTCCTCGTAATAATCGTCTTCGGTGTTGAAATCAGACATGCTTTATACTCCTTTGCTTGTTATGTATAAGTTTCAGTAGCTCATTCCAAGAGAGGGCATTCACTACGTCCTTGGCTTCGGCCCAGCCTCGACGGGCAGTGGCCACGCCATACTCCATAGCCGCCAGGCCCGCTGCATTGTGGGCATCGCTATCTACAGCCAACCTCACTCCCATACCCACCGCGCGGCGGATGTGGGCATCGTCGAGATCCAGCCGGTCAGGGATGGCGTTGACCTCAGGAATAGTGCCCGTTTCAAGGGCCACCTTCAGAACCCTATCCATGTCCACAGCGCTGGCCTCCCGCTGGCCGAGGATGCGGCCTAAGGGGTGGCCAATAACGTCCACGTGAGGATTGCGCATGGCTGAGATGAGCCGGGAGGTGATACGCTCCCGCTCCTGACGCAGGCCCGAGTGAATCGAGGCCACCACCACATCCAGCTCGCTCAACACCTCATCGGGGAGATCCAAGCTGCCATCAGCCTTGATTTCTACTTCGGCCCCCTGGAGCAGCCGAAAATCGCCGCATTGCTCATTGAGGCGGTTGATCTCAGCCCGCTGCTCATGCAGTCGCTCCGGCGTCAGACCCCCTGCCACTCCCAGGCTCTGGGTGTGGTCGCTGATCACAGCGTACTGATAGCCCCGCGCCCGCGCTGCCTCGGCCATCTCGGCCATGCTGCCCACCCCGTCGCTCCAACTGGTGTGGACGTGCAGGTCTCCCTTGATGTCACTCAACTCTATCAGCTTCGGCAACTTTCCCTGTCTGGCCGCCTCGATCTCACCCCGATTCTCTCGCAACTCCGGAGGGATCCAAGGCAGCCCTAAAGTGCGATAGACGCTCTCCTCATCTGCGCAGAGGATCTCCTCTCCATCGCGCTTGAAGCCATACTCGCTCAGGCTGAGGCCCTGGTCCAAAGAAAGCTCCCTCAGAGCCACATTGTGAGCCTGGCTCCCGGTGAAGTACTGCAGAAGAGAGCCGTAGCGGGCGGGCTCCAGCACCCGCAGGTCAACCTGAAGTCCGTTGTGGAGGATCACCGAAGTCTTGGTCGAACCCCGCAGCGCAACTTCTTCCACCATTGGAAGGTTGGCGAAGCAATCCATCACGGCCCCTGGCTCATCTGAAGCCACCAGCAGGTCAATGTCGCCTATAGTGGCTTTCATGCGCCGCAGGCTCCCCGCCGCGGTGGCCTGTTGCAAGGCGGAGCAGCGAGCTCGCAGTGCCCCCAGGATCTCCCTGGCTACTGGCCAGGCAGTGCCCAGGGGGATGCGATCACTGCGCCGGTGGAGGGCCTCGATACCGGCAAGGATGTTGGCTTCCGACTTGACGCCCAATCCCGGCAGATCCCTGAGCTTGCCCTCCCGTGCTGCTAGCTCCACATCGGCCACACTCATCAGCGCCAACCTCTCGTAGAGCAGCTTGGCCGTCTTGGGGCCCACATCGGGGATGGCCAGCATGGCCACCACGCCTGGGGGGATCTCTTCTTTCAGCTCCTCATAATACCCTAAGTGGCCCGTGCCCAACAGCTCATTGAGTTTCTTAGCCAGGGCCTCGCCCACTCCAGGTATCTCCCTGAGTTTACCATCCCGCCACACATCGTTGATGTCTCGTCCCAAGTTGAGGATGTTATCCGCCGCCCGACGGTATGCTATGGACTTGTAGATAATCTCGCCCTTTATCTCCAACATGTCAGCGATGTCGTAGAGGATATCGGCCACCTGGCGATTGTTCATGGTCCTTTTCCCCCCACCACTCACAGCGGGTAGTCTCCCTGGAAATTGATACTCTCCCGCAGTGACTATACTAGATTATACCAGTTTTTGTTAAACTTGACAACAACGGGATAGCAGGGCAGGGAGCACCGGTTGTAAATCAGGTACCATCCGCCGAGACCATCAGCCCAACTTACCCCGTGGGTGCAGCAGCCTGGGGAATAAGCCAGCGACGGGCAGCTTCGGCGGTCGGTTCTGAGCCGAGGC
>JBAWAP010000132.1:0-17138 GCA_049589355.1 Anaerolineae bacterium
ACTCGGAAGAATGGTCAGCAAGTCTTGGATAGCCTGAGATTGGCGCTGACGGGAGCACCCTATGTGCCCCCTGCTTTGAATGCTCAACCAGCGTTAGCAGGCTGAGCAGTTACAACTCTTCTTGATGTTCATGATGTTTTTCCTCCCTTTACCTGTCAGTTTTCGATAATCTGAACGAGTTGAATTTGTATGCTTTGTACTAAAGCTTCATGTCAGGCCGGGCTTCTAAGCGTAGCACCCCGGAGCGTAGCGGAGTGGGCACGCCTGGCAACTCACCGGTGCCACGACTGCTCTCCAAGCACGTCGGCGTGGCTGAGCAGAGTGCTCACTCAGCCACGCGGACGTTGCCATCATTGAGACGCGCGTATGCACAGCATGCTCTAAAGCGCGCCCTACTGCCTGGTAAACTCCAACACCTTCTGGCCGGTTTCGTCCCACGTAGAGAGTGTATCGCCCGAGATCTCGTAGCCAACAGACGACATCAGGTTTGCCAAGAAGATGTTTTCCTCCGCCATGATTTCTGCGTCACACACCATCTTGGTAGCCACTGGTACGCCGACCGACAGCGAGTTGCCATCCACGGTGTACGACGCTGAGTAGGTGTTGCAGCCGGCCGAGCCGCTGACGCTGCCATCGTCGCCGAAAAAGACCGTCACTTCTGTGCCCACCAAAGCAGATACCATTGCCTGACCGTTGTAATACGAGGTCATTTGCCATGATGTTCCCGCTAGAGGATTCGCGGCAGACGGCTCAGTGGGTGTTGGTGTCGCCGTCGGAGGCAGCTTGGTAGGCGTTGGCGTTGCCGTCGGAGGCGGCTGGGTGGGTGTGGGCGTCGCCGTTGGAGGCGGCTGGGTGGGTGTTGGCGTGGCGGGTACCGGCGTCGCAGTGGGTCGGACAACATTGACCACGCGCTGCAACCGACTGGTTCCCCCTGGTCCGCTGGCCTCGATAACGTACGCCATTTCACCCGTCTCGCGCGGGCAATCCTGAATGCTGCCGCTGATAGGCGCACCATCCCATAGAGCGATGCTGTTGCGAAGAAGATTAACTCTATGCACATCGCCCTGAACCTGCCAAAGGATATCCACGCACTGGCCAACTCTGATCTGAAACTCGGGATTCACCGTGAAGCGATTAATGATCGGTGCGCCCACGACGGGTTCCACTTCGATTCTGATGTATTTGACCTCAACCGAGTCATCGCGCTTGAGCACGCGCAGGTTGTAGGTCGTCGTGCGCTGCGGATAGACCTCTCGCTTGCCCTCACCGGTCACACCGTTCTTTTCCCACGGCTCGCCCTCGGCATAGAAGTAGACGGCCTTGACGTTCACGACATCCCAGGTAAAGATAACCCGCTCTCCGGCTTTGATGTAGATGCGATCGGCGCTGAAGTAAATGCCAGGCGAAGGCGTCTGTGTTGGAACAGGCGTCGCTGTGGGCTCGCCCGGAACCGTGATGCCGACCCAGAGAGTATGGCCAAAGGCAACGCCTTTCGCATTGCGCATTTGCCAGAATCCCTGGTAGATACCCGGCGTCGTCGGGGCGACCAGATTGACCTGAATGTCGTACGTGCCTTCGCTCGGCACCGTACGCGCTATGGCCACAGGCTCTCCGCTCATGCGAGCGGCCGGCACATTGCCCCGCACATAGACTAACTGGTAGGTGTTATCCCAGGGACATGTGCCGATGTTGCGCACACGCCAGCCTTTCACAAAAGGCTGGCCTCCCACCATCTGGGGCGGCGCGGTCATATTCTTGTCATCGTACGTCAGGTCTTGCACCAACGCCATGCCGTCAATACAGGACGGGGTAGGCGTCGGTGCTGCCGGCGTGGTCGTCGGCGTCGGTGTTGCCGGAGCGGGTGTCGGTGTGGGTGTTGCCGGAGCGGGTGTCGGCGTGGGCAGGATTTCCGCCGGTGCCAAGTTCAGATACTGTTGAGCCAGTTGAACGATCCTGCCTTCATTGTGCAGTTGGAGCAGCGCACGGTCAATCTCTGTCTTGAGCCTAGTTGCTCCCTTGCGTACCGCGAGGGCAAACCGCTGCTGGTTGAGACCATGTCCAACCACCTTGACGCCTCCCTGGTTGGCGAAAGACTGCGCCGGCACATAATCCAGCGCAACCAGGTCCACTCGCTGGTCCTTCAAGTCTCTGATAGCGTCTTCGCTCCACACGTAGGAGAACAGATTGCTGGATGGCATCTGGCCGGTATCAACCAGGCTGGTTTTCAGCCAGGTTTCGTAAACGGTGCCGCGCTGCACGCCGACCCGCTGGCCAGCCATGTCGGCTACAGAGCGAATGGAGATGGTCGAATCCTGGCGGGCCAGGATCGCGTCCTCGCCCACGTAGTAAACATTGCTAAAGTCCACCACCGCCTGGCGCTCAGGACTGACGGAGATTGCAGCAATGGCAATGTCAATCTGTTCGAGCTGCAAAGCGCCGATCAAGCCATCGAAGGCAAGGTCGTAAAACTCGACCTGCACGCCCAGACGCTGGCCGATTTCGCGCATCAGCGCAATGTCAAAGCCATCCAGTTGAAATTCACCGTTGTAGTAGGCGAAGGGCGGGTAACCCGCTGCTGTGCCAACGACGATCTTGCCAGCGGCCTGAATGCGCGACCACGCGTCCTCAGTTGTGGGCGTGGGCGTAGCCGGGACGGTGGTGGCCGTAGGCGGGACAGTCGTCGGTGGGAGGTGCATAGGGGTGGGGCCTGTCGGTGCCCCGCACGCAGTCAACAAGACAGCCGCAATTGCGACCAATACGAAGATTTCGTTTACGAGTTTGTTAAGCATGTGTGTCCTTGTATCCTTTCTGTGTGAAAATGTGTCTTAGAAAAGCCCGCGTTGACTGATTCATAAAACTGCCATACGCCACCTCCTTCCTAAGTCTTGTGCCGTGTTGGTGCACGAGGCCTGCAACAACGCCGCAGGCCTCGTGATAAGGGCTGAGAGCAATGGTATATCTATCCGCCTTTGACGAATCTCATAGTGCCACTGTCGTATATGCGGTCGATCAACAGATTATCGCCTTCAAAGAAGTAGATGACGGCCTCGTTCAGCTCCTTGATGAATTGGTCGCCCAGCAGCCGGGCGGGCAGGCTGCCAGGGTGGTCGTCGTGATCGTGATCTTGATGTGAGGAGCATCGCCCATCGCGTAGGTCCCGCCGGCCACGTTGCAGTCAGCCTACACATTCACCTTGCCGTCAGGCAGGAACTCGATGGTGTACTTGCCCGGATCGTCAACGGCGATCTTTTCCGTCGGAGTCTGCGTGCCCACCCATTGCCAGACCGTGCCCACGACACCTAAGCCCGCGGCCTGCGGTTCAAAGACGGTGAAGGTTACCACCCGCACGCCGTCGGCGTTCGTGAGGGTCAGTTCATGACCCTCGATCTGATAAGCCGTTGCCGATGCAAGGGCTGCCAGGTAGGCACTCTCTTGCTCCATGATCCCTTCCGGCTCGGCGCACATCTTGCGGGTGGTCGCGGCTGGCCCGAAGGTGATAGCCGTGTCTTCAACGGCATACGAAGCCGTGTAGTTGTTGCAGCCTGCAGAACCGCTGACTCTACCTTCAGCACTGTCGAATACAGCCGTGATCTCACTACCCTCCAGAACAGCCTGAGGATCACTTGGATCGCCGTAGGAAACCAAAGTCCACATCGTGCCTTCCAGACCCACTAGCACCTCGACCAGTTGATCGTCACGCAACTGATACCTCTTCGTGACCTCCTGGGTCGGACAGCACATCGGATCATCTGGACCGTGGGCGACCATGTTGAGCGTGATCTCACCATCCTCAATGATGATCGCTTGTACCTGCTCGCGATCACCCACGAACTGGGTGGCGACGTTCACCGGTGCCCCCCCGTCATTGATGACAGCAGCTAGGTAGAGGAAGTTGCCACTGCCACCGGAGTTCTCGATCAGGATAACCGCTGCATCATCCACCCCATCGCCGTTGAGATCGCCGAAGGCATAGACCTCAGGGTGGAACGTCACCGTCGGCCGTGAGGCGCCACCTGGGACGAAGGGTTCCCCTTCGTACTGCCCGTCGGTCAGTTGCACGGGCTCGTCATAGATCCCCTGGTACGAGGCGTTCTGTAGGGCCTCGAGGGTCAATTGGGCTGTCGGCTGGCTCGGCTCTTTCACCGTGCCGATTACCTCCGACGACACTTCGATCAAGGTATCGCCTTCCAGCGCATAAACATTGCGCACGATCTGCGTAGGGCAGCACATCGGGTCATCGGGCCCGTGGGTAATCATCTCCAGCACGATCTGACCAGACTCGATAGCCATAGACTGGGGACGGGCCCTGTCACCGAGGGGAGTGGTGGCAACCGGGTTGGGCGTACCATCCTGGTTGAGAACAGCCGTCAGGTCAATGAACGTGCCACTGCCGCCTGCATTGGACGCCAGAATCACCGCCGCATCGTCCACGCCGTCGTCATCCAGATCGCCAAACGCGACCGGCTCGATGAGGGTGACAATCAGGCGCGACGCACCGCCCTCGACGAAGGGCTCCCCTTCGTAGCGGCCGTCGGTTAGAGTGATGGTGCCGCTCTCTTCCAACTCGGAAGGATAGGTGGCGTTTTGGAGCATTTCCCAAGTGAGAGGTGGCACTGGGGTTGGCGTTGGGGTAGGTGGCAGTGGGGTTGGCGTTGCCGTTGGCGGTGGCACTGGCGTGTCAGTTGGAACAGGGGTAGCTGCTGGCTCCGGCGTCGCCGTGGGGGTCGGCGTGGCACAGGCCGTGACCGCCACCAGGATCAGCAGTGTGGCGAGAGTGATTTTCAGAGGTATTTTCTTGAAAAGTGTGGGTAGTAAAATGGTGTTCTTCATTGGTCTAGACTCCTCTCGTTAATATGATTTTGACATCAGCCTGTGGCCACTATAGCGGCCTGCAGCTCTTCTGCCGTACATCCCTTGAGCAGGAAGACATCAACTCCGGCGGCGCGCGCTTTGGACTGGTACGCGGGGTACATGCTCAGCCCAACAACCCTGATCTGTGGCCACTGGCCTTTGATGCGACGGGTGGCCTCCAGGCCATCCATCACCGGCATCCGTATGTCCATCAGCACCACGTCGGGATGGCTTTCGGCCACCAGGGCCACGGATTCTTGTCCGTCCGCCGCCTCGCCCACCACTTCCACTCGTGGCCAGAGGGCCAGCAGGGCCTTCAGCCCCTGGCGCGTTGGCCGTTGATCATCGGCGATAAGAACACGCACTCGTCGTTCCTCTCCTCTATCCTGCATCATCAGATTTCGAATCCCTTTCATCAATCGTTACGGCCTTATTATAGCAGAAAACGGCCCCTTTGTCATCGGACGAATGGCTAATCTTCCTATTCACAAAACGAGCCCGCCCAGAGGCGGTCTCGTTCAACTTATGGCGAATATGGCCTACAACAAATGTTGTAGAGGGAACCATTGCGAAGGTTCGGCAGTAGCTTTCAGGCCAATGTGTTTTCGCCTGTCGGGAATCGCTCATTTGCCAGGACTATTCTCAACCTTTGCAAGGGTGGCACATCACTCCCTCCCCTCGTTGATCCGTGATGGATCTTCAAGCGAAGCCAGGCCTTCCTGCAGCGCGTACAGGGCGGCCTGGACCCGATTGGCCAGGTGCAGCTTGCTCAAGATGTTGCTCACGTGGGCCCGCACGGTCGCCTCGGTGACCACCAACCGCTCGGCGATGTCCCGATTGCTCAGCCCCTTCGCGACCAGTTGGATCACCTCTACCTCACGATCCGTGAGCGGATCGGGCGTCGGCGGGCGATCAGAGGGCTGCCTCAGCTCGAGAAGCACTTTCTGAGCGATGGCTGGCGATAATGAAGGCTCGCCACGACAGACGCTTTCGATGGCTGCCAACAGGTCTTCGGGCTCAGAATCTTTGAGCAGGTAGCCCAATGCTCCGGCCTTAATGGCTGGGAAAACCTTGTCGTTGGCAGCAAAGCTGGTCAGCACCAGGATTCGCGCTTCTGCCTGGTCTGCGGTGATCTGGCGAGTAGCTTCGATTCCATCCATCCCAGGCATCACCAGGTCCATCAGGATCACGTCCGGTCGCAAGGATTCCGCCTGGGTCACGGCCTCCTGTCCGTCACTGGCCTCTCCCACAACTTCGAACTGCTCGACCTGTTCTAGTAAAGCGCGTATGCCTTTGCGGACGATGGCGTGATCATCAACAATCAGTACCCGAATGGGTGCTTGAGCCATAGATTCACCTCCCGGTGTGTGGAACCTCCGTTCTCACCTTCAGGGTTGTACCGTGGCCAGGAGCGCTTTCTACCTCCAGTTTCCCGTTGATGCGCTCTGCTCGCTCCTCCATGACACGTAGTCCCATGCCCCCGCTTTGTCGGGCCTCGGCGGGCTCAAACCCTATGCCATCATCCCGCACTTCCAGGCAGACGTTCTTTTCATCGAGCTGCAAATGCACTGTCACCTTTTTGGCCTGTGCGTGCTTCACCACGTTGTTGAGGGCTTCTTGGGCAATCCAGTAGAGTTCCTCCTCCACGGAGAGCGGCAGACGCCGTTCTCCCTCCATGTGTAGCTCCGTCTGCAACCCTGTGCGGGTCTCCACAGAGGCTAGGCGGCCTTGCAAGGCAACAGCCAATCCTTCCTCTTCCAGTCGCGGTGGATGCAGCTCAAAGAGGAGCACCCGCATGTCTATCATCGCATCACGGGCCATATTGCGGAGTTCCTCCAGGTTCTCCAGCGCCTCATCCTGCTTCCCGGCTGACATGGCCATGTGCGCCGCCTGGGCGTAGAGGGTCACGCTGTACAGCGCCTGGGTCACCGAGTCATGCAGCTCGCGCGCCAGTCGCTGTCGTTCCTCCACCACTGCCAGTTGCTGTGCCTGCTCGTAGAGCTGAGCATTCTCTATGGCCACTGCCGCCTGGTTCGCGAAGGCCATGACCAGGTTGGCATGCTGGGCTGAATAGTAATTCGGCTCGGTGTGGTGGAGGACCAACATGCCAATGACTTGCCCTTTTGTGACCAAGGGCGCGACCATACAAGAGTATACGTAGCCGTAGTAGGGCTCCAAGAGCATGGTAGACAACTTCCGAAAGGCTTGTGCCAAAGGATCATCGCCTCGAGTGTCAGCGATGATGACCGGCTTTTGGCTGTGGATGACTTGAAGGTGGTGTGCATACTTTGCGGGGAAGTGCATCCTCGGCACTTTTTCCTGAGAGACAGGTCCGCGATAAGCGTGAACGACCAGGTCTTGTCCCTCTAGCTCCAAAACGGTAGCACCGCTGTAGTCCACGACAAGCTTAAGTTGTTCGAGAATCAACTCCAAGAGCCGCCCCAGGTCCAGAGTGGAGGCTACGTTCTGTGAGACCTCAAGCAGTGTGGAAAGTTCGCGCGTTCGCGCCTCTACGCGCTGTTCCAGCATCTGGCGGTGCTGCTGCTCACTCGCCCGCTGGGCTTCCTCTGCTCGCCGGATGAGGACGTAAAGCAACCCAGCGGTTACGAAAACGTAAAGCCAGCCCTTCAACATCCCCAGGCGCGTAAAGGTGACCGGATCGCTGACCAACGCGGCCAGGAGTTGGTCGGAGAATAGGATCCACAAGCCGCCTATGATGGCGTAGATGGCGATAATCTTGAAGGAGGTGTCTGTCAGTTTGAATTGTCTCTCAGTTGTCAAACCGGCTTCAGAGTCGTGATCCATGGCTTTGCGCTCCTTACACATGCCAGAGTCCGCCAGACCATATAGCAAGACTGACGGTCATCTGTCTACAACTAAAGTCGATTTTACCCATTTCTCATCGCTTCGCGCTCCAACCCAGCCCTGTTCATCACAACAAGCCGCCCGCGTTCCCGGCGGATCAGGCCGTCGTCGGCAAAGGTCCGTAGTGCGCGCCCCACCACGTCGCGCACAGTGCCGATGTGTGCTGCGATCTCTTCCTGCGTCCAGCGCTTGGGTGGCTGGGTGTCATCGGCTTGGGCCAGCAGGAAACGGGCCAGGCGCGTGCGCACCGTGTGCAAGGCCAAGTCCTCCACCATGTCGCTCAGACGCCGCACCTCAGACGCCAGGTGTTCCAGGACAGACAGCGCTACCTCGTGATGGTCGTGCATGATCTGATGGAAACGTTTGCAGGATATGCTGTAGAGCGCTGCCTCCGTCAGAGCGTCTACGGTGGCCGGATTGGGTCCGCCGTCGAGCACGGGGACGAGGTTAAAGGGCTCGCCGGGTCCGATATAAGCCAGCACGTGCTCACGGCCTTCGAGCGACAGCCGGCGGATTCGCACCACACCCCGGGCGACAAAGTAAACCGCCTGGCAGGGTTCGCCTTCCGATACGATCACCTGACCAGGCGAAAAAGTGCGCTCGTGGATGTGAGGCGTGATCTCCAACAGAGTATCCTCGTCCAGTCTGTCAAAAAAGGGCAGTTGCGCCAGCGCGTGCACTGCAATAGCCATCAGTATTTCACCGCATAACGTTCAATAGTCGCCTGTCGTGGACCTCACAAATCTGCGTCCAGGCTTATCCAAACCTGTCCCTCCTCCACCTTGACCGGAAATGTGTTCAGGTCTTTGGGCTTGACGAACGCCTGGACCACGCCCCTAACCAGCCCCGGCAGACCTTCAACCCATGTCAGATTGCGTCCGATCGTCACGTCAAAGGTTGAGCCGTGCGCCGGACACGTCACGACCTTGCCGTCGAGCTTGCCCCTTGCCAGACGGGCATGCAGATGCGGGCAACGCGCCTGAGTAGCGTAATAGGTCTCGCCCACGCGCGCCAGCAATACAGCCTGATCGTCCGCTTGGATCTCTTGCATCGCACTATCCGGCAACATGTCTACTGCTCCAACCTTGATCCAGTTCGCCATAGTACCCCCTTTCCCCTACCCACTTATATGATATTCGCCTTCCCTGGAGCAATTACGGGTGAACTATTGGGGATATGTCTCAGCCAGGTATTTGATAACCAACTCTTGTTCCGCCTGGTTGAGCTGGGCACCCTTTCCCACCATGCGTTCAACCGTCGCTTGCCACTCTTCTTCGGTCTTCTTGGCCCGCTCCACTCGTCCCAGGTCGTGGCACTTGGTGCACCGCTCCTCAACCAGGGTCTCCTCGTTCAGCGTGCTCGGGGCGGGCTTCTCCTCCTGAGTAGGGACAGGGATCTCCTCTTTGGGCCCACCACAGGCGACAACAAGCGACGTCAACAGCAGTACCACAAGAGCCATTGTAAGTACGGCGGCCATACGTTTGCTCATCCCATACCTCCCTTAGTCTTCCGTTTGATTATCAGATCGCCGTCCCCCCTGGTATGACAGCATTCTTGGGGATAACGACAATGCCATCTCGGATGACGTAGTGTTCCTCTTCCTGGTCTGGCTCTCCCTCGTGGGAACGGATGATCACCCCCTGTCCGATGCGGGCATTCTTGTCAATGATCGCCCGTTCGATGTCAGCACCTTGGCCGATGCCCACGTGAGGCCGTCCCAAGCGACGGTTTTCCGCTTTTTCGTCATCGTCCTCGTAATAGTCAGCGCCCATCATCACCACCTGGCGTAGCCGCGCTCCTGGACGTATCACGCTACGAAGGCCGATGATACATTCCTTGATGTCCGAGTCGTACAACCAGCAGCCTTCCGCGATTACTACTCGTTCCATCCGGCAGCCATCTATCCGTGAGGGAGGCAGAAAGCGGGAACGGGTGTAAATAGGGGCGTGGGGATCATAGAAGTCAAAAGGTGGGTCTTGCTGAGTAAGGGCCAGGTTAGCCTCGTAGAAAGCGGAGATGGTGCCGATGTCTTCCCAGTAGCCATCGAAGGGGAAGGCGTAAACGCGCACCGACTTGATGGCGGCGGGGACGATGTGCCGGCCGAAGTCGTCGCCGCTTATCTCTTCCAGCAGGCGAACCAGCGCGTCCATCCTGAATACGTAGATGCCCATTGAGGCCAGATAGGGTCGCTCGTCCCCGTGGCGGCTCTCAAGCCCGTCCAGCGCCTCTGCCCCGTGTGGCTTCTCCCGGAAGGCGACAATGCGTCCCTCGTCGTTGGTCTGGAGGATGCCGTAACGGGGCGCATCTGCCGCCGAGACGGGAAGGACAGCGACGGTGATGTCAGCCCTTCTTTCTCGATGCAAACGGACAAACTGACTATAGTCCATTCGATAGAGATGGTCACCAGCCAGAATCAGGACGTCCTCCGCCCCTCGACTGATAAAACGGTGCATCTGCTGGCGAACTGCGTCCGCCGTTCCTTGGTACCAGTCGGCTCCGGTCAACGTCTGCTCAGCCGCCAGAATCTCGACGAAGCCGCGGGAGAAGACATCGAACGTGTAGGTCCGGAAGACGTGGCGATGGAGAGAGACCGAGAGGAACTGGGTGAGGACGAAGATGCGGGTTATGCCAGAGTTGATACAGTTGCTCATGGGGATATCAATCAGACGGTATTTGCCGGCGATGGGCACAGCGGGCTTGGCCCGCAATTTAGTCAGCGGGTAGAGGCGTGTTCCTCGCCCGCCTCCGAGTACAATGGCCAGCACGTCGTCCAGTTGCATTATCCCCCCTCCTTTCGCAGCCTGTCACTACTCGTCCATAATTCTATACACAGCGTGAATAATTGCAAGTGCGATCAACCTTCCCCTCGATTCAGCTCGTCCAGCAAGGTCAGAATCTCCTCGTTGGGTGGGATGTCGCTCATGGATCGGCCATAATGAGCATATCGTATTTTGCCCTTCTTGTCAATGACCATCTGGGCTGGCATGCGCCCCAATTTGATCAGGTTCACCTCCTGGCTATAGAGCTCGGCCACAGTGTGGTCTGGGTCGGGCAGACCGACAAAGGGGATCTGCTCCTTTCGCCAGTACTGCTCGAACGTCCGACTATCCTCCGGGCCAACGGCCACCACTTCGGTGTCGCGATCCACAAACCTCTGGTAATCCTGGCGCAACTGCGCCATGTGCCGGCGGCAGAACGGTCACACAAAGCCGCGATTGAAGACCAGGAAAACGTGCTTGTCTCCCCGGTAGTCGGAGAGGCGCACTGTTCGTCCCTGGACATCCCCCAGGGTGAAATCCGGGGCGATTGCGTTTAGCTGCACCTTAGCCATTATTCTCTCCTTCTTCGAGCCTCACGGCAGTTGGCCCAGGAAATCGGTTACTGCCTGCAAGAACTGATCTGGAGTTTCCTCCTGAGGTAAGTGGCCACATTCGGGTACTACCACCAATTCGGCATTAGGCAACTCATCCGCCAAACGCACGCTCTGATCCGTAGGCACGATACGATCGTCATCGCCGGTTATCACTAACACAGGCATGGTGAACTCATCAAGCTGATCGGGCAGGTCTAGAGAGTGGCTGGCAAGGGTGAATTCCCAGAGCGCGCGATCCCAGTTTGCAGCCTGCAGGGGCTTCTTGTACCCGGCCATGACCTCTGACGTGATCTTGTCTGCATCATGCCACGCGATGCGGAGGATGCCCTCCGCCCGCGTGATGATGGACCGAACCAGCAGCGGCCCGAGGTGACGCACCTGTGGGATACTCAAGAGAGGCCGGGCCCAACCTGGAGTACCTCCTCCGTGGTAGATAGCTGGGGCCACCAACACCAACGCCTCTACCCGCTCTGGGTGGCGCAGGGCAGTGAGGACGGCGATGGTCCCGCCAGCGGAATGTCCCACCAGCACTGCCATGTCCGCTCCAAGCGTATCCAGCAGTGCCACTGTCAGGTCGGCTTGGGCCTCGGGGCTGTAGGGGTTCTCGCCGGGCCACTCGCCAGGCAGGGGACGCTCTGTCAGGCCAAAGGCGGGTCGGTCGAAGGCGATCACCGTACCGATTTCGGAAAGCGGCTCCATTACCTCGCGCCAGGAGAAGACACTGGCACCGAAGCCATGCAACAGCACCAGCGTCGGCTCGCCTTGGCCGGCGATTTTGTAGTGCACCTGCAGGCCATTGACCTCAACGAAGCGGCTGTCGGGGTCGGCCAACTGCTCCGGCGGCACAGTACCCTCCAGCGGGGGCACGGGGATCAGAAAGGGGCCGACCAGTAGGATGAGCAGCAGTACGACGAGCACGATCAGGACGATGCGCACCCAACGTCTCATTACCCTCCCTCCTCACGGTAATCGGCGGGAACGCCTCACGGCTCGGTCCGGTTGTAGCGAGGCTGGGTGGCGTGGAAATGGACCCAGATTCGCACTCTATCCAGCCTGGGCTCAGCCTCAAAGAGTTGCCGGTCGTCGAGGCGAAAGGCCTCGAGTACCTCCCCAACTGCCCTGACGACAAAGGTCGTAGCAAACTGTCTGATCCAATGTGGGGCTGCCTAAACGATTGCAGAAGATTGTGCGCGCCGTTTCTTGAAAAGTAGGCCCGCTACCAACATCAGTGCGACCAGCGCCGCCGTCGCCCACGCGGCTGTCGCCACCACAGGAGCGCCTGCGTGCTTGACGGCGATGCCCGCAAAGGCCCACACGATGACCAGCATATAGGCTACGTCGCCCCGCGTGAGGCTCACCGCCGACGCAATGCCCACACCCGCCACCAGCATGATGACCGTCCACGCCTCAGGGCTGATGCCCCAACCACTCCAATTCAGATAGTCCAACAGCGAGGTCACGTTGGCGATGGTCGCCACAGTAATCCAGCCCAGGTAGATGCTGAAGGGAACGTGCACGAGCCACCTTTCGGCTGTGGGCACTCGGGCGCGGCCGATATCCAGCCGCAAGTAGATGGCAATCAGCAGTAACAAGAGCGCGAGCATGGCTACCAGGGTCAACGGGAATATCTCATAGTGCCAGAGGAAAAGCCAGGCGATGTTCGCCAGACAACTCAGGGCGAACAGGTAGCCAATGCGGCGCAAGCGCGGGTTATCCCGCTGGGCTGGCAGCGCCTGGTACACGGCGAAGGCAATCAGCCCCAAGTAGATCAGCCCCCAGATGGAGAAGACGTAGCCGGCCGGCACGAAGTAAACCTGGAACCGGTCCGAAATTCCGCCGGTGGTCTGTCCGTTGAGCGGGAGCGCGTTCGCCAGTCCATTGATTACAATGGTCGCAATCACAGCCAGCAGATTGACCGATTGTCTTAGGGTATCTTTCTTCATCATTTAACTCTCCAATTTGCAACCTCACCTACAGCATCTCTGCCAGGCGGTGCAAGTGAGATTTTTCCTCCAGGATGACATCGGAGATAGCTCCGCGTTCCGCTTCGCTCACCATCTCGCGCAGGTCGTAGAAGAACAGTAGGGTATCCTTCTCGAAGCTCACTGCTGCTCGCAGGGCTGTCTCCCGGTCCTGGGCCTGCTTAGCCAGTGTCAGTCCCTTACCCGGCCCAGCGAATAGGGCATCATCGAGTACAACCTGGAGATAAGCCTGATATTCGTCGTACTCGACGGCGACAGAGGACAAGTCAGGTTTTGGCTTCACTCTTTCCAGCATCTGCTGGAACACCCGGTAGTGTCCCCGCTCCTGGGCAGCCAGGCCCTCGAAAAGCGCCTTCACTTCGGGGTCGGCGCTCTTCGCAGCCACCTCGTTGTAAAAGGTCTCCCCGTTCTTTTCGATCTCCAGCGCCCATTTTAGCGCTTCGGCAGCCGTCAAGAAAGCCATTCTTCTCCCTCCTTATTTGATTTATGTTTCAGAAATCTCCTGGACTCTGGCGAGTTTCGATAAAGTGGTGGATTGCGATCAAGGGATGTACACCAAGGGGGCGTTAATGGTGTTGGTGATAAAGAGGGGGACCATACTACCGCCGGATTACCTGATAATCATCAGGCTCGGCAATTAGCAAGATCTCGTTCCGCTTATAGTCAAAGATAGCCGCGAACTGATTGAGGACATCGCGACCCAATACAGGCACATCCGAGGTCACCGGGTCGGCCATGACGCCGATGTTGCCAGCAAAAACCTTGGCCTCGCCTGTCTCCGCCTCCAGGCGTAGCCAGATGTGAGTCTCATAATACAGAAAACCGCCACTCACTCCACTGGCATCGCTTTTGAGGGGTAAGGGGGACACGTCCAGATCCAGGTGGGCAACGCACGCGTGGTTTAGGAAGGTAGCATCTGCCCCTGTATCAATCAGGAAAGGGATGGGAACCCAATTGCCTGACGCCGAGCGCACTCGCAGGGCCACGAAGGGACGGTAGATACCACCCCGAGCCACGTAACGCCCTCTAACGATCATAGATCATTTTCCTCTCTACCAGGGGTATATAGAGGACAAATGGACCTCGGCTCCCCTCCTGGGAAGTAGCCAGATCGTAGGCAGCCTTATAACTGTCAGCAGCGAAAACCTTGCCGCCCGCTACGGCGACGTACTTCCCCTTGAATTGCTCGCTGATCTCAGCCGAATGGGCGTTGAACCAATCCATGTTTTGCAAACACTCCTGAACAGCGGCTACTGCCTCTGGTTCCAACTTTTCATCACGCACGAATTGCAAAGGCATCTCCTTCCCTCCCTGTCTTCCATAATCATCCCTCTCCTCGCTCCTGGCAATGGATAAACACGGATTAACCATGCATATTATAGCATCAACAGGCCGTAGTTGCAACCGGATTTTGCACCAACTGTTTGCTGGCAACTCCTCCAGCGACACTCAATTAGAGTCGTAGACGATGGCGCCCCCTTCGACGATCTTGTCCCAATGGCGTGGGATCGTCTCCTCGGTCAGCGCCAGCAACAGGTGCACCGGTTCCATGTGGGAATAGAGCGGATGGTCGCTTATGCGGACGGAGTAGAAGTTGTGGCCGCCTCGGATGCGCGAGTAGTAGTCTGGCAGGCCGAAGACGTGCAGCCCGCCCCGCGCCAGCGCCTTGCGGAAGCCGGCGCCGCTCGACTCCACTCCGTCGCCTGCTTCCCCGCCGATTCTGATGGTCATGTCGTTAGTCATCATTTTACTCCTCACATCATCGCTCACGCCGGCAGAAGCAGATCATATCCTGCTCGCGCAGCGCCACTTGTGCCAGAATCCAACCTTGTTCCCCCTGGGCATTGGGTATCTCGACGATGGCTTCTGTATGGCATCATTATAACATAAACGCCCATTCTTGGGCAACTGAGTCCAACAAGAACAGGCTTCAGGGTAGTGGAGCTTGGCAATAGGGGAACAAGAAGTGGACTTCTGGCGCCAGTACTACGGAGGAATTCTAGAGGTTTGGGAGATAGCGGACGAGGACAATGGCCTCTGGCCATTGCTGAAAGAGAGGTCATTCTAAACTAAGTCGAGTTGGCGTCACTTCATCCAGCAGACGAGCCTACCCATCGTTAGCACTGCCAACCCGACCCACGGCTAGAAGTGCAACGCTCCTCGGCTGGCTGTGGCACTGGGGCCGGAATGGGCGGTAGGCGTACAGTGCGCAATACTTTGGCCCTCCTTATTCAAATCGCAGGACAAATGCCCCCTGCACTCTCTTCGAAAATGAACTCTAAGTTGATATAGTGCATCAAATCCCCACTGCCAGCGTGATCTGGTACCACCTCCTGAGCCGAGTTGATGACGAGTCGCTCTTCCTCCCGTTCGAGAACTCGAATAAACGCCTCAGCCACAGCGGGGTCGAATTGAGTACCGGCGCAATGCCTGGTCTCGGCAAGGATTTCACCCAGGGACATGGCCCGGCGGTGCGGGCGATCCGAGGCCATAGCCTCGACGGCATCGGAGACAGCCAGGATGCGCGCTTCCAGAGGAATCTCGTCCTCCCACAGGCCGTCGGGATAGCCACTGCCGTCCCACCACTCGTGATGGTGCCTGACGAAGGGCGCCAGGTGTCGCAGGCCCTGGCACGTCTCCAGGAACTCCGCCCCCAGAGCGGCGTGAGTTATGACTTGTTTATACTCCCCGGGAGTCAGCTTGCCCGGCTTGTGAAGGACATGTTCTGAGACGCCGATCTTGCCGATATCGTGGAGAAAGGCCGCCTGGCGCAGATACTCCACACGCTCAGCCGGCAGGCCCAGTTCCATGGCTATGGCGGTCGCATAGTCTGCCACCTTGGCTGAATGGCCGGACACATAAGGATCACGGGCATCAATGATCTTGGCCAGGGTCAGGAACAGCTCTTCGTTGAGCTGTCGCATGGCTTTGCTGGCACTGACGATCTCGCGGTTTGCCAGGCTGAGTTCCTGGTACATACGCTGCAGTTCCCGCACGCTGTCCTCCGTCCGCTCGACATACTGCCTCTGCACATAGCTCATCATGAGCACGGGCAGCACGAACACAATGACACCCGCCGGCCCCAGAGTAACATAGGCGACGCTCAGAAACAGCCCCATCATGCAGAGCACCAAATAGTGGGCGGCCAGCCACTGGAACTGCTCACGCCAAGTGACCATGATGCTCGTCCCCTCCGACAGACTGATGGCGGTGGCTATGAGACCGGTCTCGATGACGTAGTAGGCCAGGGCGGCGACGACAACCGGAATCCATAGCAGCGGCAGGCTCGACACCTGCAACGGGATGGCCAGAACGACGATGATAAGCACAGGCACTAACCCGGCCAGGACGTGGGTGGCCCAGTTGAAGGCCGTCTTGTACCAAACAGGCCGGCGCTGCATGTAGTGAGCCAGAACGATCACGGCACTGACGCAGGCCACGCCAGGAACACCGGTGAACAGCGCCGCGGCGAAGTTGACCGCCATCGAGGCCGAGATCGAGCTATCCCCGTACAGGTTCTTTACCTGTGGCAGTTGGGCGATCACCGCCACGACAGTGAGCAGACCAATGGCGCCCAGGTCTGGCTGGGGACCCAGGACAGACCCCAGTATCACCACTGCTACCCCGGCCGCAATTACCCCACTCACGAATAACCAAAGCAATACGCCCGGATATTCCCTCACCAATGTCGTGGAGTCGGCTTGCCCCTCCCCCTTGACAAACATCGTTGGTCCGTCAGCATTCGGCGTCGTGCCCACGTTCGCAGTGTCCGGCCTGGAGTGGAATACTGGCATATCAGTGGAAGCCAGGCGATCCTCGGCGACTGCACCCTCCAGCCTGATGGAGTGAGGCACGTCTGAGGCGCACACCACGCAGTTCCGACCCTTCAGCTTGGCATGGTACACCGCCACATCCGACTCATGAATCAAATCGGTGGGCACAGTGGCATCCCAGGGAAAGCACGCTACACCGAGACTGATCGTGGTGCGGATGGGCGTGGCGCTGGTCCGCACCTCAAAGCTAGCCGCCTCCACCGCCTCCCGTAGCCGCTCGGCAAAAGACCGCGC
>JBAWAP010000133.1:0-42633 GCA_049589355.1 Anaerolineae bacterium
AGATTCCTCTGGCTGCCTTCACCAAGATCGCCGATTGGTTGGCCATGGAGAAGCTTTTCATAGCCTTTGAGGAAGGGATAGGCAGTGGTGCGGGCACGATCTACCTGGACGACATCAAGTTTGAGGAAGCCCCCATCGTTCCCATCGCGGTGGATAACTTCAATGATATGACAGGGGAGAATGGGCTGGGTGGGGGATTGTGGGCCGATGCTGGCAACGGAGCGACTATAGATGCTGCTCATGATCCAGTAAATGCGTATGGTAATACCGGTGCTGGTTACCGTATATCATATAGTGGAGTGACAGAATATGGCTGGGCTGCCTTCGGGACAAATCTTGTGGGGTTGGACGCATCGGACTGTGCCGCTCTATCCTTCCATATAAAAGGGGCTAACGGCGGTGAGAAGCCCAATGTTTACTTATCTGATGGAACTATAGAGAGTTTCGTAAACATAGAGGACCATATCATAGTTACGACTTCCTGGCAGAGGGTGGACATTCTATTGGAGGATTTTGCTGCTAAAGGGATAGATTTTGCCAACCTAGCGTATTTCCAAGTGATATTTGAATGGGAAGGGATGGAAGGGACAGTTTATCTAGACAACATTCAGTTCGGTAGCATCTTTGGAGATCTTGACTGGGATTGCATTGTAGATGTCGCCGACATCATGATGGTGGCCAGCCACTGGCGATGCAGGTGTGGGGATGTTTGCTATGACTCCCTCTACGACCTTGATGGCGACTGCGACATAGACATCGTGGACATCATGCTGGTGGTAGTGCATTGGGGGGAGACTTGTTAGTGAGGGGGTGGTTTGAACCGCGAATCACACGAAAGACTACGAAGATGGAACTAGCGGAAATCATCAAGCTTGCACAGGGAGAGGAGAAGGCGGATCTACTGCTCAGGAACGCCCGAGTGGTGAATGTCTTCTCCCATGAGATCATTGAGACCAATGTCGCCATCGCTGGCGACCGCATCGTGGGCCTGGGCGACTATCCAGCCAAAAAGACCTTAGACCTCAAGGGACGATACGTCTGCCCTGGCTTCATTGATGGCCACGTGCACATCGAGAGCAGCATGGTGTCTCCGGCGGAGTTCGCCAGGGCCGTGGTGCCGCGAGGTACGACCAGCGTGGTCGCCGATCCTCACGAGATCGCCAACGTGCTGGGCATCGAGGGCGTCCGCTACATGCTGGACGCCACAGAGGGATTGCCGCTGACGGTGTTCGTCATGGCCCCGTCGTGCGTGCCGGCCACCCACCTGGAGACCTCCGGCGCCGAATTGCTCTGGAATGACTTGGTCCCGCTGCTCCAGCATCCCCGGGTGCTGGGCCTGGCGGAGATGATGAACTTCCCAGGGGTGATCTACGGCGTTCCTGAGGTGCTGGACAAGTTCCGCGCCTTCGCCGGCCATCCCCTCGACGGGCACTCGCCCGGCCTGTCGGGCCAGAACCTGCAGGCCTACATCGCCGCTGGCATCACCTCGGATCACGAGTGCACCGCCCTGGAAGAGGCGCGCGAGAAGCTCCGCCTGGGCATGTACGTCATGATCCGCGAGGGGACAACGGCCCGCAACTTGAAGGACCTGCTGCCTGTGGTTACCCCCGAAAACGCCCGGCGCTGCCTGTTCGTCACCGACGACCGCCACCCCGCCGCTTCCCCCCCAGAGCCTGCCCTGAGCAAGGTCGAAGGGTTGGGGGGGACTGAGGGGGGGCACGAGGGGCACATTGACAGCCTGGTGAGAATGGCTATCGGCCAGGGCCTGGAGCCCATCACGGCCATCCAGATGGCTACCATCAACGCGGCGGAGCGCTTCGGCCTGCGCGACAGAGGCGCTATCGCCCCCGGCTATCGGGCCGATCTGGTTGTCTTCGACGACTTCGAGAGCCTGCGCATCGAGAAGGTCTTCAGCGGTGGGCAGTTGGTGGCCGAGGAGGGTCGGATGGTGCCCGGTGCTGTCAGAGAAGTTACGGCGCACATGCGCGGCTCAGTCAACGTCAACTGGGCTGAGGTTGACTTCAAGATACCGGCCAGGGGACAACGGGCCAAAGTCATTGGCTTGGTCCCCAATCAGATCGTCACCGAGAAGCTGATTATGGAGGTCAAAGTGGAGGACGGGCTGGCGGTGGCCGACGTGGGGCGGGACATCCTGAAGATAGCGGTCATCGAGCGCCACCAGGGCACGGGCAACACGGGGTTGGGCTTCGTGTGGGGCTTTGGCCTGAAGCGGGGAGCCATCGCCTCCTCAGTGGCCCACGACTCCCACAACATCATCGTCGTGGGCACCGACGACGCGGACATGATGGCTGCAGCTCAGAGCGTGGCGGACATGGGGGGAGGGCTGGCGGCGGTGGAAAACGGCGCGGTACGCGCTCGCTTGCCGCTGCCCATCGCTGGCCTGATGTCCGACCAGTCCCTGGAGGTGGTGCGAGAGGAGATGGACGAGCTCCTGGCCGTGACCCAGGAGATGGGCTCGCCGTTGCACGATCCCTTCATGACCCTGAGCTTCCTGGCTCTGCCCGTCATCCCCGCGCTGAAACTCACGGACAAGGGGCTGGTGGACGTGAACCAGTTCGAGTTTGTGCCTCTCTTCGAGGATTAGATTTCGCACCGGGCCAGAGCCGTGCCGTTCGGATAAGACCTCGAGGTCTGGTACACACCCAGCGCCCCGACCAAATGACGGCGGGGCGCTTGAATTTGGGAGGTATTTCGATTGGGTTCTGTCATTGCGAGGAGCGAAGCGACGAAGCAATCCCCAAGCGTGGGGGAGGAGATTGCTTCGCCCCCTTCGGGGGCTCGCAATGACATTCCAATGGCACGATCAATGACCTAGCCTGCCATTTTTCAGACACGCTATTACAGAGGCCAACCGCAGGGGGTTGCCCCTACTTCTAGATGCCGAAGAAGGCTTCGATCACCTGGCGGAAGATGGGAGCAGCCACCTCGGCCCCGTCGCCACCGTACTCCACGATCACGGCCACAGCGATCTGAGGACCGTCGGCCGGGGCGTAACCGGCGAACCAGGCGTGAGGTTCGCCAGTACCCGTTTCGGCCGTGCCCGTCTTCCCGGCCACAGACACCTCCAGGCCCTGGAACGCTTCGTGGGCTGTTCCGTAGGGACTTGCCGTGACGCCCACCAAGCCCTCCTGGATGGCTGCTAAATGGTCCGAGCTTATTGGAAGCTGGCCCATGACCTGGGGGGCGAAGGACTCCTCCGGCTCCTCTGAGGAGGCGGCCACTTTGAGGAGAATTTGCGGTTGGTAGATGGTGCCGCCGTTGGCCACGGCGGCCAGCACGTTGGCTATCTGCAAGGGCGTGGTCAAAAGATAGCCTTGTCCGATGGCTGAGTTCACCGAGTCGCCTGGTGTCAACCCCTCGCCCATGGCCGTTATCTTCCAGGCATCGTCGGGCACTAAGCCCGTTGCCTCGTCGAGTCCCTCCAGACCGGTGGGGGATCCAAGCCCGAATTGGCGGGCGTAGTCGGGCAGTAGCTCCGAGTCAAGATGGTGAAGTGCCAAGCCGATGTCATAGAAGGCCACGTCGCAGGAAACGATGAGGGCCTGGACGAGATCAATCTGGCCGTGGCCGGTCTCCACCCAGCAGGTCTTTGGCCAATCGGGACCCAAACCTTCCCAGAGACCGGTGCAGGTAAAGGTGGACCGGGGGGTGAAACCGCCTGCCTCCAAGGCAGTAGCCATGGTCACGATCTTGAAGACTGAGCCTGGAGGATATGCCCCCTGCACAGCCCGGTTGACCAGAGGGCGGCCTGGGTCGTTGGCCAGAGCCTGCCACTCCTCGGGGCTGAGGCCCGAGACGAAAGCGTTGGGGTCGAAGGTCGGCCAGCTCACCATGGCCAAAATCTGGCCACTGTGGAGATTGAGAGCCACGATAGCCCCCACTCTGCCCGCCAGGGCAGCCTCGGCAGCTTTCTGTAGCTTGCTATCCAGAGTGGTGTAGATATCGCGGCTCGGCACGTAGGTCCGTTCCTTGAGGATGGCCACTGGATTCCCTGCCGGCGTGACGACCGTCAGGGTTGCTCCCTGTCGGCCGGCAAGATAGTCTTCGCCCCACCGCTCCAAACCAGACTTGCCCACCAACTCGTCACCCCGATAGCCTTGAGCCTTCCAATGGTCCAGCTCATCCGGCCCTATAGCGCCCATGTAACCCACCGCGTGAGGGGCTATGCCCCCCTCAGGGTATGAGCGCACCACCGTCTCCCTGAGACGCAAACCCTGCAGCTCCGAGAGAACGTCACGATAGGCTTGCCTAAGCTCCAGAGAGATTTCCTTGAGGGGCACGAACCAGTGGGGGGCAGCATTGGCGTACTTGGCCTTGATGGCGGCGGGGTCCAGGGCCAGGATAGGGCTGAGTTCTGCCAGGAGCCTGTCCTCATCTTCGATCTCGCCAGGCACCACGCCCACAGTGACCGCCGGCTTGGTTATGGCGAGGCCCTGACCGTGGCGATCGAAGATGTTGCCACGCGTAGGTATCTGCTCGCTCATCCGCAGCAGGTTCCCGCCCTCTAGCTCTTTGAAGATAAGCCCCGCCGACCAGTCCACTCCCCAGCGGCCGCCTGTTTGCTCTTGAGCGGAGGTCCACGAGAGGGGCATCACGTTCTCGACCTCGATGGGGCCCACCGGGGCGCTTTCCATGATCACGTGATAGGCCACCTGAGCTTCGGCGCCATCTTGGAGAGCGGAGCGGACATCGGTCGAGATCGAGGTGATGGCGGCCTCAGCAGCCACATCACGATAGAGCCTGGCGAATTCCTGGGGCCTGATGGTCGCTTGAGCTGAGGGGGAGAGAAGGGCATACATGGCCCCGTAATCGCTTCGCTCCCAGGACTCCAAAAAGGCTCGGGCCGTGTCCTCGGCTTGCAAGGGTGTGGGAGTCGGTGTCGCGTCACGGCCAGAGAATGGAGCACCCCCCTGGCAAGAGGTTGCCAGCAAGACGACCGAGATAGCCACAACCACCAGCCGCTTTGATCCCAACAACATCTGCCACCTCAAACAAGTCGAGGGGTTTCGACCCGCAGCAGTCGGCGCAGCAGGCCCAAACCCCTCGACATCCTTCCATAGATTGTCCCAGCTTTATGGACCAAGCCACTGATCTATATCTGCTTGCTGATCCTTAGCCCGGTGACCGCAGGCCGGCCATCAGGCGGCCCCAATCGAAATGGGGGCCGGGATCTACCTTGGTATTGTCAATAGCGTTGTGTCCCAGGATGCCGCTGAAATCGGCCAGGTCCTGGGGGCTCTCATGGTAGACGCCGGGGCCTTGGGGCGGGTACTGGATTGTTACGCCGTACCGCTTGCAGAGGTAGGAGACCAACTCGATCAGGCTGTCGTACTGGGCCTCAGTGTATGGTTCCCAGTATTCGCCGTCGGCCTCGACTACCTGCCCTAGATGCTCATTTTCCGTCCAGTTGTAATACTTGTTATCCCTTTTCTCCAGAGGGCCCCAGTCTACGATCTCTATGCCGATGGACCGGGGGTTGGGTCGGATCAGGTCATCCCTCTCCAAACGTAGGCGGTTGGCCTCCGGGCCCAGCGCTGGCCTGCTGGTTAGGCCAGCGTGCCAGGCGTTGTCCCCGTCTTTGACCACCTGGAACATCTTGCCGTCACGATCAATGATATAATGGGCGCTGACCTTACTCTGAGGGTTCTTGAACCAGGATACCGTGCTTGTGCCGCTGCTGCTGGCGGTGAAGTGGACGACGATCATCTCGATCTGATGGCCAAAGCGACCGCTATCGTGATTGTCGGTGGGGCCAACCCAGGTGAAGCTGGGCACGGCCTCGGCAGGCGGTGCTACGGTAAGGCCCAAAACGGCTTTGATTCTGGCCTTCTCCGCCGCTGTCAAGCCGGGCAGGTCGTCAATCGCTGGCCCCCGATACTCCCCCTGGCGGTCGGCTACCAGGCCGGTTAGTCCAGCCCGGCTTAGCCAACTCCAGCCGTCCGCTCCGACTTGTCTGGCGGCCGCGTAAAAGGCATTTATCACGTCTTGATTGGTGTAGAGCGGAATTCCGATCTCTTCGATGGGCAGCTCGATGGTGTACTCCCCAGGGACCAGTTCATCCACGGGGCCGTATTTCTGTTCCACCAGGTCCAGGCTGCGCTCGATTTCCTCCTCCGTAAGCCCCAGAGCGGCCAACCTCTCACGCGCTGTGGGTATGCTGAAGGAGATTCGCCTCGTTGCTGTCATTAGGTCACCTCCTGTATCAGTGGTATATTGGTAGACTGGTATATTGGTAAATTGGTAGTTGAAGGTTTTATCCCACTTACCAGTCTACCAATCTACCAATTTACCAGTTTACCGTTAGGGATGGGCCAGGCCCACAGTGATCTCACTGATGAGCCAATGAGCGCCCCAACTGGGAGTTCCCGTCTGCTTGATCTTGATGTAACGCACCGAGCGGGGGGTGAAGCTGGCGTCAATGGACATCCAGTTGAGGGGCATCTCGTGTACCACCTCCCAATTGGTCCGGTCGGTGGAGACGCTCAGGGCGTAGCCCACGGCGAAGCCCTGCCCAGGGCTCTCTACCTTTATCCGCTCGACGGTTTGAATCTGGCCTAGATCCAGTTCGTACCACATGCCCGGCTGCTGCGCGACCTTGCTATCCCAGAAGGTGTCGGGGTCGCTATCGAAGGCCTTGCCCACGTCGGCCTGGTTGTGGCTGGCCTGGGCCTGCCAGGGAGTCGAAGGGATGCCCACTTCGGCAACCTGAATGGTCATCTCTAGCGGGGTTGCTCCCGCTTTGGAGAACCAGGCCACTCCCTCCTCCACCAAATCCCAGCGCAGCACATACTGCCCAGGAGTGGCCGGAGATTTCAGGGCCACGTTGATCAAATTCACCTCTGATCCGGGCAACACATCGTCTGGCAGGCTGGTGCGAAAGGTCTCCCAGCAGCCAGCCAATTGCCCGTTGGGAGTGAACCAGTGATAGGCCAAATGGACGGGGTTTGGGCCTTCGGCAGACCAGCTCTTGGAGCCCTCGTTCTTGAGCTTGAAGCTGGCCGTGGTCACGGTGTCGGCCGGCATAGTCTCTAACACGCTGTAATCAAGCCAAGCGACCTTGTACTCTAGCGGGTGGTCTCCGACCTGTACGTGGATGTCCTCTCTGGGGGAGCCTTGCTTCCCGAACCAGGTGTCTGGCTCCTCGATCATGTCCCAACGCAGGATGTACTCACCCGGCGTCGGCGGAGCCTGCACCTTGGCCTCATTGAAGACCACCAGCCAGCCCGGCTTTGCATTGAAGGGCAGCAAGGTCCTGCTGTCCGCCAGGTCCAGTTCCTGGCCAGCGGGGGTGTACCAGCGGTAGCCCAGGCGCACCTTTTGGTCGCCAGTCCTGACCCAGGTCTTATTGCCATCGTTTTTGAGGCGCAGCGTTGCCGTCACCGTCTGGCCGGGCGTGATACTGACTGGCATGTCAATGTCTAACCAATCTACCTTGTAGATGGTCGGGACGCCCGGCAGACGCACGCGATACTCGTGGTCCAGGGCAGCCTTGAAGTCCGCCTGCACACCATGCCGGTTGACGATGGAGTATTTTTCTTGGCCATTGCCAGCGATCACCCAGCGATAGAGCACCAGCGCCTGGATCGGCTGGTGTGAGGGATCGCTGTTCCAGCGATCAATCTCCTGGTAGGCTGTCTGCACCCACTGCGAGCCTAGCTCGTCCTTCCACTCCAGGTTCTGGTCCGTCTCGGTGAGGTAGACCGGCAGGTGACGCATAGAATGGGGAATGGCTTCCATAAAGTCCACGTAACAGCGGAAATGGTCGCGCAGGTGGCGCAGATCGGGGCTGGGATGATTCGTCCAGGAGTAAAAATCGCCTCTGATGAGATCCAGATTGTAGCCCTTGGTGTAGGTGTGAATGGCGATGCCGTCGCACTGGTCTTCTAGCAGATGGAGAATGTCGGTAAAGTACTTGATCCAGTTGCCGGAGGGGTTCTCGGAATAGGTCGTTTGGTTGTTCCACGGTCCGACAGCACCGACGACGACCTGATCGGTCTCGTGACCGCTCCGAGAGCGAATCTGGTTGCGGCATCGCTTGAAACAATCGGCGTAGCGTTGGGGGGTGATGACCTCACCGTGCTCCGGGCCGCCGGGGCGTTCGCCTGGCAGGTTGGTCTCGTTGCCGATGATCCAGATGTGGCAGCCTTTGGAGCCCTCTACGAAGTTGCCGCAACGCTGGGCGAAGTCGTTGTAGCGGCTGGATTGGGGTATGGTGCCGTTGTCGCGGTACCCGTGGTTGAGGCGCACGATGACCCCCAGGCCCTGATTGGACAGGTACCTGTAGTCCGGGCCGCCGGGGCCGTGGGGGTCTGCCCCTAGCTCTTCGGTGACCAGCACCCAACCCTGCTTCTGTTTCTCAACCATCAGGTTTTGGCCGCCAGGGTCGTGCAGGCCGAAGATATACTTTGGAAAGTGGGATTCGTCCAGTGGAGACATTGCTTACCTCCTGGGTGATCTACCCTTCAGGCTCGAGCCCGTCGGAGCCTGCCCTGAGCTCGGCGAAGGGGCGAAGCCTTGGCCCTTGCTGGCCAGACTGCGTCGTGAGCCTAGTCGAACGACAGGACTTTCAGCTCAGGCCCATCTTATCCGTCACAGTGGCCTCATTATACAACAGATTCTTATCTAAATCAAACCAAAAACGAAGGCAGAGGTTGAAAGCCTCTGCCCCTTTGGTTTCTATCAATTTAACGTCAAAGGTAACTGCTCAGCCCTGGCAGATTTGGACGCTTTTGGTGTCACCCTGAGCGAAGCGAAGGGTCTCGTTCTTCGCACCAAACGAGATTCTTCGCTTCGCTCAGAATGACAGGCTGAGCAGTTACCGTCAAAGTTCCTTATGACAGATACCCAAAGGGGTTGCGCTGGACACCGTTGTATCGAATCTCGAAGTGGAGGTGGGATCCAGTTGTGTTGCCAGTTGTGCCCACTGATCCGATCCTTGTGCCTTTGCCGACGGATTGGCCGACTTCAACTAAGATAGTGCTGAGATGGGCGTAAAGGGTCTGGAAGCCGTTGCCGTGGTCAATAACCACGTATTTTCCATAGCCGTACTCACTCCAACCGGCTGTGACTACGTAGCCGGAATCCGCAGCGACGACAGAAGTTCCTGTGGGGGCGCCGATGTCAATAGCTTTATGCCTATCCCAGTATTTCTGGGTGATAACCCCACTGGTCGGCCAGACGAAGCTGCCGGTGCCTCTGGTAGCTCCCTCAGGTATGGGACCGGAGTAGACGTGGACGACACGATCCTGGTAAGGCTTTTTGCCGCCGGGGACGATAAGCTTCTGTCCTAAGCCTAGATTGTAAGGACTCTCCAGGTTATTGTATTCACATTCTATGATGGCTGAAACCTCGGCCTTGTACTGCTGAGCTATGCTCTCCAGGGTGTTGCCCTTGACCACTGTATGATAGACCCCATCTATAGGCAGAATGGTTAGCACTTGGCCTATCTTCAGGAGGTCAGGGTGATCCTCCAGCCCGCCGCTGGCCCACATGATGGTATCGGCGTTGATGCCGAACTTCTCGGCGATGCCGTAAAGAGTGTCATCAGTCTGTACAGTGTAAGTGATGATCCCTTGTCGCGGCAGGTCACCAGGCTCTTCGGTGGGCACGATAGTAGGGGTGGGGGTGGAGGTAGGTGTAGGAGTGGGGCTAGGAGTGGGGCTAGGAGTAGGGCTGGGAGTGGGGATAGGAGTAGACGTAGGGGTAGGAGTGGGGGTTGGGGCGAAAATCGTGTGGGGCACAGGAGCTCGGACGATGGTATCTTCGTTCTGAGAACGGAGCCCTCCCCGGTCTGAGAGGCCAGCATACAAGCGGAACCCCAAGCTAGGAGCTGCTGTTGGGGTGGGCAGGGAACGTGGCGGGGCAGCCCTTGGGATATCCACTTTGCTCACCAGAGTGGCCGAGACAGCCAGCAGGACGACGATCAAGTGGGAGATGAACCGGGAGGAGAAGGGCCCGGCGCTCGCCTTAGCTATCGAGGCTCGTATTTTTGTTTTGGGAACCCAGTCTTTTGCCCTTGACCAGAGGGTGGACCAACGTCCGATCAAGGGCCCATCCTTTACTTCCCCTGCTGGGGGGAAATCGGCTGGGATTTCCATTCGCTCCTCTCTTTTACAACAGGTAAATCGTCGGACGAGTTGCGTTTTCGTCTAAGAGTATAACACAATAGCACGAATTGTCAAATTAGCAATCAGCGCGAGCGTTGCATACTTGGGACAGGTGATAACGTGGTTTGACAACTCTAATCCTTCGCAGTATAATGACAGTTGAGGGGCGAATAGCTCAGTTGGATAGAGCGCTTCCCTTACAAGGAAGAGGTCACAGGTTCAAGTCCTGTTTCGCCCACCTTGATAAGTAAGCCGCCCAGGTTTGTCGGGCGGCTTCGTTCGTATCTGCACAGAGGAATTTGGGAAGAGCCCTTTGTCTTTCAACATCGGGCTCTTTCGTAATCGCTGACCAACCGCAATTCTAACCAGGCTTCCACTGCAACTTCGGCTGCCTGGCCGCTCTAACCTCGTCCAGGCGAGTGACGGGGGCGTTGTGTGGTGCTTCGTGCAGGAGGTCGGGGTTCTCCTGTGCTTCCTCAGCGATTTTGAGCATGGCTTCAGCGAAGGCGTCCAGGGTCTCCTTACTCTCGGTCTCGGTGGGCTCGATCATCAGGGCCTCAGGCACGATGAGGGGGAAGTAGACGGTGGGTGGGTGAAAACCGTAGTCCATCAACCGCTTGGCGATATCCAACGTGTGGATGTCGGTAGCCTGCGGCAAGGGCCCCGCTAGCACAAATTCGTGCATGCAGATGCGGTCGTAGGGCAGCGGGTAAACCTTCTTGAGCTTGGCCAGGAGGTAGTTGGCAGCCAACACGGCGTCTTCACTGACCTGCTTCAAGCCCGCGGCTCCCAGCATCCTGATGTAGGTGTAGGCCTTGATGAACACGCCAAAGTTGCCGTAGAAGGCTTTGACCCGGCCGATGGAGGCCTCCGGCATCTCCGGGTGATACAGTTGGAGGTTGGACGTTGGAGGTTGGACGTTGGAGGTTGGAGGTTGGACGTTGGAGGTTGGAGATTGGATATTGCTTGTTCCTGCTCCCTTGTTCCCTTGCTCCTTTGCTCCTTTGACAACGATTGGGCCGGGCAAGTATTTTGCCAGTCGCTCTGAAGCACCGACGGGCCCTGCCCCTGGCCCCCCACCACCATGAGGGGTAGAGAAGGTCTTATGTAGGTTGAACATCATCACGTCAATGCCCAACTCACCCGGCCTGGCAATGCCCATGATGCTGTTCACATTGGCCCCATCGCCGAACATCAAGCCGCCACAATTGTGGACGATCTCTGAGACCTCCAAAACGTGCTCGTCGAAGAGGCCCAGAGTGTTGGGGTTAGTGAGCATCAGGCCCACCACTGTCTCGTCGCAGTGGGTTCTGAGTTCTCCCAGATCCACGTTGCCTCGCTCGTCGGATTTGATCTCCACCACCTGGTAGCCACTCATGGCAGAGGTGGCAGGGTTGGTGCCGTGAGCCGAGTCGGGGATGAGCACCTTGGTGCGCTTGGTGTCACCTCGCTCCTCATGATAGGCTCGCATCATCAGGACTCCAGCGAACTCCCCGTGAGCCCCTGCCGCTGGCTGCAGGCTCACCGCGGCGAAGCCACCAATCTCCTTCAGGTACTCCTGCAGCTCGTACATGAGCTTTAAGTTGCCTTGGACGGTGCAGTGATCTTGATAGGGATGGGTGCGCGTGAACCCAGGGAGCTTCGCCGCCTCCTCGTTGACCTTGGGACTATACTTCATGGTGCAGGAGCCAAGCGGGTAGAAGCCGATGTCCACGCCGTGGTTCAACTGGGAAAGGTGCACATAGTGGCGTATGAGGTCCACCTCGCTGACCTCGGGCAGAGGGAGGTCTTCTCGCAAGAGCTCTTCCGGCAGCTCAGCCTCAGGCACGTCAAGCTCCGGTAGGAACACTGCGGTTCGGCCTGGCGAGCTGATCTCGAATATCAAAGGCTCGGTCATGGTGCCACCTCCTCCAAAGCCTCCACCAGGCGATCTATCTCAGCCCTGGTGTTCATCTCCGTCACGCAAAAGAGTATGCAATTCTCCATCTGGGGATAGTCGCAGGCTAAGTCATAGCCGCCAACAATGTTCCGCTCTAGGAGCGTTTCGTTGATCTCGCCAGGCGGCTTGGGGCAGCGGACGACGAACTCTTTGAAGAAGGGCTTATCCCCTACCAGATCGAAGCCGGGAATGGTAGCGATCTGCCTGGCAGCATAGTGAGCTTTGTGATAGCAAAGCTCGGCCACCTTGCGCAGCCCACTCTTTCCCATGGCCGCCAGATAAGCCCCGGCTGCAAGAGCACAGAGGGCCTGGTTGGTGCAGATATTGGAAGTGGCCCTCTCACGGCGGATGTGCTGCTCACGAGTCGCCAGGGTCAAGACGAAGCCCCGGCGCCCCTCGGTGTCCACCGTCTCGCCGCTCAGTCGCCCGGGCATCTTGCGCATGTAATCCTCCCGACAGGCGAAGAGGCCTAGATAGGGCCCGCCGAAGTTAAGTGGGTTGCCCAGCGGCTGCCCCTCACCTACCACGATGTCGGCCCCATATTCGCCGGGGGGTGTGAACAGGCCCAGGGAGATGGGGTCGGCGTTAACGACCAGGAGCGCTCCCGCAGCGTGCACTGCCTCGGCCAACTGGTCCAGTTCACTGGCTTCCTCCAACTGGCCGAAGAAGTCTGGATTTTGGATGATCAGGCAGGCGGTATCATCGTCGAGTTGGATATTGGATATTGGATATTGGATATTGGATATTGGATCTTCGTCGCCTACCACCTTCAGGTCTGGGCCCGGCGTGTAGGTGCGCAGGGTGGCCCGGTACTCAGGGTGCACTGCGGGAGAGACAATGATCTTTTTTCGCTTACCACGGGAGACGCCCACCGACATGAGGGCCGCTTCGGCTAAGCTGGTGGCCCCATCATAGTGGGAGGCATTGGCGACTTCCATGCCCGTGAGGGCGCAGACCATGCTCTGATACTCGAAGATAGACTGCAGCGTGCCCTGACTGATCTCAGGCTGGTAGGGAGTGTAGGCGGTGTAGAACTCCGAGCGACCGACGATGTGGCCAACCACACTGGGCACGAAGTGGTTATAGGCCCCCGCGCCCAGGAAACAAGCGTAGCGGTCGAGGTCAGCGTTCTCCTCGCCGATAGCCCTCAGTTCGCGCAGGATCTCCACCTCCGATAGAGGGTCGGGAAGCTTTAGCTCAGGATAGCGCACGCTCTCTGGCACATCTAGGAAGAGATCGCCGATGGCCTCTACCCCGATCTCGGCCAGCATCGCCGCCCGGTCGGAGTCAGTGTGTGGGGTATAGGGCATCAGTGTCCTCCTTCTTCTTTGGCCACGTGCTCCTGGTATGCCTCAGGGGTCATCAGGTCGTCTAGCTGTGAGGGGTCACTGGGGGTGAACTGGATGAACCAGCCACTGCCGAAGGGGTCTTCGTTGACCAGCTCAGGGGAATCAGATAGCTCCTCGTTGATCTCAGTGATCTCCCCGCCCATAGGCATGTAGCAGTCGGAAGCAGCTTTGACCGACTCCACAGCAGCGAAGACCTCGCCCTTGTCGAAAGCATCGCCTATCTCAGGCAGCTCAACATAGACGATATCGGAGAGCTGAGACTGAGCGTAGTCGGTGATGCCAGCCGTGGCCAGGTCGCCGACGATGCGTACCCATTCGTGGGTCTCGGTATAGCGACAATCCTTGTCGATTTTCATCTTTGAATCTCCTTTCCTTTATTGGAATTCTGATATAGGGGTAGAAGGCCAATCGCATTGGCCGTTCTGAGCCATTGTGATCGTTTTGGCGCATAACACGGTTGGGCTGCTACCCATTATGAGGGGGGCAACCGCGAAGGGTTGCCCCCACCCTGACGTATACGCTGAACTCCTTCCTTGCTAGGAAGCTATTCTTGAGGCGGCTTTTTCTTCCAAGCCTCTTCTTCCGAAGGGAAGCGAGTGAGGATTGTGGCCCCTTCCTGGAGGAGCATTTTGTCCCCCAAAGCCAGCTCTTCCACCGGCTTTGTCGGTGGGACTTTGTCGTGGGGAACGGGGATGATCCCTATCTGCGCTCCCTCCCGGTTGTATTTCTTGTCCACATAGGCCAGACCGATTTGCAATCCTTCAGTATCTAGAGCACAACTGGTGACGCGGCCTATGTATTTGCCCCTCCTATCAACGACGAGGTCCCCCAGCTTAGCCATCCTCACCCCCTTCTCGTTCATCCGGAAGCGAATCAGCTCCATGGTCCTGGTGGCCTCTTTCTCCAGGAGGGCCTTCCTGCCGATGAAGTAGGGTTTGTGAAACTTCACGTAGGAACCAAAGCCCGCCTCAATGGGAGAGATGTCGTATGGCCCGGCCAGCTCGTGTCCGTGCAATGGCAAGCCTGCCTCGGTTCTAGTGGAGTCTCTCGCGGCCAGGCCCACTGGCCTTAGGCCATAATCCTTTCCCTTCTCCAAGAGCAGATTCCACATCTTAACCGCGTTATCGGGGTGCAGATAGAGCTCATAGGCGATGTCTTCCCCTGTGTAGCCGGTACGGGATACGATGAGCTCTATGCCCGCCAGCTCCGTCTCGATGAACTCGGTTCTGCTGATTCTGGCTAGTTTTGTTCGTAGCCCTTTACTTCGGCTAGGCTCAGTACAGGTGTCGTCGGTCAGGCTCTGGAGTATGGCCAGGGAATTGGGGCCCTGGATAGCCAGGTCAACTCTCTGATCCTCCCCGGACGAGGGATCCTTCAGGTCCCTGATGATGGCTTTCCCCTCGATCTCCAGGTCGGGATATTCACGATCTATCAGGTACTCTCCAGAGTTGACGGCGTTCAGCCAGGCCAGGTCCTTCTCGGCGTTGGAGGCGTTGACCACCAGCATGTAGCGGTCGGCTGCCCGACGATAGATGAACACGTCGTCAATTACGTTGCCGTCGGGGTCAAGGAGGTAGGCATACTGGGTCTGGCCGTCGCCTATCCAGCGTACGTAGTTAGAAGTGACCAAGTCCAGGAAGCTGGTGGCGTGTTCACCGGCCACCTCGACCGTGCCCATGTGAGAGACGTCGAAGAGCCCGGCCGTTTCCCTCACGGCTTTGTGTTCCTCGCTGACACCAGTGTACCAGACAGGCATCTCCCATCCGGCAAAGGGTATGACCTTCTTAGTGAGCTTTAAATGCTCTTCGTAGAGGGGAGTTCGCTTGGGTTCACCTTCTTCCTCTTCCCATTGCCATTCCTCTTTCTTCACAGCAGGCCTGACGCTTTCCAGGCTCTTCTGTCCCACGAAGTAGGGCTTGGAAACGTGGAACAAGGAATAATGGCCTGCTTTGTAAAGCGAGAGGCCGGTTGGAGATTGGAGGTTGGAGATTGGAGGTTGGAGATTGGAGAGTAGAGATTGGATATTGGAGATTGGATATGTCCCATTTCCAACCTCCAACTTCCAACTTCCAACTTCCAATAAATCCCTCACCACTACCGGCCCCTCGACCTTGCGGAAGATGTCGTCTTCGTCGAACAGGATGTACCCGTCGCCCAGGCCGCGGAACCAGGCCTTCACTCGCTCGGTGTTGGCGGGGTTGGTCATCACGATGTAGTGATCGCGGCCCCACTTGTCGGGCTCAAGGCGCAGGATGGAGATGCTATCAATGAGCTGCCCCTTGGCGTCCAGCAGGAAGGAACGCTGGCCCTCGCCAGGATGTAGCTTCGACACGTCGTTGGTGGATACCTGCTGTAGGAAGGGCATGGCCCTCTCGCCTATCACTTCCAAGAGCCCCATGTCGCTCAGGTCAATAAGTGCCGCTTTTACGTTTGACGTTTGACGTTTGACGTTTGACGTTTCACGTTTGACGTTTGACGTTTGACGCAGGAAATAGTAGTGGGGGTAGCCTATTCCCTGGGCCGGCATCTCGACCTCTGCTCCTCTGGCCAGCTCTTCCACTTCGAGCTTCACTTCTTCTAGGATGTCCAGGTCTATCTTACCCCTCCACAGCGGCCCGGTTAGTCCCGTGTAAGTGAAGGGCTTGATGTTGACGATGATGCGGTGGATGAGCTCCGCGATCTTATCCATCTCCACTTCACCCATCCCGCGCTGGGTGAGCCAGGGCGTCCCCATGCGGATGCCGCTGGCCTCGCTGGCGTCGGTATCGCCGGGGATGGTGTTCTTGTTGACGACGATGCCCGCCAGGTCCAGGATGCGAGCCGCTATCTCGCCCTTGAGAGGGAAGCCGTCGGCGGACTTGAGGGGGTTGAGGTCAACCACCAGGAGGTGGGTGTTCGTCCCGCCGTAGGACAGCTTCAGGCCGCGCCTTTGAAGCCCTTCGGCCAGGGCTACACAGTTCTCCACGATTTTATATTGCAGGCGCTTGTACTCCTCGGTCTGAGCGATCTTGGCGGCAACTGCTATGGCCGCGAACTTGTGCACGTGCGGCCCGCCCTGCTCGCCGGGGAAGACGGCGTTGTCAATCAGCTCGGCCAGGTCCTCATCGGTGGTCACGATCACCGCTCCGCGGGGGCCGAAGAAGGTTTTGTGGGTGGTGAAGGTGGTGATGTCGGCAATGCCTACGGGATTCGGATAGGCCCCCGCTATGGCCAATCCTGCCGTGTGAGCGATGTCGGCCATGAGCAGCCCCCCGACGGCGTCGGCTATCTCTTTGAATTTCTCCCAGTCGGGGGCCCAGGAGTAGGAAGTGTATCCGGCCACAATGATCCTGGGCCTGTGTTGGAGGGCCAGCTCCATGATCTCGTCGTAGTCCAGCTTCTCAGTGGCTCTACTGGCTGCGTAGGAGACGACGTTGTAACGGCGCCCGGAGATGTTGAAGGGGCTGCCGTGGGTGAGGTGGCCGCCCTGGGGGAGGGCCAGGCCCATGAGGGTGTCGCCTGGATTCAGGAGGGCTTCGTAGACTGACAGGTTGGCAGGCGAGCCTGAGAGGGGCTGGACGTTCACGTAGATTTGGTCGGCGCTAACCCTCTCGTTGGCGAAACATTCGGCGACCCGCCTCTGAGCCAGGCACTCGATGAGGTCCACGTAGTCAACCCCCTTGTAGAACCGCCTGTCCGCGTAGCGCCTATACTGGGCAAGCTCGTGGTCGAACTGGAGCAGCAGTTCTATCTCGTCCCTGGTCATCTGCAGGCGGGGATAGCCCTCGGCGTAGATGTTGTTAAAAACGCTCCCTAATGCCTCGCGAACCGGCTTCGGGCAGTAGCTCTCGGAGGGGATCATGATCAACTTCCTGGCCTGCCTCTCCTCCTCGAAGGCGATCAGGTCGGCCACATCGGGATCCACCTCGGCCAGATCCTTGCCGAAGACGAGGTCCCAATACTCTTGGTTTTGTTTTTTCTTCATTTGTCCAAACTCCTTTGTTTGATTATGCTTAAAAAGCTTTGGCATGCCACCAGGCTGCTTCAGGTCAAGCAGCTCTAATGCCTAGCCCACTTTTTATGGCCTAAATTCCGCTGGAAGCAATCGGCCTTTTGCGCCGACCTTAAGACCGTGTTTCTCCATTGCTCGCTCCATATGTTCGCATCAAAGAAGACTTTATGACCTGGGCGGATTTGGCTTAAGGTTCTCACTCGCCCCACTCCAATAGCCCCTCCCTTTCGGCTATCTCTCTTAATGTCTGGGGGGCGATCTTAAACATCGCTTTTGTCTCTTGGACAACGCTTCCCTTTGTGATTATCTTAAGCACTACCTGCTGGCGTTCCTCTAAGGGAAGTTCCTCCAACGGTCTTAACACTCCCTTTTCATAAATGGCTGTGATTACTTCAGACATTTTATCACCTCCGAATTATACTTTTGTTCCACGTGCCTCGGCAAATCCTCACCCCTGGCCCAGGCTGCCTCCACTAGGGCGTACAGTCCGCCGGAGACCAGGGAGTGGCCGCCCAGGACGATGGGAATGGGGGCTGCGATGTCCGCCTCGGTGAAACTGCGCACCCAGGGGTCGTTAATCTTCACCGCTTGGCGCAGGTCGGAGTAGAAACGATCAGCAGCAGGCGGCCAGATTCCCAGGTGGGCAAAGAGGACACGGCTGTCTAGAAAGGCGGCCTGGCTCATTTTCGCCAGGGTAGCGAAGAATCTCTCCAGCCCAATCTCCTCTAGATAAAACCCCAGTAGTGACAATGCCTCGCCCCGTGCCTGGCGGCCACTGGCTCGCATGCCCCGCTCCTCGGCGAACAGGCGCACCCGGCAGGCGGTCTCCCCCTCTAAGTAGGCCCAGGTCGAGGCTGACACCCGACCCGCCACCAGAACCTCGGCGTCTCGGTCGGTGAGGTACTCCAGCGCTCGCTCAATGTGGGAGGTGTCTAGCTCCAGGCTGTCCAGATAGCGCCGGGTGTGAGGCCCCACGCCAGGGTGGGGCTTCAAAGTCATCAGGTCAGTGGGAGTGTCTACGTCCAACTGGGTGGCGGCGTTGCGAGGCAACTCCTTGCAGGGCAGGCCGGCCTGCTCCACCAAAAGCCAAGCGAGGTCGTTGTCAACAGCCGGGGGTTCTATGGATTCGATGGCTTGAGCAGGGGCGAAGGCAGCGAAATCGGTCGAGTAGAAGTTGTTGGCGATAACGAGCTCGTCGGTGGAGAGGAGCGTCTCAGCGATGTGGCCCATGTCCTCGCTGGAGAGCAGGGCGCCGCTTCCACCCCCTATGTAGAAGACCTTTTCCATGCCCTGCTCGGTGATCAGTTCTTGCAATCGCTGTCCGAAGTGAAATTCCTCTCCGGGTGTCCCCAGTTCGATCTGCACCAGCTTCCCTCGCAGGCTTTCAGCCAGGGAAGCGGAATCGGTGGCGATCACAATTCGGCCAATGGCTTCAACGGTGAGGGCTCTCTCCACGGTGTCGAGGGTTATGGCCTGACGAGCCAGGGCCACCATCCTCTCCACCTCGCTATTCCCGCCGGAGCCTATCATTATCACCAGGAAAACCTGTGAACCGGGCATATCGAGCTCACCTAATCTTGGGGGATATTGGGTATTAGAGATTATAGACCGCGCCCCGCTTTTTGTCAAAGGTGAACTACCGAGTCAATTCGATGACGAGGAGTTGTACTCCGTGCCCTCCGTTCGGGAGTTCAACTCCCTCACATCACGCTGAGTTCAACTCCCTCACATCACGCTGTTGCGGTGTACTGAGTCTCGACGAGAGGGTGCACAGCCACGATCTGCCCGCCCTTGAGGTAGACCCTGGTCACTCGCGGCAAGATGCTGGTGGTCACCTCGTAGTTGATGGTCTCGGCCCAGGTAGCCACTTCCTCAGCGCTGATCTCATCGTCGCCTTGCCGTCCCAAGAGCACCACCTCGTCATCCTGCTGCACGTTGGGGATGTTGCTGACCTTCACCACAAATTGATCCATGCAAACCCGTCCTACGATGGGGGCGCGCTGACCGCGGATGAGCACTTGCCCTCTGTTGGAGAGACGGCGACGGTAGCCGTCGCCGTAGCCGACGGGCACCAGAGCCACGAGGGTAGGTTCACTCGTGGTATAGGTGCAGCCGTAGCTGATAGAGGAACCAGGGGGGAGGGTGCGCACTCGGGCCACCCGACTCTTGAGGGCCATGGCAGGACGTAAGGAAATGGCTGGCTCCACTTCAATTGAGGGGCGCATGCCGTAGAGAGCGATGCCACAGCGCACCATGTCCAGGTGGGTCTCTGGCAGGTCCAGAGTGGCTGCACTACTGGCCACATGTTTGATGGGGACAGTGAAACCCGCTTCCTCTAGCCTCTTTACCACTTCCAGGTAGATCTCGAATTGCTGAAGAGTGTACGCCTTGTCCGCCGCATCGGCCACGGCGAAGTGAGTGTAGATGCCTTCAAGGATGAGGCCGGGCAATTTGGATATGGCCTGAACGAAGTCCACAACTTCCTCGGGCAGGAGCCCGAAGCGACCCAATCCTGTATCTACCTTGACGTGGATAGGGAGCGCCCCCCCTCTTTCCCCCCCAACCCTTCGACCTTGCTCAGGGCAGGCTTTGGGGGGGATGAAGGGGGGGTGAGAAGCCACAGTGGAAAGGGCCTGGGCTTGTTCTGAGGTGTTAACCGTGGGGGTTAAGTCCCAGCGGACGATGGTCTCCGCCTCGGCCGGTAGGGTGTAGCCCATGATCAAAACAGGAGTTGCGATCCCCGCCTGGCGCAATTGGACGCCTTCCAAAGTGCGATGCACCGCCAGGCTACTAGCCCCATTATCCAAGGCTGCTTCGGCTATTGGTACAGCACCATGGCCATAGCCGTTGGCCTTGACCACGGCCATCAGCTCTGTCTTCTCCCCAATGAGCCGCTTGAGTTCTCGGACGTTATGGGCAATGGCGTCCAGGTCTATCTCGGCCCAGGTCAAGGGAGCGGGGGAGCTTTCTGAGACACGGAGAGGGGGAGAGGGGGAGACAAGGAGAGGGGATGACAAGGTGATCTCTCCCGCTCCTCCTTCTCCCTGTCTCCTTGTCTCCTTGTCTCCTTGTCTCCTTTGTTTCTTGCTCCTTTGCTCCATTGAAAAGGGCTGTCTCTCCAGGAACTGTCCCGCTCCCACCTGACCCACGAACTCGTCGTCTTTGACGATGACCTTGCCGCGAGCGAGGGTCATCACCGGGTAGCCTCTGACCGTAATGTGTTCGTAGGGGCTGTAGTCCACGTTCGTATGCAGGTTCTCTGTGGTCAAGGTGCGCTCCTGGTGGGGATCGAAGATCACGAGGTCGGCATCGGAGCCGACGGCGATGGTGCCTTTGCGGGGCCAGAGGCCAAAGAGCCTGGCGGGAGCAGTGGACACCAGTTCCACGAATTTATTGATTGATAGGCGGCCCTCGTTTACCCCGAAGTGGTAGATGAGGGGCACACGGGTCTCTATGCCAGGCGCGCCGTTGGGGATTTGGGTAAAGTCGTTCCGACCTCGCTGTTTGTGAGTAGCGAAATACCAGGGGCAGTGGTCGGTGGATATGACTTGTAGTGTGCCGGTGGCCAGGCCGTGCCAAAGGGGTTCCCAGTTGGACTTGTCCCTGAGGGGTGGGGAGAGCACGAACTTGGCAGCCTCGAACCCCGGCCGTTCGTACTCGTCCTCGGAGAGGATCAGGTGCTGGGTGCACACCTCGCCGTAGACGGGCTGTCCCTGGGCCTGGTGTCTTCGCACAACCTCCAAGGATTCCCGACAGGTGAGATGGGCCAGGTAAACGGGGCACTCCGTGAGCTGGGCCAGAGCGAGGACTCGGTTGGCTGCCTCAGCCTCGGCCAGGGGAGGCCGGCTGCGAGGGTGATAGCGGGGTTCTGTCTTACCCTCAGCCAGCAGCTTCTTCTTGAGATACTCGATAATCCAATGGTTTTCGGTGTGTACTATGGGGAGGACACCGCAAGTGGCGGCCACAGCCATGAGGTTCAGCATCTGGTCGTCATTAACAATCAGGGCCGGGTAGGTGGTGTACAGCTTGAGGCTGGTGTAGCCAGCGGAAGCCAGTTGTTTTATTTCGGCCAGCGTTTCGGGGCGGGCATTGGTAGCTGTCAGGTGCAAGCCGTAGTCAATGGCTACGCATCCATCGGCCTGCGCACGCCGGTCAGCCACCGCATCGTGCAGGCTCTGGCCCGGTTTGGGGTCAATGAAGTCTATGAGCGTGGTCGTGCCCCCGCAGGCAGCGGCGATAGTGCCCGTGGTGAAATCATCGCTGGAGGTGATCTCGCCGATGGTCATCTGCAGGTGAACGTGGACGTCAACGCCGCCCGGCAGGACGTACTTATCGGTCGCGTCAATCACCTCACCCCCCCTTCCTCCCCCCCAACCCTTCGACAAGCTCAGGGCACCGCTTTGGGGGGGAAAGAGGGAGGGCTGCCCGATGAGAGCAATGACGCCCTTCTCAATGCCGATGTCGGCCTGATAGGTCTCAGTAGCGGTGACGATGGTGCCGTTTTGGATAACCAGGTCCATTGTTCAGTGATCAGTTACCAGTGATCAGTCATCAGTGTTTGGTAATCAGTTGTCTGATAACTGATAGCTGATCACTGATGACTGGCTACTGGCTACTGTTCATCCTCCCAGGTAAGCTTTCTTTACCTCTGGATTTTCAGCCAGTCCCTCGGAGCTCCCCTCCAGCACCAAGTTTCCGGTTTCCAACACATACCCTCTCTGGGCAAGGCGCAAGGCCATGCTCGCATTCTGCTCCACTAGCAAGATGGTGGTGCCCGCTCGGTTGATCTCTTGAAGGACACGGAAAATCTCTTGCACCAGGATGGGAGCAAGGCCCATTGAGGGCTCATCCAGGAGCATCAGCCGGCCACGGGTCATCAGGGCGCGGCCCACTGCCAGCATCTGCTGTTCACCCCCGGAGAGGGTCCCCGCAATCTGGTTCTTGCGCTCCTCCAATCGGGGGAAGAGGCCAAAGACGCGCCGGTAATCTTTCTGAATCTCGTCCTTGTCCCGGCGGGCGTAGGTGGCCAGTTTGAGGTTCTCCATCACCGTCAGGGTGCCGAAGATGCCCCGGCCCTCCGGCGCATGGGAGATGCCCAACTCGACGATACGGTGGGGGGGATAGGCTCGCAGGTCTTTGCCGTCGAAGATAACGCTGCCGCTCTCAATAGGGATCAGTCCAGAGAGGGCCCGCAGGGTGGTGGACTTGCCAGCACCGTTGGCCCCGATGAGGGTCACGATCTCCCCTTCGTGCACCTCGAAGGAGATGCCACGCAAGGCCCGGATATTGCCGTACGATACGACCAGGTCCTGGACGGAGAGAAGAGGTGCGTTCGTAGTCATCCCGCCACCACCTTTCCCAAATAGGCTTCCAACACCCGGGGATGGTTTTGGATCTCCTTGGGCTTGCCCTCGGCAATGGTCTCGCCGAAATCCAGCACCTGGATGCGCTCGCAAATGCCCATGACTACTCTCATCTGGTGCTCGATCAGGATGATCGTCAGGTTGAACTCGCGGCGAATCCACTGGATGAGCTCCATCAGTCGCTGGATTTCCCCTGGGTTCATCCCCGCCGCTGGCTCGTCCAACAGCAGGAGCGTGGGCCTGGTTGCCAGCGCCCGGGCGATTTCCAGACGCCGCTGCTCACCGTACGGCAGGTTCTTCGCCTCAGCCTGGACATAAGAGCCCAGATTGAAAATGCCCAGCAGGCGCAGCGACTCCTCACGGATCTTCCGCTCCTGCTCGTGGTACCCTTTGGTGTGGAAGAGGGAAGACCACGGGCTGTACCGAACCTGTGCATAGCAGGCAATGCGCACGTTGTCCAGCACGCTCAGGTCTTTGAACAGGTGGATGGTCTGGAAGGTACGGGCGATGCCCTTGTTGATGATCTCATGGGGTTGCAGGCCCACCAAATTGTGGCTATTGAGGAAGATTTGCCCCTCAGTGGGTCGGTAGACGCCCGTGATGAGATTGAAGACCGTGGTTTTGCCCGCCCCATTCGGGCCGATGATGCCCACCAGCTCGCCGGGTTCCAGATCGAGGTTGAAATTGGATACGGCCCTCAAGCCGCCAAAATAATGGCTGAGGCCGTTAACTCGTAGCAGTGGCATCTGCCTGCGCCTCCTCCGCAGGGATGAGCCAGCGCGCCTCCCGCAGGCCCATGATACCCCGAGGGCGCGTGACCATCAAGATGACCAGCAACAGGGGGCCTACCACCCAGCGCCAGACTCCCAGGGGCCGCAGCAGCTCCAACAGGATCGTGTAAATGGAGGCTCCCAGTACGGAACCCATAATGCTGCCCGTGCCTCCCAGATAGACCATCACTAACACGTCGGTGGATTTAAGAATAGTGAAGCTCTTGGGATTGATGAATTGCAGCACGTGAGCGAAGAGGCCCCCGGCGATCCCGGCGAAGAAGGAGGAGATCACGAAGGCCAGTATCTTGGCCTGGCGGGTATTCACGCTGACCAGCTCGGCGGCCACCTCGTCCTCGCGGATGGAGAGGATGCCTCGCCCATAACTGGAGAAGACGAAATTGCGGATGACGAAGATGGTGATGAGCACCCAGAGGTAAACCCAGGCGACGTTGGTCAACTTGCTCATGCCCATGAAACCACGGGGGCCGCCAATGGCATCAATGTTTTCCAGCACGCTCTTGATGATCATATTGAAGGCCAGGGTCACGATGGCCAGGTAGTCACCCCGGGTCTTGAAGGAGGGGAAGGCCACGATCAAACCCGCCAGGGCGGCGGCGAGACCGCCGAGGAACAGCACCAGTGGGAAAACGAAAGGCCCCCACGACCTGGGGAAAACCAACACCGTTAGCAGGGAGGAGGCATAGGCCCCAATGGCCATGAAGCCCGCATGTCCCACCGAAAACTCCCCCATGTAGCCGTTCACCAGGTTCAGACTGATGGTGAGGATGATGTTAATCCCCACATACATGATCACCTGTTGCAGATAAAGGTTGAGGACACCCAACTGGGGGAGCAAAATGGACAACAGGAAAAGCAACGTCAAGATCAGAGGGAGCAGCCAACGTCTCTTCATGGTTTCTATCTCTATACCTTCTGTTGCACCACCGGCATGCCCAGGATACCCGTGGGCTTGAACACCAGGAGGAGCAGGAGCAAGGTGAAAGCCACGAAGTCGCGGTAGGTGGAGGGTAAAAAGGCAGCCACGAAAATCTCTACAAAGCCCAGGATATAGCCGCCGATCATGGCCCCGCGGATGTTGCCGATGCCCCCTACCACAGCCGAGATGAAGGCCCACCAGCCGATGCGGATGCCCATGTAGGGATCTATCATGTAGGCGATGCCGTAGAGTATCCCGCCTACGGCCGCTATCGAAGAACCCAGGGCGAAGGTGATGGAAATAATACGATCCGTGGGTATGCCCATCAACGGCACGACCGTCTTATCGAAGGAGATAGCCCGCATAGCCATGCCGGTCATCGTCTTGCGCACGATGGTATCCAGGATGAACATCACAACGGCAGAGATGGCCAGGATCATGATTTGGATAGTGGAAATGGCTACCCCTCCCACGTTAAAGTTGATGACCGGGACCACCTGGGGCAGGATACGCGGCTCCGGGCCGATGGTGGCCAGAGTGAAGTTCTCCAGGAAGAGTCCCACACCCAGCGCCGTGATCACTGCCGAGATGCGCGGGGCCTGGCGGAGAGGCTTGTAGGCCACCCGCTCAATGAATACCGCCAGGAGTGAGGTGCCCAACATAGCCAGGAGCAAAGTCAGCACAAAGATGACTGCCGCAGGCAAATGCAAGGTCCACCTCAGCAGGAACGAGGCAGCGAAGAATCCCAGATAGGCGCTCACCATAAAAATATCGCCATGGGCGAAGTTGATCATCCGCAGGATGCCGTAGACCATCGTATAGCCCAGGGCGATAAGCGCGTACACGCTCCCCAATTGCAGAGCATTCAGTGTTTGCTGGATGATAAATTGCATGCTAAGCCCTCTCTTTCACCGGAAACTCTCCCCCACAGCCCACTTTTGGAGTTTCAAAATAGGATTAGGCGGGTCTCGTTTCCACGAAACCCACCTAACCCTCCAACTTAGGGCAATCGCAAAGTCGCTCGGCAGGTGAGATCAGCCGACGTTCCGTCATTGCGAGGCGCGCTTTTTGCGCCGAAGCAATCCCCTACCGGATTGGAGATTGCTTCGCCTTCGGCTCGCAATGACTACGTTGGCGGAGCTTGCGATTGCCCTGCCCTCCAACCCTTCAAGGTGTCAGGCCTCCGAGGTTTGGTCAAAACCGCGGAGGTCCTCAATGGACATTGTGGGCATCTACAACATGACGGCCAACAAAAGAGCTATCACGGAGCCGCGGAGGTGTAATACGTGAATTTGCCGCCCTTGATCTGGATGATCACAGCGCTCTTCACCGGGTCACCAGTGCCCTTGAACTGCATGTCTCCGGTGATGCCTTCGTACCTGGTGATGCTCGCCAGAGCGTCACGCACGGCTTGGCGGTCAATTTTGCCCGCAGCCTGGATGGCCTGGAAGGCCAGCCCAAAGGCATCGTAGGTCAGGGCGGCCACGTCATCGGGCGTCTTGCCGTAGGCAGCTTCGTAGTTCTTGATAAATTTCTGTGCCTTGGGCGTGGCGATGTCCGGAGCGTAGTGGGTGGTGAAGAAGAGCCCCTCGCAATCGGCACCGCAGAGGCCAATGAGCTCCAGGTTGCCCCAGCTATCGCTGCCAAAGCAGGTACCGGTGTAGCCCAGTTTGTGCGCCTGCTGCACCTGCAGCGGCACTTCACTGTAGTAGTTGGGCAGGAAGAGGACATCGCCACCAGAGGCCTTGATCTTGGTAAGCTGGGCGGAGAAATCCTTGTCGCCGGTGGTATAGGTCTCGAAAGCCACTACTTTCTTTCCGGCTTCCTCGAAGGTCTTCTTAAAGATATCGGCGATGCCCTTGTTGTACTCGCTGGCCACGTCATAGAGCACGGCGGCCGTGTTGGCCTTCAAGTCGTTGATGGCGAATTTGGCGGCCACCACTCCCTGGAAGTCGTCAATGAAGCAGGCGCGGAACACGTATTTCTTGCCGGCGGTGGTCTTGGGGTTGGTGGACCAGGGGCTGATCATGGGCAGCTTGGCGTCTTCGCAGACGGTAGAGGCAGGGATGGCGTTGCGGCTGGCATTAGCACCGATGTGCACCAATACCCCGGCGGTGTTCAGCTTCTGGGCCGCTGCCGCTGCCGACTCGGCCTTATCCTCATTGTCCTCGATCTGCAGCGCAATCTTGTACTTCTTGCCACCAACTTCCAGGCCACCAGCGTCGTTCACTTCCTTCGCGGCCATCTCCGCAGCATTCTTGCACGAAGCTCCGACCACCGGGATGCCGCCCGTGATTTCGGCATTGACGCCGATCTTGATCTCCGCTGGCGCCGCGGCTTTACAGCCGGCCAAGACCACGGCCAGCATGAAAAACAAAACCAAAAGCTTCTTAAACATCTGAGTCTCCTCCTAATGGCATGTTATAGCCCAGGAATCGTCCCAGGCCTTTGCAAATAGAGAAGGGAGGACAGCCCCATATTCCCTTAGCTACAGCAACTTTTCGTGTCCGCTATCACCTCCTTGTTGTCTTTTGATTAGTGGCATCTCTGTTGACTGCAAAGATAGGGACAAAGCGTAAGGCCGGTAAGTATTCTAGTTCGGTTGGGCAACTAGAATACTCTGGGCTTAGCGATTGAAGGAAGTGGAGAATCTTTGGCCGTGAAGCGAATCGCTTATCAGGCCAAAAGACATAGGGGATAAGCATCGCCTTTGATTACTTATAATCGTTAAGAAAAGAGTAGAGGATAGCGAGAATTAGATTCTTGGTGAGTTAGTATCTGCTCAGGTGCAACGCACTTTTGCCACAGAATCAAGCTGAGTCGAAGTGCAATCTGGTCAAGCGAGCCATTGAAATCGTGTGAACAAGTGCGTTGCACCTTATGGCTGAACAGTTACGTGAATTATTATAATGGCAAAGCGTTGTCTTGTCAAATGTTACCTGTCCCCTTTCCTATTCCCAGGCTAGGCTAGAACACGCAGCACTCCCGGCTCTGCACGATGCTCAGACCTAACTCCTCGGCCAGTTGCACGGCCTCGCGCGCCGGGCTCACGATCTTGTTGAGGCCGGCCCGTACGGCCAGGGGGTCCAGCTTAGCTCGATACTGGCCGCGGGGCCGCATGCAGCCCAGGTGAAGCGGCCTATCGGGGAAACGCAGCCGGGCCTCGGCCAGGATATTGACTACTGCCTCGATGGGAGGCGGCTGGCAGTCAGCGTAGCGGGTGCCGGGTGTGGGTATGAAAACGATGAAAACCAGACCGTCTACCCCCAACTCTTGGAGCTTCTCCATGGCTGGGTGCTCGTGGCCGATGGCACCTCCGCGCAGGCCGATGGTGATGTGAGGAATCACTCTGGTGTGTCGGCGAAGTATCTGGTAAGTTCTCACATAGTCGGCGACAGTACAATCAAGGCCGTAGACCTCACGAATGGTATCGTCGTCGCCCACGAAGTCGAAGGAAACGACATCGGTGTAGGGGACGATAGCAAGGAGGTCCGCCTCCTCAATGAGGCCCACGTGCCAGTTCATCTTGCGCCCCCGGCGGAGGGCTTTTATTTGCTCCAGGTAGCGGGTCACGGGCACGCGCCCTGAGGCATCGCAGCCGCCGGAGATTAGGCAACTGCTGGCTCCCTCCACTTCGGCTCGCCAGATAGGGGTCATGTGTTGAAGGTAATACCCGCCGCAGTGGGCGCAGTCCAGGTCGCAGTGATGACCGGTGAGGCTGATGAGCGCCGTATCGAGCGGATAAACGAACTCGATCTCTGAGGGGAAGTTTGCCTGTCGGACTCGCCAGGCCTCCTCCAAGCGTTCGTGCATGGTGTCTCTAACTTCCAATTGTTGATCCTGCTTTCCCCTGGGATTTACACGGTTCGTCCTGAAGTATAGCAAATCTAGGGCGAGTTGACAAATCAAGTTTTGCCATGAGTGGTCAATTGAGGTATAATTGGTTTCTGGGAGGTGATGTCTATGCCTAAGGTGATTTCACAGCAGGTTGAGATTGATCTGAGTCTTGATCAAGTTTTGGCCGTTGTCCATCAACTGAGGCCCGAGGAGCGAGAAATCATCCGACGGGCGATTGAGCCACCACCGTGGAATCAGCGCCTTGAGGAACTGTTGGCTCGCCTGTGGGCCTGCGTTGAACACTATCCTATCACCGAGGAAGAAGTTGATGCCGAAGTCGAGCTTGCCCGAACAGCCATCTATGCCCAAGGTAGTAATTGATACCAACTTGTTCGTTCGCGGCCTGCTCAAAGGTCCAGTAACCATGCCGCTTATGCAAGCGTGGAAAGAACACCGCTTCAAGCTTGTGACCTCTCATGGGGGTGTCGGAATTCTTGGCTGTTTTGGCGTCAATCAGGTAGTGGGTACGGACTTTGGCGGATTGGGAAACCCCCGTCGCTATAATTGTTGACGGGGGTTAATCCATAGTGTGGCCCCATTTACTGAGACGCAAACTCAAGAGGGGAAGAAACAAGCCATGACGCTTGGTTTCGAGCTTCTCAAAAAAGATCCCTGCAGCCGGGCTCGCGTCGGCGTGATGCATACCCCGCACGGCCAAATCCCCACCCCGGTCTTTGCCCCCGTGGGCACTCAGGCTACGGTCAAAGCTGTCTCGCCACAGGAACTCCAAGAGCTAGGCACCTCGCTCATCCTGGCCAACACCTACCATCTCTACTTGCGCCCTGGACCCGACACCATAGCTGGCTTAGGAGGTCTGCACGGTTTCATGGGCTGGGATGGGCCCATCATGACCGATTCGGGCGGCTTCCAGGTCTTCAGTTTGGCACACCTGCGGGCTGTGGACATGACGGGAGTGACCTTTCGCTCCCACCTGGATGGCTCCGAGCACCTCTTCACTCCGGAGAAGGTCATCGAGATCCAGGAGAAGCTGGGGGCGGACATCATCTTGTGCCTCGATGAGTGCCCGGAGCCGTTGGACTACGATTATAACGTCCAGGCTCTGGAGCGCACCCACCACTGGGCCGAACGCTGCCGGGCCGCTCACACTCGCCGCGACCAGGCCCTTTTCGGCATCGTGCAGGGTGGCGCTTTCGCCGACCTGCGCCGCCAAAGCGCCGAGTTCATCGCGTCCCTGGATTTTACTGGCCACTCCATCGGCGGCCTCTCGGTGGGAGAGCCCAAGGAGTTGATGCACGAGATGCTGGAGGTGACCGTGCCTCTCTTGCCCGAGGACAAGCCCCGCCACCTTCTTGGCGTTGGCTCGCCGGAGGATATCTTCGGCGGTGTGGCCCAGGGTATTGACATCTTCGATTGCGTCCTGCCCACTCGCATCGCCCGCAACGGTGCACTCTTCATTCACACTGGCCGCCTCAACATCAGGAACGCTCAATACGCCGACGACCCCGCTCCCATTGAGGAGGGGTGCGAGTGCTACACCTGTCGCCACTTCTCCCGGGCCTACTTGCGCCACTTGGTCATGGCTAAGGAGATCTTAGGCTTTCGCCTGGCCACCCTGCACAACCTGCACTTCATGCTGAATCTGATGCGGGAGATCAGAGAAGCGATCCTCGCCGGCACCTTTTCTGCTCTGAAGCAGGAATTCCTGGCCAATTACGAAATCGTCCCCCACGAAGTAAGGCAGCGGAACAGGGAAGCAAGGAGCAGGAGGCAAAGAGCAAGAAGCAGGGAGCAAGAGGAATGAATATCGTTCAAGCCCTCGTCCTGGGCATCCTACAAGGGGCCACAGAGTTCGTGCCCATCTCCAGTTCGGGACACCTGGTGCTGGTGCCCTGGCTTCTTGACTGGGCGGAGCCAGGCCTGGTCTTTGATACCGTCGTCCATTGGGGTACCCTGGTGGCTATCCTGGTCGTCTTCTGGCGCGACCTCGTTGCCCTGGCGAGGGCCTGGGCGAGGAGCCTGGTGGAGCGCAATCTGGGTCAGACAGAAGCCCGCCTAGCCTGGCTGATCATCGTGGGCACCCTTCCCGCCGCCCTGATAGGCTTCCTTTGGGAGGACTTCTTCGAGAGCCTGTTCAAGTCTCCCGGGCGGGTGGCCGCTCTTCTGTTGGTCACGGGGGCCATCCTGGCTGCCAGCGAGCGACTGGGCAAGCGCCAACGTTCGCTGGGCGATCTAAACTGGCTAGACTCCGTCCTCATCGGCCTGGCTCAAGGCTTGGCTATCGCCCCAGGCATCTCCCGCTCTGGGGCGACTATAGCCATGGGATTGCTGCGCGGGGTCAAACGGGAAGCGGCGGCCCGCTACAGTTTCCTCCTGGCCACACCGATTATCTTCGGGGCCGGGCTTCTGCAACTGATAGGACTGTTCCAGGCTGGAGCGGTCGGAGCCCAGTTGTTGCCCCTCGTCATCGGCTTCCTGGCGGCGGCGATCAGCGGCTACCTGTGTATCAAGTGTCTGCTGGCGTATCTTCAACGGGGCAGGCTCTATGTTTTCGCCATTTACTGCTGGTTAGCGGGGATCGCATCTCTGGCCATATTCTTGATGAGAGGTTAGAATGGCATTGGCGAGGAAAGGTGTTGGCCCAGCCCTCTGCCTGATGTGCCTCTTGCTCTTTGTTGGCTGTAATAGAGGTCCGGTAGAGCTTCCGGAACCCGTTCACCTCAAGGTGGCTGGCTCTACCTCCATGCAGCCTCTGGTAGAGGAATTGGCCCAGGCCTATACTGGACGCTACAAGCATGTGACCATCACCGTGGATGGCGGGGGCTCGCTTCTGGGAATCGAGCTGGTTCGCCAGGGCCAGGTGGACATTGGGATGACTTCGTGGAAGGAGTCAGAAGTCGAACCGCTCTGGTCAACGCCCATTGCCCTTGACGGCATCGCCATCGTCGTCCACTCCCAGAATCAGGTGGAAGGGTTGACGTTGCTCCAACTCAGGGACGTCTTCTTTGGCCGGGTCTGGGACTGGAAGGATGTGGGAGGGCAAACGGGGGAGATCGTGACGGTCAGCCGCGAGGACAGTTCGGGGACGCGGGCGGTTTTTGAGGACCTGGTGATGAAGGGGAAGCGGGTCACTCCGACGGCGGTGGTTATGCCTAACAGCCGGGCCGTAGTCGAGTATGTGGCGGAGCATCCGGAGGCTATCGGCTACGTATCTATGGGCCATCTCTCTCAGGAGGTCAAAGCCCTGAAAATCGAGGAGGTGGTGCCGACTCCGACAAGCGTCCGCCGGGGCGAGTACCACCTGTTTCGCCCTCTCTTCCTGGTAACACGCCAGGAGCCAACGGGCGAAGTCAAGGGCTTCATTGATTTCGTCCTCAGTCCAACGGGGCAATCCATCGTGGGGAGAAAATACGGGCGAGTGCAGGAGTAACCATGGTGCCTGCGCTACGAGAGGAAGGGGTTGCTGCGCCGCTCGCGACCGATGGTTGTAGCCGGGCCGTGGCCGGGGTAGACCGTCGTTTCATCGGGCAGAGTCAGCAGCTTCTGAATGGATTCCATCAGGACGCTGTAGTTGCCGCCAGGCAGGTCGTAGCGGCCCATGCCCATGTTGAAAAGGATGTCGCCGTCGAAGAGCACGCCTTCTTCTTCGCTGTAGAGGCAGATGCTGCCCGGCGAGTGGCCCGGCGTGTGCAGAACCTGCAACTCGATCTTGCCCACGGTCAGCACCTGGCCTTCATCCAAGATCATGTCAGCCGGGGGACTGGCCTTGCCCATTATTCCGAAAAAGAGGGCTCCGCCGCCCTTGGTCAACATGGGTGCGTCGGCGGAGTGGATGGCCAGGGATGCTCCTGTGGCTTTCACCACTTCCTTGTTGGCCAGCGTATGGTCGAAGTGGCCGTGAGTGTTGATGACGTATTTTATCTTCAGGCCCAGCCGTTCCACCTCGGCCAGGATGAGCTTTGCGTCTCCGCCGGGGTCAATGATGGCTCCCTCTTTTGTATCCTCGCAGCCCACGATGTAGCAGTTGGTCTGGAGCAGGCCGACACACAGCATCTTTACTATCAAGCTTTCCTCCCAATATAACCAGTGATCAGTAAACAGTTATCAGTAATCAATAAACCACTGATCACTGTTTACTGAGTACTGATCACTGATACTAGCGTGGCCCCTATTATATCGGTTCAGTCTCCGTTGTCAAACGGCCTTGCCACAGTAGGGGCAATCCCTCGCAGTTGCCTCTGTTGCCAAGCGGGGCCAAATCTGCTATAATCTAGGCAGTGATAGGCATTACAAACAGTTGAGAGGGGTAAAGCAAATGCGAACATTTCTCAAGGCGTTAGTGGCGATTGTGTTGGTGGCGGTAATTGCCGGGGCATCCTTCCTGGCGGGTTTCGGAGTCGATCAGCTCATTGGCCCTACCCGAGTCCAGCCCAAAGCCGGCGAGCCAGAGCAGTTCGATCTCTTCTGGGAAGCATGGCAGATCGTAGAGCAGGAGTTCTTCGGCGAGTTGCCCGATCCCAAGGAATTCACCTACGGTGCCATCCAGGGTGTATTGAGGGCCCTCGATGACCCAGCCACCATACTGGTGGAACCCATGACCTCGGAAGATCAGATGCTCGAGCTGAGCGGGGCCTACGAAGGGATCGGAGCAATTGTGTCAGTAGACGACAAAGACCAGGTGATCATTGTTTCACCCTTTGATGGTTCCCCCGCCATGCAGGCAGGCATCAGAGCTGGGGACGTAGTCCTCAAGGTTGACGATGTGGCGGTCACGGGCATGCCGCTGGAGGACGCTGTGCGCCTCATCCGTGGCCCCAAGGGCACGAGGGTACGCCTTACCATCATGCGGGAGGAGGAGGCCGAGCCCCTGGTGATCGAGGTAATCAGGGACAAGGTTGAGTTGGCAACCGTGGGCGGGATGGTCTTAGAAGATGGTATTGGCTATGTGCGTATTGCCCTCTTCAGCGAGCGGACAAGCCAGGAATTGAGGGAAACCTTGCGGGAGCTGATGGACGAAAACGTAGCGGGTTTGATACTGGACCTGCGCAACAACCCTGGCGGCGTTTTTCCCTCCGCAGCCATCGAGGTGACCAGCCAGTTCTTGGATGAGGGCATTATCACCTACGAGCAGTATAGCGATGGCCAAGAGCAAGCTTACCGCGTCGAACGAGGGGGCTTGGCTACGGATATCCCCCTTGTGATCCTGGTTAACCAAGGCACCGCCAGCAACTCAGAGGTTGTGGTGGGGGCCCTTCAGGATCATGGCCGCGGGGTGCTCATCGGCGAGAAAACCTTCGGCAAAGGCTCGGTACAGCGTGTCCACGAGCTGAGCGACGGATCCGGCCTGCACGTAACCATCGCCTTGCTGCTGACCCCCGACCGTCACCCCATCAATGGGGAGGGCCTCACTCCCGACATCGTGGTGCCCTTCACTGAGGAAGACTATTTACAGGGTAGGGATCCCCAGCTCGAGCGAGCTATGGAGTATCTTAAGACCGGCCGCTGAGATCGGCGGGCACAGAGGACAATATCGAGCCACTGCTGACCAAATCCCAATAGCCAAGATACAAGGAGAGAAAAAATGGCCCGATTGGTGTTTACCAAAGATAATCTACCGACGCCGGAGGAATTCGAGCGCATGCTAGCCGACGCGATAGAAAAAAGCAATCCAGTTGATGAACTAGTGGAGCTTGCTCAGGAACTGTACGAACTGGAGCAAGAATTCGGAATGAAGTCAGCCGACTTCTACGAGAGATACCAGCATGGGGAGATGGGAGATAGCCAAGAGGTGATGCACTGGGCAATGCTTTATCAGTCCTTTCTGGAGCGTAAGAAGCGGGTCGAAGCTGCTTTGGTACGAGAAGCTGTCTGGCGCGAAATCGAACCCGTCCCGGTGTAGAGCGGCAATGCATCAGTATCTCACCCGCATTTACGCTACTCTCTACTCACGTGGAGATGTGGAGATCCAGTTTCTTTATTCCGAGCAGCCCACTCGGCTGGATGGGCGGGTTCGGGGTCGGCTACGTTTCTATGATGGCTCGACTCTGACCTTCGAGGAAAAGGTCATCAAACGTGGGAGAAGCATCGAAAAAATCTCGTACCGCTATCACTACCAACACGCTGATGGAACGCTGGGCTTCCGTTACGACAACGCGCCACATCACCCAGAAGTGTTCACTTTCCCCGACCACATTCACATCGAAGGGCGTGTGGAGGCCACCGAGCCACCCGATTTGAGCGAGATACTGCGCAGAATTGATGGGCTGCTGTACCCAACTGGCCAGCAAGATGGCGCGCTGAACAACCAAGAATATCTTGAGACCGGCCGCTGAGCACGAATTTCTTACCTTACGCAGAAGTATGCTGAGAGCTGCGAATGTCATCCACATTGAATAGCCAGCCAACCATCGCCTGAATGGAGATAGAGTTATGAAAAAGCCCGTTAGGTTGTCTCTCATCTGCATAGTATTGGCCCTTTCATTGGCCGCCTGTCGGCAAACGCCGCAAGCGCCGGCCAGGCCGCCCGACCTTATCGAGGCTTCGGTTACTAGAGTCATTGATGGAGACACCATCGAGGTAGAGATCGAGGGGGAGAGCTACAAGGTTCGCTACATCGGCATAGACACCCCTGAGCTACACCATCCTGACAAGCCGGTAGAGTACTATGCTCAGGAGGCCTATGAGAAGAACCGGGAGCTGGTAGAAGGCAAGACGGTCTATCTGGAGAAGGACGTCTCGGAGACAGATCAGTACGAACGCCTCTTGCGCTATGTCTACATGGGAGACACCTTCGTAAATGCCTACCTGGTGCAGCATGGTTATGCCCTGGTATCAACCTATCCACCGGATGTCAAATACCAGGAGCGTTTCTTGGAGTTGCAGCGAGAGGCCAGGGAAGCTGGACGAGGGCTGTGGGGAGAGGTTCAGACGCAGGTATCGCGTGGTGAGGTGATCATTGACCCAGATTGCTCCCAGTTCGATGCGCCTGGAGATGACCAACTTAACCCTAACGAAGAATATGTCTGTTTTACTAATCTGAGCGATCACCCTGTGGACATGACGGGCTGGCGCGTAGATCGCAGGCCCGACAAATCGTACAGCTTCCACGAATTCGTTCTGAACCCAGGAGCAAGCGTCAGATTGCACAGCGGTAATGAGATTGATACACCCACCGATTTCTATTGGGGTATTGGCGAAGCCATTTGGAGGAACATCCACGACGCTGCTTACCTATATGACGCCGATGGTAAGCTGATGGATGAGTACTCGTGGTGACCGAGGTGCCGGGCACTTCCAAAAGTGCCCGGCACCTGTACGCAAATTGGACAAATTCGCCAAGATGGTGTATACTTACAGCAGTTTGGAAAGGGAGGCGAGGTTTTGGCTAACACTAGATCAGCTATAAAGCGAATCAGGAGCTCGGCTAGGAAGCGAGAGCGCAACCGGGTTTTTCGTTCCCAGGCTCGAACCTTTGTCAAGAAGACCAGAAGGCTTATCGCTGAGGGAAAGACCAAGGAGGCCAGGCAAGAGGCTCAACTCGCTATCAGTGCCTTGGACAAGGCGGCCGAGAAGGGCGTCATCCACAAAAACAAAGCCGCTCGCTACAAGTCGCGGCTGATGAGAAGGTTTAACCAAACAGCGTCAGAAGCCAACCAGTCTGCCCAATGAGGGCGAGGCTTATAAAGGCTTGGATGGAGGGCATCGCTAGATTCACCCACGATGCCCTCTTATTTTCCGATTCACCTGGACACTTCTCAAGAGCCCAAAAGCAACGATCTGCTTGCTCAGACAGGAAAAACCAGGTTTCTCCATCAAAGGTCTGGTGGCGATTTCCCCCCGGTCAGTGCTGGGGTTTGAAAAGCAAGATTTGCCTTTTCTCGATAATTGTTGTAAACTATAAAAAGGTTAGCGGGATGCAAGTTAAATGTAGGAGATAGGGATATGGTAAACGAGGGACGTGGGAAGGCATTGGAGAGCACCTTGCTCAACATCAAGAAGCGTTTTGGCGATGGGGCCATCATAAGGCTAGGTGAGGCCACCCACCTCGATGTGGAAGTCATACCGACCGGGTCCATCTCCCTGGACATTGCCCTGGGGGTAGGCGGCGTGCCCAGGGGAAGAGTCACCGAGATCTACGGCCCCGAGGCTTCGGGCAAGACCACCCTCGCCCAACACATCGTCGCTGAAGCCCAGAGGGTGGGCGGCGTGGCTGCTTTCATAGACATGGAACACGCACTGGATCCGACCTATGCCCGCAAGTGTGGAGTAGACGTAGACAGTTTGTACATCTCCCAGCCCGATACCGGAGAACAAGCGCTGGAGATTGCTGAGGCTCTGATAAGATCGGGGGCGGTGGACGTGGTGGTTATTGACTCGGTGGCCGCGCTCGTACCCCGGGCCGAGATCGAGGGGGAGATGGGCGACGCTCACATGGGTCTGCAGGCCCGCTTGATGAGCCAGGCTCTCAGAAAGCTCTCAGGAGCGATAAAGCAGTCCAATACGTCTGTGATCTTCACCAACCAACTCAGGATGCAGATTGGGGTCCTCTTTGGCAATCCAGAGACCACTTCCGGGGGCAAGGCCCTGAAGTTCTATGCCTCGGTACGCCTGGACATGCGACGGGTGCAGTCCATCAAGCAGGCGGGAGAGATCATCGGCAATCGCACCAAGGTTCGGGTGGTGAAAAACAAGGTGGCCCCCCCGTTCAGGGCAGCCGAGTTCGACATCATGTACAACGAAGGCATCTCTTGGGTGGGAGATGTTCTCGATGTGGCCACCGAGATGGGGCTGGTCGAGAAGAGGGGCGCTTTCTACTCTTACGGTGAGACCCGCTTGGGCCAGGGCCGGGAGAACGCCAAGGAATTTTTGAGAGGTAACCGTGAGCTGACCATGGAGATCGAGAATAAAGTTCGCGAGAAGACCGGCCTGCCTCAGAGAAGTCAGGTGCCTCCAGCCGAAAACACTGATGAAGCCTCTCCCAGCTCAGCGGACGAGGAGTCGTCTGAGGAGTTGAACGAAGACTGACCTCGCTGCTGAGAGCGTTCTGAGGGGACCGGCGGGGAAATCCAATGGCCCCTGCTCATGTACAAATCACTTGAAGGCAGAGGAGCCTTCGACCTATTTATCAATGGCTCGTGAGCCACAGCTATCAATTGCGAAATGTCAGTGGAGTCCCATTGGCACAGCATGCAAAGCCTTAACTTCGCCGTTCTGCCCTGCACAAGAGTATCAGTGGATCCCAAATTGCTCTGAGGGGATTGCCAAATCCTCGCTCTTGGCCTGGATCTGGCGCTTTTCCTGAGCTTGTCGAAGGGATCCAGGCCAAGCGAGATTGGATCTACTGAGTATATAGAGGTTATCCTTGCGAGATCTGAATCCATCTTCACCCTCTCCCGGAAGGATTAGGACGCGTGTGTTCAAAGCGTGTGCCATTGGACATCTGGTATTGAGCTCGCCCAGGCGACCTCCCTCATCCGAGTCGAGGCGAATGCCACGAAAGGGCGAATCGGATGCGTGACAAAAGGCAGCAATCGCAAAATCAACATGTTGCGTTACTTGTCCTGTTAATTCATTCTGGCGGCGAATGCTGCTAAACAAAGTATATCTGTCACCAGAGAGGATCTCTTCGCTCGTTGTTTAGGGCGGGCCGAAGCAATAAGCGCTCCTGCGCGCAAGCTCAGCGATAGCTGTGGCAACCAATTGCCACGGCTATTTTTGTTTGGAAGTTATTCGGCTATGGCCGGGACGATAACCGCTCTGAAGATCCAAAAGAGGAACCCCCAGCGGGTCAACGTCTTCTTAGACGGTCGCTATGCCTTCAGCTTGGCAGCCATTGAGGCGGCCAAGTTGCGGCGTGGCCAGGTCCTCTCCGATGAGGACATCGAGGGGTTAAAGGAGAGGGATTCTTTTGAGAAGGCCCACGACCGCGCTTTGCGCTTTCTATCCTACCGCCCACGTAGCGAAGCCGAGCTGCGCCGCTACTTGCAGGGCAAAGCTGTACCCCCTACCATCGAAGAAGAGGTGATCGAGCGCCTAACGAGGGCCAAGCTGTTAGATGACCTGGCCTTCGCCCGTTATTGGGTGGAGAACAGGGAGAGCTTCAATCCGCGCGGTTTGCGCATGTTACGCTATGAACTTCGCCAGAAGGGCCTGAGTGAGGATACAATCGCTCAAGCGCTGATGGATCTCGACGAGGAAGAAAGTGCCTATCGAGTCGCCCTGCGACGAGGCCGCAGGCTGGCTCACCTGGACCAGGTATCCTTTCGCAAGAAGCTGGGTGCGCACCTGTTGCGACGTGGCTTTTCACACGAGGTGGTTAACCTGGCAGTGGAACGCACCTGGCAGGAACTTAGAGCGGAGGGTGAAAATATATTATGAAAGCGAGGATGAGGGATGAACGAATTTACCTTGACTATTGCAGGTTCTGTGATTGCTCTCCTGGTCGGATTGATTCTAGGCTATCTGCTCAACCAATATCTGAGCCGGTCACGGGTGGAATCGGCCGAGGCGGGAGCCGAGCGTTTGCTGGCTGAGGCTCAAACTAAGTCTAAGGAATTGGTCCTGGCGGCGAAGGACGAGGCCCTGAAGATCCGCGGCCAAGCCGAGACAGAGGCCAAGAAAAAGCGCCTTGATTTCCAAAAGGAAGAAGAAAGGCTGCAAAGGCAGCGAGAGGCTACCGACCACAAGATGGAACGCATTGATGGAAGAGAGCACCAGCTCAATAAACGCCAGAGCAGGCTGGATCGCCTGCAGAACGAGCTGGAGAAGCTGCGCCAAAAGAGCGTTCAGGAGCTGGAGAGGGTATCGAACTTGACCAGGGAGGAAGCAAAAGAGCTGTTGTTACAGACCATCGAGGGGGAAGCTCGCCAGGATATGGCCCGTGTGATCAGGGAAGTAGAGGCCCAGGTCAAAGAGGAAGCCGAGAGTCGAGCCCGGGAGATCATCACTATGGCGATTCAACGGTTCGCCTCCGATCAGGTGGCGGAAAGGACGGTCTCTATGGTGCCTTTGCCGGGCGACGAGATGAAAGGGCGCATCATCGGCCGTGGCGGGCGCAATATCCGCGCCATTGAAAAGGCCACCGGGGTGGACGTGGTAGTGGATGACACGCCCGAAGCAGTGATCCTCTCCAGCTTTGACCCTGTACGGCGCGAGGTAGCCCGTGTGGCTTTGAACAAGCTGATCTTGGATGGTCGCATCCACCCTGGCCGCATCGAGCAGATGGTGGAGAAGTCTCAGGAGGAAGTAGAGGCCGTCATCCGCGAGGAAGGGGAGCAGGCAGCTTATGAGGCTGATGTGCCCGGTCTGCCCCCTGAACTGATCGAGTTGCTGGGCCAGCTCAAGTTCCGCACCAGCTACGGCCAGAACGTTTTGGCTCATTCGCTGGAGACGGCTCATCTTGCAAGTATGATGGCCGCCGAATTGGGGGCTGATGTTGCCCTGGCCAAGAAGGCAGGGCTTTTGCACGACATCGGTAAGGCCGTTGACCACAGAGTGAATGGTCCCCATGCCGCCATCGGCGCTGATATAGCCAAGCGATTGGGCATGTCCGAGAAGATCGTAAACTGTATCGCTGCTCACCACGGCGAAGAAGAGTACCAGTGCCTGGAGGCCGTCCTAGTCGAAGCTGCCGATGCTATCTCCGGTGCCCGCCCTGGCGCCCGCCGCGAAAGCCTGGAGAGCTACCTCAAGCGTGTTAAGGCCTTGGAGGAAGTAGCCGATTCCTTTGATGGCGTGGACCAGGCTTATGCCATTCAGGCTGGCCGCGAGATAAGGATCATGGTCAAACCTGGAGAGATTGATGACTTGGCCGCCATACAGCTCTCCAAGAATATCGCCAAAAAGGTGGAGGAAAGCCTGGAATATCCAGGCCAGATCAGGGTCACTGTCATCCGTGAGACAAGAGCTGTAGAATACGCTACGTAGTCATCAAACCAGATTGTTAGCTCTTGGCGGGGTAGAAAGTAAAACGTGATGCGTATTGCGTGCTCCGTTTTGGGCCTTACGCACTACGCACCACGTTTCACGACGTCTTATACTCTGACAGCCCACGCCACCGGAGGTTGCTTTTTAGATCGCGCCCTGACGACGTTTGGCAACTAGCGTGGCTATAGCTAAAACGAGGATTAGCGACAGCAGGCTGGCTTCGACAACGCGCAATAGCACTAATCCTAACCTGCTAGGACGGACAGCAACCCGGACGGTTGGCTCCTGGGGGAGGGGTGTTGGGGGTAGGACTTCGGCAACGGCGGTAGGCATGGCTGTGGGTGTGAAGGCAGGCTCCGCCGTAATAATGGCTTCTGCTGGCAATGTCGTTGAAATCGCCATACCTTCAATTCTTTCTTCTTCAGGAGGTACTGGAACCTCGGCCAGCGCCTCTCTTTCGGGCGTTGATAAGGGGGCAGCACCTGGAGCTATTTTTGTGCCCACCACGGCGGGGGTAGTAGGCAAAGGTTTCTGTGTAAGTGCCAACTCGTCCTTCTTCTCGGCAGGGGCGGGCACGGGTGTAGCTTCGTAGGCAGACTCTTTCTCAACTACAACTTCTTTCTCGACCTCGACGGCTGCCTCCTTCTCCACCTCTACGGTGACTGGGACCACTTTCTCAACTATCTTCTCCTTCTCAACCACCACAGTCTCAACCACTGCCTTCTCCACTGGCATCTCTCGCTCAATCACCTCAGGCGCCCTGGCCGGGGCCAGGTAGGGAGTCAGGCCGGTGATAAAGACATCGCCAGCCAGCACCACGGCGAAGAGGATGGTCGCCAAAGCGGTGGCAGCTCTCAGGTAAACATAGGCCTGCCTCGTCTGGAAGAAGCTGGGGCGCCGGGCAGCTTGGACAGGGCGGATGGCAAAGGAACGAGGCACAGCCACAGGGGGCAACTGTTCCAGGAGGGCCACTGTCTGTCGCAGGGTGTGCAGATTCTGAGCACAATCGGTGCATCGGGCCAGATGTTTTTCCACCGTGGCTTGCTCTTTAGGCGAGAGCTCTCCATCCAGGTAAGCAGAAAGCATCTCTTCCACACGTTTATGCTCGGATTTGATTAAGCGGTCAAACATCACTTGCTCCAGTTCAACGGCTAGATGTTCACTCGTTCTTAAGACGGTATCGAGAGGGCAAAAGTTCCCTTTGCTCTAGAAGGCAATCTCGCAATTTGCCCCGGGCACGGCTCAAGCGTGACTTGACTGTACCCAAAGAGACCCCGGTTGCCTCAGCAATCTCCTGGTAGCTCAGCCCCTGGACATCGGAAAGGATCAAAGCAACGCGTTGATCTGGCGGCAGGGTCCCGATGCCAACCTGGATGACCCTACTTAACTCCTGGCGCAGGGCGTATTCCTCAGGCGACTCTCCAGGATCGGTGAGGAATCGGATAGGTGCTGGTTCAACCACCAGGAGGGCATCGAGAGACGCAACTGGCCGCCGCTGCTTGAGACGAAGCTGATCGTAGCAGGCGTTGGTGACGATGCGTAGAAGCCAGGCTTTGAAAGACCCGCCTCTGAACTTGCCGATGGCCTTGAAGGCCGAGAGGAAGGCATCCTGAGCTGCATCGGCCGCAGCGTCGCGGTCACCCAGGATGCGATAGGCCACGTTGTAGGCCATGCTCTGATAGCTCAACACCAATTGGTTAAAGGAGCCGACGTCGCCCTGGCGCGCGGCGTCAATGAGGACCTTTTCGTCCATCTCCATCCAAATTCACTTGACTAAATTTGCTTATTAGCTTATACTTTATAGCGGAGTCCAGAAACCAGGTTTTTGGCTAAAGAGAATGTGACTTTCCACACTGCGGAAGGCTTCAAAAGCAACAGTGCGTCCATTTGAGTAGGGGAAAAACCTGGTTTCTCCCAAGTAGAAACACCTGCTGGGCCGAAGTGGCGGAAGAGGCAGACGCGACGGTCTCAAAAACCGTTGAGGCTATAACCTCATGTGGGTTCGAGTCCCACCTTCGGCACCATTTCCTACCGAGCATATTATACCAGCTTTTGTCGAGAAAGGCTAGGGGAACTTCCACCAAAGTGGGTGGGGCTGATCCCTGAGGGTAGGGGAGTAGCCCCATTGTTTTGGCTGGAGGTGTAAACGGGGCAAAGCGTCATTGCGAGGAGCGGAGCAGAGCCTGCCCTGAGCCTGCCGAAGGGAAGCAATCTCCGGCCCACGATGGAGGGGATTGCTTCGCTATGCTACTCAGAAACTTGGTTCGTAGTGGCGACTTTAGTCGCCTTTGCTGCCAAACGACAGCTAAAGCTGTTACTACGAACCTCGCCCAAGTTTCTGCCCCCTACGGATGGCGCGATGCGCCATGGAAGA
>JBAWAP010000134.1:0-7561 GCA_049589355.1 Anaerolineae bacterium
TTCGTCATTGTAAGCCTTGTCCAGAATGACCTGCAGGTCTTCACAATCTTTCAGGACGAAGGGCAAGATCTTGACATCGTGGTGGGCCGCCGGAGCCAGGAGCCACTCATCTACTATCTGCTTGATAGTGGTGGTGAGGTGCAAACGGAATCCAAACAGCTTGGCCCGCTTGCTCTTCACTATCCCACAGTACTCTGGTCCGAAGACCGTGGTGCATTGCCAACCGCGCATGTAGGTGCACACAAACACCGGTGCGCTATCGCCGATGCGTAGCCTGTCTTTGGGGTCAATCTCCTGATCACGGAGGAGCCGACGGACGGCCTCGATGACCAATGCCAGTTCCCGACGGCGGCGGTTAAAGCGGCTGTCTTCCAAGAGCCTGGGGAAAAGATGGAGATAATGTTGCCGGGTAAAGGACATCGTGAGTTCCTCATGGCCGTGGAAGTAGGTATCGCAGATGAGCCCGATGGTGATGACCTCGCTATCTGAGAAGTCAGGCTCAGGGCCGCGTCTCCGTAGTCGCTTCCCGGGCGGGAACAGTCGGCGATAGGCTTCATCTACGGCAATGTACCAGGCGATGAACACATCTTCCCAATCACATTCGGTGATATAGTTGGTTAAGCCGATCATGGTGCATTCTCCTTTCAAAGGTTGGTAGTGCCTGAAGAATGCATCATGACGACTATTCTGGCAAATCACCCGGGCCTCACATCAGGCCAAAAACTAGCAGATAAAGTTTTAGTGAAAAAACGGTACACTCCCCCCGCAAAAGACAAGGCCTCGCTCGTGGAAAACACGTAGCGAGGCCTTTTGTTTTTGTTCTGTCGGAGGAAGAGGGAGGAGAAAAGACGGGTTCGCTCTTGCTAGCTATCCTGCATAGCGCCGTTTGATCTTCAACCAGGGCCAGGCGCATCTCTTGGGCCTCTTTGGTGTTATAAACTTTAAGCATTGCGCTCCTCCCCAGTTTAGCTGAGTGGCGGCTTCCCCAAGCCGCCAGCACAGGGGCGCCGAGCTCAAAATGGGTAAGGGCCCAGAGTTTCTGAAGCAGCGTGAAAAAGTGGCCAGGAGGTGTTCCTTTGCCCAAGAATAATACCAGCGTAGTGGTCACTGGCCTGGGGGCCCTGACCCCGGTGGGCAACGATGTGCCCACTACCTGGAGGGCCTTGGTGGACGGGCGCTCAGGCATCAAACGGATCACTCGTTTCGATCCCGCGCCTTTCGAGACCCAGATCGCTGGCGAGGTCAAGGAGTTCGACCCTGAAGAGCATTTCGACCGCAAAGAGGCTCGCCGACTGGATCGCTTCGTTCAGTTTGCCGAGGTCGCTACCCGGCAGGCCCTCGAGGATGCCAGGCTGACCATCAACGCCGACAATGCTGAACGAGTAGGGGTCGTCATCGGCACCGCCGTGGGAGGCATCGAGACCCTGCTGACCGAATTCGAGAAGTTGCAGGCCCGGGGGCCTCGCCGAGTAAGTCCCTTGTTCCTACCCATGATGATCCCTGACACCGCCTCAGGGCAGGTGGCCATCTCCTGCGGGGCCAAGGGGCCCAACATGGCCATCGTCTCAGCCTGCGCCACCGGCTCCAACGCCATCGGCGAAGCAGCAGAGATGATCCGCCGTGGCGATGCCGATACCATCATCAGCGGCGGAAGCGAGGCCGCCCTCGTTCCCATCGTCTTTGCCGGCTTCAACGTCATGGGGGTCTTATCTACCCGTAACGACGAGCCGGAGAAGGCCTGCCGGCCCTTCGACGCCACCCGCGATGGGCTGACCATGAGCGAAGGGGCAGGCATCCTCATCTTGGAGAGCCTGGAGCACGCCACAGAACGCAGGGCCAGGATTTACGGCGAGATCATCGGCTACGGCACCACCGCCGACGCCGTCCACATGGCCGCCCCCGCCGAAGGGGGCGAAGGAATGGCTCGGGCCATGAGACTGGCTTTGCAACAAGCGGGCATAAGGCCTGAGGAGGTAGACTACATCAATGCTCACGGCACCGGCACGGCGCTCAACGACGTCAACGAGACAGCGGCCATCAAGGCCGTCTTTGGAAAGCACGCCTACAATTTGGCCGTCAGCTCCACCAAATCAATGATGGGGCACCTGATGGGGGCGGCGGGGGCAGTGGAGGCCATAGCCTGTCTCAAAGCTTTGCAGGATCAGATCATCCCGGCGACCATAAACTATCAGCACCCCGACCCCCAGTGCGATTTGGATTACGTGCCCAATGAGGCCCGTCTCTGCCCACTGCGGGTGGTCATGTCCAACTCGATGGGCCTGGGCGGGCACAACGCCTGCCTGATCTTCCGCAGGCTCTAAAAATGTGGGCAGCACTTGGTATTCCTGTCTTCTTTGGCGGAACGTAGTATCGTATGAGCCAATTCACAGTTTATTGAGAGATATGGCTTTACCCGATGTGAGGGAGTTGTACTCCCGAACAACGGCTCGGAGTGCAACTCCTCGCCATCAATTGTGACGTACTGAGAATTGAGAGGTATGGCTTTGAAGAGATACGCTCAGATCGTGGGCTGGGGCAAGTACGTTCCTGGCCAAGTTCTGACTAACGAAGACCTGGCTAAAATGGTGGATACCTCCGATGACTGGATTCGCACGCGGACAGGGATCGTCGAGCGCCGCATCGCCGAGCCGGGGGAAACGACCTCGACCATGTCTATCAAAGCTGCACAAGCTGCCCTTCAGGTGGCCGATGTGGCCCCAGAACGGTTGGACCTCATCATCGTGGCTAGCGCCACCCCAGACTATCTATTCCCCGCTACGGCGTGCTTGGTGCAGGATGCTCTAGGGGCAAGGCGAGCCGGGGCCTTTGACCTCCTCGCTGGCTGCTCAGGCTTCGTCTACGGGCTTGGGGTCGGCAGCCAGTTGATCATCTCCGGGGCCTACGAGAACGTGCTGGTCATCGGGGCCGAGACCTTGTCCCGCATCATGGACTGGACGGACCGCGACACCTGTGTCCTCTTCGGCGACGGGGCAGGGGCCTTGCTGCTTCAGGCCAGCGACGCCCCTGGCGGTGTCCTCTCCTTCACCCTCGGCGCCGATGGCTCGGGTGGTGACTTGCTGATCCTGCCGGGCGGGGGCAGCCGCCACCCGGCCAGCGCTGAGACGATAGCCCAAGGGTTGCATTACGCTCGCATGAACGGCCGCGAGGTCTTTCGTTTTGCCACCCGCATCATGGGCCAGGCGGCCAAGGAGGCCATCACAGCAGCCGGGCTTAAGATTGACGACGTTGACCTTTTTATCCCCCACCAGGCCAACATCCGCATCATTCAAGCGGCGGCCAAACACCTGAGGTTGCCCATGGACAAGGTCTTCGTCAACCTGGACAGGTACGGCAACACCTCATGTGCCTCCATTCCCATCGCCTTCTGTGAGGCCATCGAGGAGGAGCGGATAAAGCCCGGCGATCACCTGGTCTTGGTCAGCTTCGGAGCTGGGCTGACCTGGGCTGCGGCGGTGGTGCAATGGCACGTGCCGTTGCCGGCGCCCAGGCTGCCCTGGTGGAAACGCCTACTGAGGAGCGTTGGGTATCGTTGGGCCTGGCTCGTATCCCGCCTGCGCCGCACCTACCGCAAGTTTAGTTCATGGTGGGGCAAAGCCGTAGGGCGGGTTCGGGGCAAAAACAATGGCTGAGCGTGAAATTGCCGAAGACGCCGGTTCCTGTTGAACGGTCACCCACGAAAACGGTGACCGCTCTCTGAGCTTGCCAAAGGTTTGTGCATTTGTGCAAACGCCGCCGTTGGGGTATAATCAGGGTAGCCCCCATGATAGCGCTGATATGCACACTTTTGTACCCGATGAGTTCCTGTGGTGGCTAAAGGAGTCCGGCGTACTGTGAGAGCACAACTCCAATTCGAGTGGGATCCAAGCAAAGCTGCCAGGAATATCGCGAAACACCAGGTCTCGTTCGAAGAAGCGGCGACGGTATTTGACGACCCCATGTTCATCACCGTGGTTGATGAGGAGCACTCAGTTGACGAGGAACGATATATCACCGTTGGTTTGTCAAAAGGCGGCCAGTTGCTCATGGTAGCCCACACGGACTGTGAAGGACGGATTCGGATTATCAGTGCACGGAAAGCGACCAAGAAAGAGGAGCGGTTTTATGCAGAAGCCGACTGACCTAGACGACTACGAACTGCGCGATGAATATGATCTGTCAAAGATGACAGTCGTGGCGAAAGGCAGATATGCGCCTGAGCGGCGGGCAGGGAAGAATGTGGTTTTACTTGCGCCAGACGTTGTGCAGGTATTCCCAACCGATGAAGCCGTAAACGAAGCCTTGCGGCTTGTCATGCAGATTGCGCAGATCCCGAACAAATATGCGGCGGAAACGGCACCTGCTTGAGCCTCACTCACCATTGTGTCAGGTTGGGTGAATCTGGCTTGGTGTTACTTGCCCGCTAGCATCGCATTGGTGTGCCCTGAAGCTATCGCTGCTTGTCGGTGAAAGTCTGACCAGGGCCAGACTCGGACACCGCCCCACATTTTTCGCCCATCTGCATCGGTTGAGATGAAGAAAGCGGGGCGATGTGCATTTGTGCAAACGCCGCCGTCGGGGTGTATTAGGTGCAGTACCACATTTGGCGACTTTGATACGACGTGCAGCCCAAACGAGGTATTAAGTTATGGAAACACAAACTGCAACTCTCTTGGCGATAACTGAAACTATTCCCTTGCAGATGGATGCTGATGGTGTCGTACGCGTCGGCAATACCCGCGTTACGCTCGATACAATCGTGATGGCTTTCACGGAGGGGGCAACCGCTGAGGAGATTGCACAACAGTATCCTTCTGTCTCCCTTGCCGATGTGTACTACACGATTGGCTATTATCTGCAGCGGCAGGCTGAAGTTGAGGCGTACTTGAATCGGCGGCGACGGCAGGCTGAACGGGTACGACGACAGAACGAGTCTCATTTTGATCCCGCTGGCATCAGGGAGCGATTACTGGCACGCCGGGCAAGCGGGAGGCTCTAACCCATGCGTTGGGCAGCCGATGAGAACTTCAACAACGACATCATACGCAGTCTGCTGCGCCGAAAGCCAGACGTGGACATTGTGCGTGTCCAGGATGTTAGTCTATCAGGCGCGGATGACCCGACTGTACTTGAGTGGGCTGCTGATGAGGGGAGGGTACTGCTCACGCATGATGTTTCGACCATCACGCGGTATGCTTACGAGCGGGCCGAAGCTGGCAAACCGATGCCTGGCGTCTTTGAAGTCAGCCGTGACATCCCGACGGGCGTAGTTATTGATGACCTCATTCTATTGACCGAGTTCAGTCTTGAGAACGAATGGGAAGGGCAAGTGCGCTATTTGCCACTGCGATAAGCGTGGCCTCAAGACACACCGCGCCTAACATTGGTTGGTGTGCCCTGAAGCTGTCGCTGCCTGTCGGCGAAAGCCCAACCGGGGCAAGGCTCAGGACACCGCCCTACATTCTTCGCCCACCGGCACCGATTGAGGTGAAGAAAGCGGGGAGCTTTGCATTTGGGCAAACGCTGCCGTTGGGTTATAATTATGGCGAGCCACTATCTACGGCAGTACCGATGAAGAGTCCGGTGCGAGAAAACTGCACGCCGGGATATTTCGACAGGCTCAGCACAGGTCTGTGCGGGGGCTGTTGGGCAACTGGCAGTCCTACCGCGATGGCGCGCCACCGCGCATTCGTAGGTATGGCAAGCAAAGGGAGTATGTGAAGAAAGGGAATAATCCAATGGCTATGACGTTTGAGCAAGTGATAGAGACGATCAGGCAATTTCCGGCCGAACAGCAAGAGATGCTCATTGATCTGATTCGTGGCTGGCGTACTGAAACTCGGCGCCGCGAAATTGCCCGCGATGCCCAGGAATCTTTAGCGGCCTTTCGCAGTGGACAACTCGAGCCGCAATCAGCACAGGCAGTAATTACTGAACTCCGGCAATCGTTGGAAGATCAAGAATGAGACGAGAGCTGGTCTTAACGCCAAAGTTCAAGCGGGCCTTTCGCAAGTTCGTTGGGCGCAATGCAAGGTTGCAGAAACGCATCGAGGATACCTTGATGCAGATGCAGGAGGACGTTTTTGCGGCATCACTGGGTACGCACAAGTTGAGCGGGGCGCTTGAAGGCTTGCGCGCGTGTGGCTGTGGAGTGGTGGCGAAGTCATTGTGTTGCTTGACATTGGTACACACGACGAGGTGTATTAGGCGCATCATGCTTCCGTTGCCACTTGCAGGCGGGGACCACAGCCGGGCGTCACGGGTTTCGGCGTGAGATCAGCCGAAACGGCAGAGCGTGGCATTGCTTGCCAGTGAATTTCCGACCAGAGCAAAGCCCAGGACTCCGCCCCGCATTCTTCGCCCACCGGCACTGGTCGAGGTGAAGAAAGCGGGGCGGTGTGCGTTTGTACAAATGCTGTCAATCAGGGGATAATCAGGGCAGGCCACCACCCAGAGCAGCGCCGATGTGGGCACTGGTGTGCTGGAGACGGCGATGGCTTCGGGAAGCAGGTGCTGTTGCTCAACTTAATCCAGGGGACTGCGCACCGCTAGGCCGCCACGCTGGAGGACGTGGGTGTAAATCATCGTCGTTTTGACGTTCCTTCGACAAGCTCAGGACAAGCCTTGTGGCCCAGGAGTTCCTGCACGGTGCGGATGTCGTAGCCGTTTTCGAGGAGGTGGGTGGCAAAGCTGTGGCGAAAGGTGTGGGGGCCGACCGGCTTATTGATGCCGGCCCGGCGGGCGGCCTCACGGACGGCCTTTTGCAGACCGCTTTCGTCCAGGTGGTGGCGGCGCACGACGCCGCTGCGAGGGTCCACGGACAGACGGTGCGCAGGAAAGACGTATTGCCAGCCCCATTCTCGGCTGGCGTTGGGGTACTTGCGTTCCAGGGCGTCGGGCAGGCTTCGCCCTGAGGCTCAGCCCGAAGGGTAGACGGCCCCGTAGCCTTTGGCCAGGTCTTCCTCGTGCAAGCGTTTGACGTACTGCAGGTGTTCCTGGAGCGGGGCGATGAGGCTGTCGGGCAGCGTTGTCACCCGGTCCTCCATGCCCTTGCCATCGCGGACGATGATGGCCCGTTGGGCAAAGTCAATGTCCTTAACCCGCAGCCGCAAGCACTCCATCAGCCGCAGGCCGCTGCCATACAGCAGTTTGGCCATCAGTTGGTGGGTGCCCGACAACTGGTCGAGGACGCGGCGCACCTCGTCCCTTCGACAGGCTCAGGGCACCGCTTTGGTCAGGACGGTAGGCAGGCGTTTGGGCTTCCGGGCGCGCAGGGCGTCAATGGGGCCCAGGTCTTTGTGGAGCACCTTGCGGTAGAGGAAGAGGAGGGCGCTGAGGGCCTGGTTCTGGGTAGAGGCGGCGACGTGTTCGTTGACGGCCAGGTGGGTGAGGAAGGCTTCGATCCTTCGACAAGCTCAGGACACCGCCTCGGGGCTGCCCATCTCGTTGGGGTGGCGTTTGGTGTGGAACAGGACATAGCGCCGGATCCAGTCTCCATATGAGTTCTCGGTACGGAGGGAGGAATGTTTGATGCGCAGGGCGTCGCGGACACTTCTACAAGCTC
>JBAWAP010000135.1:0-21315 GCA_049589355.1 Anaerolineae bacterium
CCATATGTCCCAGCGAAGAGGGTGTGGTCGGCAGCATAGTTCGGCGAGAGCACCAGGGCCAGGACGGACAGGTTGGTGAAGCCGGTGTTCACAGCGCTCCAGGAGTCACCGCCGTCGGTGGACTGGAAGACCCCACCACCCCATGTCCCAGCAAAGAGGGTGTGGTCGCCAACATAGCCAGGCGAAAGGGCCAGGGCAAAGACCTCCAAGTTGGTGATGCCGGTGTTCACGGCGCTCCAGGAAGCCCCGCCGCCGGTGGACTTGAAGACTCCGCCATCAGTCCCGGCAAAGAGGGTGCCGTCGGTGGCATAACCTGGCGAAAGCGCCAGGGCATAGACATACAGGTTGGTGATGCCCGTGTTCGCGGCACTCCAGGAGGCCCCGCCGTCGGTGGACTTGAAAACTCCACCGCTAAAGGTGCCGGTGAAGAGAGTGTGGTCGGTGACATAGCCCGGCGAAAGGGCCAAGGCATAGACGTTCGGGTTGGTAAGGCCGCTGTTCACGGCGCTCCAGGAGGCCCCGCCATCGGTGGACTTGAAGACCACACCATCATATGTCCCGGCGAAGAGGGTGTGGTCGGCGGCATAGCCCGGCGAAATCGCCAGGGCCTGGACCTTCAGGCTGGTAAGTCCGCTGTTCACGGCACTCCAGGAAGCCCCGCCATCGGCGGACTTGAAGACCCCGCCGTTATAGGTCCCGGCGAAGAGGGTGTGGTCGGCGGCATAGCTTGGCGAGAGCACCAGGGCCCGAACACTGCCTCCCCATATCCCCTGGGAGCACTGGGTCCAGACGTTGTCCCCGGCCAAAGCAGGGGTGGGATTCCCCGGCCCAGCCAGCAGGGCCAGGATAGTTAGAATAATCCACAAGCGTTTCATCGTCTTTTCCTCCCTTCTATCTCAGTTACCTCAGCTCAAGCACGGGGCTATAAGCCGCCGTGCTGAAAGGACGAAGCCCCCTTCGACAGGCTCAGGGCACCGCCTTCGGGGCTAGAAGAGCCCGCAGGGCTTGGTTCTCTCAGTCCGATGGCTTCCAGCCTCGGGCTCCTGCTTCGCGAGAGCCTCTCGCACCGCCGCCAGCGTGGGCTCGACGGTCAGCGGCCGGTTGGCGTAGGCGGGCGCGATGCCTTCCAGCTCGCCCCGGTGGTAGGCGATGGTCGCCTCGGGATCCTTGAGGAGGTAGCCGGTGAGGACCACAACCACCCTATGATCCCGCCGGATGACCCCAGCCTGGGTCAGCTTGCGGGCTCTGGCCACAGCGTCTGCAGAAGCCGGCTCGCAGCCGATGCCCGCCACATCTACCCTGGCCTTGGCATCCATGATCTCCTGATCGGTGGCCTCGGCTACCAGGCCGTTGGTCCAACGCAGGGCCCGCACCGCTCTGGGGTAGCTCACCGGGTCGCCAATGCGGATGGCCGTGGCTATGGTACGGGCCTCCACCCTCTCCCGTCGCTGGAAGCCTCCCAGGAAACTGCGGTAGAAGGGATTGGCTCCCTGAGCCTGGACAGCGGCCAGGCGCGGCATTCGGCCGATGAGTCCCAACTCCTTTAGCTCATAGAGGGCCTTGCCGAAGGCGCTGGTATTGCCCAAATTGCCCGCCGGCAGGACGATCCAATCGGGTACTTCCCAACCCAATTGCTGCAGAGCCTCGAAGACGGTGCTCTTCTGTCCCTCCAGACGGAAGGGGTTGAGCGAATTCAGCAAGTAGATGCCCAGTTCGTCACAGGCCTGGCACACCAGCTTCATGGCAGCGTCAAAATCACCTATTACCTGCAGGGTCTTAGCCCCATAGGCCAGAGCCTGCGCTAGCTTTCCAAAGGCTATCTGCCACTGAGGGACGAAGACGATGGCTGCAAGCTCTGCCAGGGCCGCGTAGGCAGCCAAGGAGGCCGAGGTGTTGCCCGTGGAAGCACAGGCCACAGCCTGGCACCCCAGGAACTTGGCCTGGGTCACCCCCACGGTCATCCCCCGGTCCTTGAATGAACCCGTGGGGTTCTCACCCTCGTGCTTGAGATAGAGATCGTCCACCCCCAGCCAATTGTTCAAGCGAGGGCTGTGGTAGAGATTCGTGTTCCCTTCAGGGCGGGAGACAATTGCCCTCTCGTCCAAGGGCAGGACCAGTTCCCTATAACGCCAGACGCCGCTGGCGTAGGGCAGCACCGCATCTCCTAGGTGACTGTCGAAGAGCTCCCTGGATACCTGCTCTCGCAAGGAATCTAAGTCGTGTTCAACGTCCAGCAGGCCGCCACAGTCGCAGTTGTAGCGGATCTCCTGGGGGGATATTCCGCGCTGCAGGCAATGCATCTCAGCTTGAAGGCCACTTTTCTCCCCCCAAAAAATGACGTGAAGCCGCCTGTCCTTCGACAGACGGCTTCGTCGTTGGGACCGCGACGTCCGAGCTTTGTCCATCTCGAATGATGCAAAGCCCTCTCCATCCCCCGCCTCGCTCCGCTCGTCCCCCTTCCTCCCCCAATTCTTGCCCTGAGCAAAGCCGAAGGGTTGGGAGAGGAAGGGGGTTGGGGGGAAGGGGAGGGCCAATCCTTGTCATTTATACTGACCCAAGAAGGCCATCATCTCAGGGTCGTCGGCAAACTCCTCTCCCAGAAGCACAACCTCCCCCTTGTAGCTAGCCACTGTGCCTTGGCTATCTATATCCAGACTAACTACCCCAATCCACCTGCCCTGATAGCCCGCCTGAGCAATCAGGGTGCCGCTCGCCTCGTCCCATAAGGGCGGGTTCAGGACGTCGCGAGACTGGCCTCCGACGATGAGGTCAATCCCCTTCACCTCGCTGGCCATCTGCAAATCCACCCCCATGCCCAGGTGGGAGAGAACGATGATGATGTCCGCTTCCTTGCTCACCTTGTCCATGAGCTGCTCGAGCGCTTCCAGCGGGCTAAGGACAACGATGGCTTCGCCCGCTGCCTGAGCTGCCTCCTGGTTCGTCAGGCCAATGATGGCTGCCTTGTGATCCCCGATCTTCTTAATAACGTAAGGCGTAGTGAACAATTGTTCCGTCCCCGCAATCACCACGTTGGCCGAGAGGATAGGGAAATTGGCTTCCTCCATGCGCTGACGCAGCACATCGAGGCCCAGCCCGAAGTCCTGGTCGCCCAGGACCATAGCATCATAACCCAGCAGATTCATGGCCTCCACGATGACCTGGCCCTGTGTTTGTTGGGCCAGATCGTCGCCCAAGAGGGTATTACCCCCATCCAGCAACAGAACGTTCTCCGAGGCATTGCGTTCCTCTTTAACCTTTGTGGCCCGCCGGGCCAGCCCCCCTTTGGGGGGCCTTCAACCGCAGGGTTCGGTGAAGCCCAGCGTATCGTTGGTGTGCAGGACGGTTAGCTCCAGAGGCCGCGGTATGGGAGTTGGAGTGGGCACAGGGGTGGGAGTGTTAGTCGGCGGGGGTGCGGGCGTGTCCGTGGGTGCGAGCATGGGCGTGTTTGTGGGCACAGGTAACGGGTTCGTGCTCGGATTGGGTGTAGGTGAGTTGCAGCCAAAAAGGGCCAAAGCCGTAGTCGCCAACGCGACGAACACCACGAACTTGATTCTAGGCATCATCTTCCTCCAGAGTGTATCCAAAAATCAGAGTGCGGCCTTGAGGCCGCCACGTCATAGTATAATCTACCAGGGACAAAATGTCAAAAGAAGCGGACCAATGTCTAGCTGGACAAAGGCAGCCAAGTCAAGTATAATTCTACTTGAGGTGAAAGATGCCAGAATTCAGACTCGTTTCCGATTTCCAACCCACCGGCGACCAACCCAAGGCTATCGAGAAGCTGATGGAGGGAATCCACAAGGGATATAAACATCAGACACTGCTCGGGGCTACGGCCACGGGCAAGACCTACGTCATGGCTCAGGTCATCGAGCGAGTGCAGCGGCCAACCCTCGTCCTCGCTCATAACAAAACCCTCGCCGCCCAGCTCTACGCCGAGTTCAAGGAGTTCTTCCCCCACAGCGCCGTAGAGTATTTCGTTAGCTACTACGACTACTACCAGCCCGAAGCCTATGTGCCCAAGCACGACCTCTACATTGAGAAGGATGCCTCCATCAACGACGAGATAGACCGCCTGCGGTTGGCGGCCACCTCAGCCCTATTCTCCCGCCACGATGTGGTTATCGTGGCCTCGGTCTCCTGTATCTACGGCATCGGGGACCCCGAAGAGTATGGCAAGGTGGTGGTCAGCCTGCACCGGGGGGAAACTCGCAGGCGAGACAAGGTGCTGCGCCACCTGGTGGACATTCACTACGAGCGCAACGACCTGGACCTCGCCCGCGGCCGTTTCCGGGTGCGGGGTGACACCCTGGAGGTCTTCCCCGCCTACAGCGACCTGGCCTACCGGGTGGAGTTCTGGGGCGACGAAATAGACCGCATCACCGAGATCGAGCCCCTGACCGGGGAAGTGCTGACCGAGCACCCCGCCATCGCCATCTACCCGGCCAAGCACTTCATCACCCCTCAGGAGAAGCTGACTCTGGCCCTGCGGGACATCCAGGTAGAATTGGAAGAGCGCCTGATGGAGCTCCAGGCCCAGGGGAAGCTCCTGGAAGCCCAGCGTCTGGAGCAACGCACCAAATACGACCTGGAGATGTTACGCGAGGTCGGCTACTGTGCTGGCATCGAGAACTACTCTCGCCACCTCTCCCAGCGCCCGCCCGGCAGCCCCCCGTGGACCCTTCTGGACTACTTTCCCGATGAATTCCTGCTCTTCATTGACGAGTCCCACATGACCATCCCCCAGGTGCGGGGAATGTACCACGGCGACATCTCGCGCAAGAACACCCTGGTGGAGTATGGCTTCCGGCTGCCCAGCGCCCTGGACAACCGCCCCCTGAGCTTCAAGGAATTCGAAAAACGGGTCAACCAGGTCATCTACACCTCGGCCACGCCGGGGCCCTACGAGCTGGAACACTCAGCCCAGGTGGTGGAACAGATCATCCGCCCCACCGGCCTGGTAGACCCCCAGGTCACAGTCAAGCCGGTCAAGGGCCAGATAGACGACCTGATCCACCAGATTGACCAGCGGGTCAAGCAGGGGGAGCGGGCGCTGGTGACCACCCTCACCAAGCGCATGGCCGAGGACCTGGCCGATTACCTGGCTGAGATGGGGATCAAGGTCCACTACCTGCACTCGGAGGTCCAGACCATCGAGCGAGTGGAGATACTGCGGGACCTGCGTCTGGGCGTTTATGACGTAGTGGTGGGGATAAACCTACTCCGGGAGGGATTGGATCTGCCCGAAGTCTCACTGGTAGCGATCCTTGATGCCGATAAGGAGGGCTTCCTGAGAAGTGACCAGGCCCTCATCCAGACCATCGGCCGGGCAGCCCGCCACGTGAACGGCCAGGTGATCATGTACGCCGACGGGCTCACCGACTCCATGAAGCGGGCCATTGACGAAACCGACCGTCGGCGCAGCGTCCAGACGGCTTACAACGTAGAGCACAGTATCGAGCCCCGGAGCATCGTCAAGGAAGTGCGCGACCTGACCGACCGCGTGCGGGCCGTGGCCGAGGAGCGAGCCGAGTACCGGGTGGCCGCGGAGATACCCAAGCACGAGCTGGTCCGTTTGATCAAGGAGCTAGAGAAGCAGATGAAAGCTGCCGCCCAGGCGCTGGAGTTCGAGAAGGCGGCCCTCCTGCGCGACCAAATCTTCGATCTGCGCCGGGAACTGGCGGACATGGAAGAAGACGTGCCCGAGTGGGAGCGAGTGAGAAAACTGGGGCATTAATGAAGGCAAGATTTACAGGAGTGCGGACGCAAGTCCGTCCCCGCAGGCTTGCGCCTGCACTCCCCTTAATGATAGCAGGAGGTGTGAAGCGATGAGAAGAACACAGGCTTGTCCGCCTGAGGAACTGCACGAAGAGATGGAGATTGTGCCGGGAGAGGGGAAAGAGCTTAGTGAGGAGGAGCTAAAAAATCACCCCCTGTACCAAATCATCGGCATGTGTTCCAGCGGCCTCGGAGATGGAGCTGAGAATCATGACTATTACCTCTACGGAGAAAATCTGTCCTAATTGTGATGCGACTGTGAGAGGAGAAGAGATACTTCCCAGCTACCTCAACTTATACCGCAATGGTGAACTGGCCCGCCGCATTGAGCGGGCCTATGCTTGCTTGGAGGATTGCCGCCTCTGCCCGCGCGAGTGCGGGGTGAACCGCCTTCAAGGGAAGCAGGGTTTTTGCCGGGCAGGGGCGGAGCCCAAGGTGGCCAGTTGGAACGTGCACCCCTGGGAGGAGCCGCCCATCAGCGGGAGCCGCGGTTCGGGCACCATTTTCTTCTCCAGTTGTACCGGCCGCTGCCTCTTCTGTCAGAACTATCCCATCAGCCAACTGGGGATGGGCAACGAGGTGTCCGTTGAACGTCTGGCGGAGATGATGCTGGAGCTGCAACGCAGGGGCTGCCATAACATCAACCTGGTAACACCGACTCACTTCGTGCCCCAGATCCTGGCTGCCCTACCCTACGCCATCGAGAGGGGCCTCCGCCTCCCTCTGGTCTACAACACCAGCGGCTACGAGACGGTGGAAGTGCTGGAGCTCCTCGAAGGCGTGGTGGATATCTACTTGCCCGACGCCAAGTACGCCGACGACGAAACCGCTCGCCGCCTGTCGGGCTTCGTGCACTACGTGGAGGCCAACCGCGCTGCTCTCAAAGAGATGTACCGCCAGGTGGGCGAAGAGCTGATTCTGGACGACGGAGGCATTGCCCGGCGGGGCCTCATCGTCCGTCACCTGGTCTTACCCGACGGCCTGGCAGGCACGCGAAAAGTGCTGCGCTGGCTCGCCGAGAACTTATCACCTCGCGTTCACGTCAGCCTGATGGATCAGTACTTTCCCGCTCATAAGGCCGTAGGCCACCCCATCCTGGGACGCAAGATCACTGCTGAGGAGTACGAGGAGGCATTGAGTGCTTTCGATGAGGCAGGGCTGGAGAATGGGTGGAGGCAGGAACACGACGAGTGTCTGGACGATGCTTACCTTATCCACTAGGTGGTTTGAGGATGTACGGTGATGATCTTGGTATTCAATTGTTCTCACTGAGTGTGGACAATGTAGCCTGGCTCGCTGCGAAGCATAAGATGCGCCTCCGCATAATACCACATCGCAAAGGCATAGAGTACCGCATCAGTAGTCCTCAGCGGTTGTCCAATGGTCTCCCTTTTCTTGGTCAGAGAGAATGGCATAGCCCAACCCTGCTTGAGCATAAGCATAACCTCGGTCAAAGCTAACATCAGGGAAATCATTCTCCTTACCCGTAGTCTCAAATGCTTGGCGAGCTTTGTCCAGGGCCTTTAACTCATTGTCGCAATACCAACTCTGCCCTTTATCTTGGACTTTGGACAAAATCGTGACGGCAGCCAGAATGGCTTTGTCCAAAGTCCAGAGATAAGGGCAACGGCCAAAATTATACAAGGCTTGCCCAAATTAAGCAAGCGGCAAACACTCTACAACGGTATGGCGTTTTTGTCAAATCCCGATCGAGGGGCACTGGTATCAAAGAATATGGTGTCTCCCTCTGTGTGGCCTTGTCCTTTTTGGCAAGCCGTGCTAAAATAATCTGCGAGATTACTGACAAGTTTCTGCCTTGAGATGGGAGGCATATTATGACGGTTATGTCCTAACTGGACAACTCTTAGACTTGCAAGCGCGGAAAAGTCATGCGTGCTCAATTAGATTTGCTCATTGTCATCGTCAACTACAACACTCGCGACCTGCTGAGGGATTGCCTGGCCTCTATCTACGATAGCCAGGGCGATTTCAGCTATCAGGTCTGCGTGGTGGATAACTGTTCCCATGATAATAGCGCTACAATGGTACGCCAGGAGTTCCCCCAAGTTCAGCTCATCGAAAGCCCCGTTAACGGCGGATATGCCTACGCCAACAACCTTGGGCTCAGGGCCTTCGGCTTCCAGAACGCTCCTCTAGCCCGACACCCCCTTCCCCCCAATGTTGGGGGGCCAGGGGGGCTTGTTCCCAGGTACGCCTTGTTGCTCAACGCTGATACCCTACTTCCTCCCTCAGCGCTCCAGGATATGCTAGACTTCATGGAGGCTGATCCTGAGGCCGGGGCGGCGGGACCCAGACTGGTCCGCGAGGATGGCAGCCTTGACCTGGCCTGTCGCCGCACTTTCCCTACACCGAGTGCTTTCGTTTATCGCATGTTGGGCCTGAGCAAACTCTTCCCCAAAAGCCGTCGCTTCGGGCGCTACAACCTCACCTACCTCGATCCCGATGAGCTGACCGAGGTGGACTCCGTGATGGGGGCCTTCATGCTGGTACGGGCTGAGGCCATCCACCAGGTGGGGCTATTGGATGAGAGCTTCTTCTTGTACGGCGAGGCCCAGGACTGGGCCTATCGGATCAGGAAAGCTGGGTGGAAAATCTACTACAACCCTCAGGTCACTGTGCTTCACATCAAGGAGGCGTCCACCAAACACAGCCGCAGGGCTCGCCGCGAGTTCTATCGCGCCATGGACATTTTCTATCGCAAGCATTACGCGGCCACAACCCCGTTTTGGCTTCATTGGCTGATCATCGCTGGCATCGCCTTGCAGGGGAGCCTGGCCATGTTGCGCCAGCTTGTGAAGGGTTCACCCCGGCCTATGTAACTGGGCAAAAGTTCTTTGCACTTTCGTCATGCGCAAAAACTGCTACTCAGGGGTGTCCCCGCCCATGCGCATCAAGCTAAGCTTATGTCTAACGCGTTTTGCTTTCATTAAGTTCTCGGTGATCTCCCTGAGAAGTGTTGTTTGTGTTGCTTGGCCGAATATAACAACGAATACAGAGGGTTCATCGAATGAGCGGCGTCCAAATTCGGTCAATCCTTGAAATTCCGTTAGCGCAGCGGCGTCATATGTGGATAACATCAAATCAACAACCAGGGCTGTTCAGTTCTAAGCAGATTCGGCTTCTCAACCATCGGGAGGAAGAGACGGCAACGTTTCGAGTGGGGGATGGGGTAATCTTTGAGATGATCCTAGAAACCACTGAGCACAAACTGAATTCAGCGCGCCTGTATATCGGTATTTACGATAGTCAGGAGAGGTACATCTTCAGGTTTGGGACTGACTTCATGGTGGCTGAGCCTTTGAAGATCGCAGGCAGGAATCTTGTCCATTGTTACTGGGACGCGTGTCGACTTGTTCCAGGTATCTATTCCATGATCTTGACTCTTAAAGAGCCAGAGCCATCGAACACGAAACTAGATAAGATAGTGGATGCTATGGCATTCGAAGTGCGTCCAGCTGACATTTATGGGACGGGTAGGTTTGACAAAGAACCAGGATTGGTTATCCCAGGAGGAAGGTGGGAGTTGAGTCCTATTTAGATTGCTTAACGCTATAGTAGGAAGGGGGAAGTGAGCGGCCTCGCAGATCAGAATTATGAGGTAATTGTTATCGGGGGTGGGTTCTATGGCTGCTGCATTGCGCTTTTTCTACGCCATTCCTTTATCGTAGTCGGCGCTTATTCTAGAAGATCGCGCTATCCCTCCAAGATAGCTTGCCCTAATCACTATCAAAGCCATTAGAAGCACCATCAACAGGGCCAGGGTCAGGGTCAGAATCTGCTTGCTGAAAATACGAATTCGCTTGTTCATGGACAACAGAACTTATGGAAGCAATAACATAGACTTGGAGCAGCAATACTCTGGGGCGATACGCTCAATAGCATTGGCACAAGGATGTTCGCCTCTAGCTGATAGAGCACGGAGCATTCTGTAACTTTGGTTGTTCCATACCTCTTTGGGACTTTGGTATCGAGTGTTCCCCAGGGAAAAGCGGCTGATAAATCCTCGAGAGCACGATTTGTAATCACCATTCCAGTTGATGCTGATCACGTTCCATAACCAATAGCACGCTTTCGTTTTTCCTAGATTTGGCTTCCTCGCCCTTAGCCGCCTGGCTATTGATTCTTGGATATACAATCTGTCTATACCCAATTCTAAAGCAAGCTCCTCTATTTGTGGAAGCTCATGCTCATTGTGATCAAAGATGATGAATTGCAATTCAACTATGGGATGGGAGACTCCTAATTCCTCCCTTTTTCTCAACAATACCTTCACGTTATTTAGCACCTTCGCTAGCTCACCGCCAACGCGATATTTCGCATATGTTGCCTGTGTCACCCCATCCACTGCTATGGTTAAGTGATCCAGCCCCGCCTTGATTAACCTTTCCGCATCTTCCTCAGAAAATAGCAAGAAGTTCGTGCTGAAGGTCGTTCCTACGCCACGCCCATGAGCATGACTTATCATCTTGTATATATCCTTGTTGATCAATGGCTCACCCACGCCGTCCAACTTGGCCAAGATGAGATAATCGCCCACATCATCAATGATACTCTTAAATTCACCAAAGGTCATCTGGCCTTCGGGAACGGGGTTTTTACCAATCCCCGTTAGGCAGCCTGGGCATCGCAAATTGCAAAGATTAGTTGACTCTAAAACTAATACATATGGTTTTCCCCGGACACAGGGCCGCTTCAGGAATTTCTCAAACTCAATTAGACAAACATTCAAGGTTTTCTTCCGGGTCACATATCTACCAATGAAATTCAGGTATCTCCTTGCTGCACTTAGTTTACCCCGCCCTTCTAACTTTCTCAACTTTTCCATGCTACTCCTCCTTCAATTTAGGGCGGGGTTAGCACCCCATGAACCCGACACCCCCTTTTGGTACCCGAGATCTCTCGGAAGGTCATAGCGGTCCATTTTGCAAGCTCGTGGTGGACGCTAGACTTCGACAAGCCCTCGGCCTGAGGCTCGGGCCGAAGGCTCAGTCAAGGCGTCCACCGCCGTACTAAGCGGACAACATTTCCGAGAGGTCTCCATATTATTGACTGGCTACCTACGCGATCAAAGTTGTCTCTTTTGTTTCCTCTGCGGGAACCCTGAGGCTGGGTGTCAGACTGACCGTGAGCTTGGTGAAATAGCTCTGGGGAAGCGCGGCCCCGTTGCCGTATTCCATCTCGCTTATCTCGGCATAAACCCGTAGGGAGGCTGTCTCCAAGGCAATGGTCTTGCCAGGCCCGACCAAGATGGCCTCCCCCTTAGGGGCCAGCTTGGCCCGCAAAGCATCGTCGTCGTAGGCATACTTGCTCATCAATACCTTGGTGATCGTGCGGATGTCGTTCTTGTCGAAGAGCCAGACTTCGAACGCAGTGACATTAGCAGGCGGCCCTCCACTGACTACCTCGGAGATACCCATGCCGCACTCACCCAGGAATTCGCCGGTGGGGGACTCAATACTGAAAGACTGGTCATAGCTGTCCTGACCTAAGGTGTAGTCAGCGACGAAGCGGCCAAGCGCCTTTCCGATATCCTCTGGCTTGACTGCTCTCCACACCGGAGGAGGCCGTCTGCCCGGCTTTGCTGGTTCCCCCACCGCCGGGCGGCGCTCCCGCAAGACCGAAATGCCCACGAACACTCCAGCGATCACCAGCACCGCTGCCAGGAAAATGCCAAGAATGGGCACAAGGCGCTGAGATAGCGAACGTGCCGTCGGACGCGCAACGGGCGTAGGGGGCACCGCCTCTGCCCGTATCCCTAGCGCTGCAGCTAGGCCGTTCAAGCGTTGAACCTCTGCCCTGTCGCTTGATTTGGCTTGGAGCTGGCCAATTACCTGGCCCAGCTCCTTTGTGTCCCAGCCCTCAACCCGCTGTTTGGCAAGTGCCACATTGGGATCTAGGGTGTAGGAATCGGCCAGCATGCTGATGTAGGCTTCCTTGTGCTCCTGGCGTAAGTCGAAGGGGTCGGCATCATACCACTCCACCGGGAACACATACCAGCCCAAGATGGGCAGGCCGATGATCAACCCAACAAGGAGCCCTACCACGAACCCAATGAGGGCTTTGCGCCCTATGCTTTCGATAATTGCGTTCATCTCTCCTCCCCTTTCATTCTAACCAGCAGGAGCCAATCACCTTGCAGTGGCTCTAGCAGCGATTTCACATTCCGATGATATATTTTATCACGATTCTCCATTTTCGACAAGCGAGCGGAACTATCCATTTAGTTTCTTGCTGGCCTGGGTCAGCACCTGTACCCCATCCTCCCTCATGACAACGATGTCCTCTATGCGCACGCCACCCCAGCCCGGCAGGTAGATGCCCGGCTCAATGGTGAAGACCATGCCCGGCTCCAAGACATCTTCGGATAGGCGCCCAACCCCAGGCTTCTCGTGCACAGCCAGCCCCACGCCGTGGCCCAATCCGTGGCCGTAATGCTCGCCATAGCCTGCTTCCTCAATGACTTGACGGGCTATGCCATCAGCCTGCTTGCCTGTCATCCCGGGCCTGATACTCTGCTCGGCTGTACATTGAGCCTCCAGGACGATGTTGTAGATTTCCTTGAACTTATCGTCCGGACGGCCCGCACAGATGGTGCGGGTCAGATCGGAGTTGTAGCCGTCAATCATCGCCCCCATGTCAATCACTATGGGCTCACCAGCCCGAATCACTCGCTCGGAGACGGTGGCATGGGGCATGGCCCCGTTGGGCCCTGAGCCAACAATCAGGTCGAAGGCCATCTTCTCCGCGCCGTGGGTGCGCATGAAAACCTCCAACTCCCAGGCCACCTCTTTCTCCGTCATGCCCGGTTCGATGAACCCCACGGTGTGGACGAAGGCTTCGTCGGCCAAGGCGATGGATTTCCGGATTTTGTTCAGTTCGTTCTCGTCCTTGACGGCGCGGATCCCTTCTACCAACTCCTTGGTGGGCACCAGTTCGAAGCCCTCGGCGACCTCCTCCCACTCCTTATACTGATCAACGGTGAGATGAGCGCTCTCGAAGCCGACTCTCTTCGCCCCCACCTGATGGACTAGCTCGGGGAGCAGCGTCTTGAACTTGTCCGTAATCTTCGCCAATCGGAAGTCGGGGGCCTGCTTCTCAACCTGCTCGTAGTAGCGGAAGTCCGTGGCTAAAATCGCTTGATCTTGAGAGATCAAGAGCACCCCGGCCGAGCCGGTAAAGCCACTGAGATAGCGCCGATTCTCAGGCTGCGCGATAAGGATGGTGTCGAGGCCCTCGGTCGTTAAGGCCTCACGTAGTTTCGTTAATCTCATTCCTGTCCTCCTCAGCTATTTGTTTATCCCTCGCCCTCGGATGTGCCTTTTGGTACACCTCCTTCGCCCGGGCTTGGGAGACGTGGGTGTAGATTTGGGTAGTGGAGAGATCGGCGTGGCCCAAGAGCTCCTGAACAGTCCGCAGATCAGCGCCACCATCCAAGAGGTGGGTAGCGAAGGTATGCCGCATCACGTGGGGCGTGACGCGCCTCTCCAATCCGGCCAGTCTAGCGTATCTATCCAAGATGTTGTTCACGCTGCGCGTCGAGAGGCGACTACCTAGACGGTTCAAAAAAAGAGCGTTGGTCTCCCTGCCCGATTTGATCAATTGTGGTCGCCCTTCCCGGATGTATCGCCTCAGGGCTCTGCATGCTGGCTCGCCTAACAAAGCCACCCTCTCCTTGGCTCCCTTGCCCCAAACCCGAAGCTCACCGTGCTGCAGATCCACGTTCCTCAGATTGAGGCTCACCAGCTCGCTGACCCTCAGTCCCGAGGCATAGAGTACCTCCATGATTGCTCGGTCACGCTGGCCCTGGGGAACCATCGCGTCTGGGGCCGCCAGCAGTGCCTCGACCTCGTGCAGATCAAGATAGTCAGGCAGGCGCTTGGGAACCTTAGGCGAGGAGATGGCCCTGATGGGATTCTTGTCCAGTATGCCTTCACGCACGAGATAGCGGCAAAAGGAGCGTAGTTCCGAGATTTTGCGGGTTATGCTGGCCTTGACATAGCCTTGAGCCTGCAGCCACGCAAGATACCGACGCAAGAGGTAGCGATCCACCCCATCCCAAGAATCAATCCCCTGCTCTTTCATGAAGCCGAGGAACTGCCCAATCTCGTGGCGGTAGTTCTTGATGGTGTAGGGCGAGGCGTTTTTCTCTGCTATGAGATAAGTGATGAATTTGTTGAGATGTTCGTCTATATCTCCAGGCATTTGATGCACTTGGCCAGCACTTCGGTCATAACGGTTTGACAGGCACCTACGGGTAGAGGTTGGGGTTCTCGGTCTCCAATCCCTCATCTTGAGCTGCTTTCAGGAGGTCATCGTCGGCTGCAACGAGGGTGAGCGGGGGGAGCTCATTAGCCAGAAGCTCCCGATTGAGATGCAGGGCGCAGGCCAGGTGTACAGCATCGTAGCCACGCAGCCTGTGGTGAGCGGTCAGTTCAATGGCCTCGTCCACGCGCTGGGAGGTTATGGGGAGTACCTGATATCGCTTCTGTGTATCGGTCGCCAACTTCGCGCGAGCCTCCTGATACTCAGTCTGAGTGATAAACTTGCCCCGCAACTTGCCGGCAAAGGCAGCAGCAATCTCTACCCGGCTAAGATCCACAGTGGCGATGGTTCGGGACGGATCGTTGCATCGCACTTGAACCCAGGCCGACCCCGATTCGGCTAGATACCGCTTGAGACCAGGGCACTGCTGTCGAAATAGTCGGTGCTACTCACCACCTGGCCCATGGGCGGCTGTCCCTTTCCTCGATAATCATCTGGCTGGCCGGTTTGCCGCCAGTCTGGATGGGCATCCAACGCTGGTTTTCACGCTGTGCCAGGTAGTATGCCATCTCTTCAGGATCTGGGCCAACAGCGCCTGCCCGACGCAGAGCAGCTACCACTCGCTTTTGCAATGCCATCGCCTCTGGCGCAGATTCCGCCCCGGTCTCCACTTCAGTTTCTTTCTCAACGTGACGCAGCCCCCACTCCAGGATGCGGGGCAGCTCGCTCTGGTATGGGCGTAGCCGCCGCGCCAGCTCTGAGGGCACCTGTATTTGAATGATCTCCATTTGTGTCATCTCTCCTCCTTTTCCTCCTCTCCCTCAAGCCCTTCTAATACCACCACTTCTCCACATTTGACGCACTTGGCGCTATCTTTGCCAGCAGCAGTCAAAAGGCCGCCACAACTGGGGCAGGCCTGGGGCAGGGGTTGATTCCAGGTGGCAAATTCACAATCAGGGTAGTTGGAACAGCCGTAGAACGTCCGTCCCCTGCGCGTCCGCTTCTCCACCAGGTCGCCACCGCACTCTGGACACTTGGCTCCGGTCTTGATCAGGATCGGCTCGCTATGACGGCAGTTGGGGAAGTTGCTGCAGCCGATAAACTTGCCGAACCGCCCGTACTTGTAGATCAGCGGCTGGCCACACTCCGGACACAATTCACCCGTTGGCTCGTTGCCTATCTGGATGGTGGGCATCGTGTCTCGCGCCTGATCCAGCGTGGCGGAGAACGGGTCGTAGAAATCGTGCAGCACCGGCACCCACTTTCGCTCGCCGCTGGCGATCAAGTCCAGGTCCTCCTCCACCTGGGCCGTGAAGCCGACGTCAATGTAGTCCGAGAAATGCTCGACCAGCAAGTCATTGACGACAATCCCCACTTCGGTGGGATACAGCCGCCCATCGCGTCGCTCGACGTACCCCCGTTGCTGGATGATAGACATGATGGGGGCGTAGGTACTGGGGCGTCCGATGCCGTATTCCTCTAGCGCTCGTATCAGGGTCGCCTCACTGTAGCGCGGGGGCGGTTGCGTGAAGTGCTGCGCCGGCAACAACTGCACCAGGTCGAGCACCTCGTCCACCGTCAGCGGCGGAATCTCCTCCCGCTTGCGCTCTTCCTCAGCTTTTTCATCCTCGTCCTTCGCTTCCTCGTACACGGCCAGGAAACCCTTGAAGCGCAGACTGGAACCGCTGGCGCGGAAGAGGTAGGGCTTCTCCTCCACCTCAGGGAAGCCGGCCAGAATATCCACCGAGATGGTGTCGTACACCGCCGGCGCCATCTGGCTGGCGACGAAACGCCGCCAGATCAGTTGATACAGTCGGTACTGGTTTCGATCCAGGTACGGCTTGAGGGACTCGGGCGTGCGGAAGACGCTGGTGGGGCGAATGGCCTCGTGGGCCTCCTGGGCTCCCTTGACCTTCGTCTTGTATTGGGGCGGCTTGGCCGGCATGAATTTCTTACCGTACTTCTCCTTGATAAACTCCCTCGCCTCCGCCTGCGCCTGCTCGGCCACGTTGGTGCTGTCGGTACGCATGTATGTGATCAGACCGACCGGCCCATCTCCCAGGTCTATCCCTTCGTACAGTTGCTGGGCGTAGCGCATCGTGCGCTGGGCTGTGAATCTCAGCCGCCGCGAGGCCTCCTGCTGCATCGTGCTGGTGATGAAGGGAGGCGCGGGTTTGCGTTGCCGCTGTCCCTCCTTTACCTTCGCCACGGTGTAGACGGACTTCTCCAGGTCGGCCACGACGACCTGGACATCGGCCTCGTCGTGGAGTTCTAGCTCCTCTCCGCGAATGCGGTGCAGCCTGGCGATAAAACTGCGTCGCTCCTTCTCTTGTTTGGCCAACTCCGCCTCAATAGACCAGTATTCGACCGGCACGAAGGCTTCGATCTCCCGCTCCCGCTCGACCACCAGCCGCACAGCCACCGACTGCACCCGGCCTGCAGAAAGTCCGCGCCGTCCCATCTTATCGCGCAGCAGCGGGCTGAGGGTGTAGCCGACAATCCGGTCGAGGATGCGCCGCGCCTGCTGCGCCTCCACGCGCTGCATATCAATCTTACGCGGGTGAGCGAAGGCGTGCTCGATGGCGTCGCCCGTGATCTCGTGAAACTCAACGCGCTTCACAGGTCGCTGTCCGATGGCCGACTTGAGCGCCTGGAGCAAGTGCCAAGAGATGGCCTCGCCCTCGCGGTCCGGGTCGGTCGCCAGGTAAATCTCTGACGAGTTCCTGACGTCCACCTGCAGTTCCCGCACCACGTCTTTGCGCTTGGCGGGGACGATGTAGTGGGGTCGAAAATCATCCTCAATGTCTACGCCCATCCGGTTGGAGGGCAGGTCGCGTACGTGCCCCACCGAAGCCCGTACCGTGTACTCCTTCCCCAGGAAACGGCCCACCGTGCGCGCCTTGGCCGGCGACTCGACAATCACCATTTTGGGGTTCTTCGCCAGTTCGGCCTTGGCCTTTGACACAACGGTATGCCCGTCAGGATCGAGTCCCTCGTGAGCCGGGGTATGGCCCATCCTGAACATTTTTGTGCCGCATACCTGGCACACGCCCTGCGTGGCTGGTGTCCCCTTGCCGATGAACACCGGCTGCGGGTTCTCCATCTCCTGTTTAGCTTTGCACTTCACACAATAAGCAATGATCGAGTTATCGGTCATGATTCTCCCCCCAGCTTCTTCCTCCAAAATTGTTGTTAAGAGCGAAGCACCTCCAGTAGATATTGGTGTCCCAGATAGGCGAAATCCATATACTCAAGTCCCACTCGCTCGATGAAATCGGTCAGTACATCCTCATCACACACTAGCAATACCTCTCCTTGCAGAACGCTGTGTTGAAAACCCAGGGGAGCGCCGTTGAGGATGTTTACATCCACGGGGAAACGAATAGCTCGGGTCAGCTCAACCGAGAGGTTCATCTCGTAATCGAAGATATCAGTCACCATAGCGTAAGCTGGGTCTAAATAGACGGCCACATCCACATCGTGGAAAGGGAGTCCCTCGGTGAAAGAACCATGCAAGTAGGCGAAGGTGATCTCCGCCCTCGCTTCCAGCACCTCCCGTAGCTGGCAAAGCACATCATCAGTATGAGCTTCCATACACTATCCCATGCTTATGGTGCCCCTACGTAGGGACCTATGTCTCTTCGCGTCGTTGATGGATCTTCTCGGCCAACGTCTGCACATCGAGTTCCTCGAGCCAAAGATGTCGCTCTACCGAGTAGTCACCCCGGCCAATCTCAAACTGTTGGAGGAAACGCACCATCCCTACTGGGCCTAACTCGCGAGCCAGAGCCTCCAGGCCAACCAAGCGTCTCAACTCTTCATCAGCACATGCATCGGCCAAGCTAATCACAGGTACTCTTCCTTGCCGCTCTCCTTGAGCTTCTCCACCAAATCCCTCACCTCTTGAGCCCGCTCTCTAGGACAGACGAGGAGGGCGTCCTCGGTATCCACAACGACCATGTCCTCCAAGCCGATAGTGGTCACCAAACGGCGGGAGCCGTGTATTAGACAGCCCGTGGTGTCCAATCCAACGTGTTGACCGACGACGACGTTGCCCTCCCCGTCGGCAGGGAGGAGTTCGAACAACGTCACCCAGCTCCCCACATCGCTCCAGCCGATGTCCACCGGGATGACGGCCACGTCCTCGGCCCTTTCCATGATGCCGTAGTCAATGGTCTCGTTTTCCACCTCGGCCCAAACCCGCTCCAGCACGGCTTGCTCTTCCGCTGTGCCCAGGGCGGCATCTATTTCCATCAACTGAGCGTAGAGTTGGGGCATGAGCCTCTTGAACTCCCGCAAGATGGTTGAAACCTTCCAGATGAACATGCCGCTGTTCCAGTAGTACCGGCCGCTATCTATGAAAACTTGGGTCGTGGTCAGGTCGGGCTTCTCGGTGAACTTTTCGACCCGGTACACGTCGTGCCCGCTGACCTGAGCCAATCTCTCACCTCGTTGGATGTAGCCGTAGCCTGTCGCTGGGCGATTGGGCTGGATGCCCATGGTTACCAAATGACCCTCCTCCGCCAACTGGGCCGCCGCTTCCAGCGCGCGCCGGAGCTCGTCCGCCTTCTCGATGTAGTGATCAGCCGTGAGGACGGCCATCACCGCCTCAGGGTCTCGTAGCTTAAGGTGCAGAGCGGATAGGCCGATGCAGGGCGCTGTACCGTGGCCCTCCAACTCGCCAATAATGTTGGCCGCTGGCACCTGCGGGATCTGCTGGCGGACAACGTCGGTGTAGGCCTCGCTGGTCACCACAAAGATTCTATTGCTAGGGATGAGAGGCGTAATGCGCTGATAGGCTTCCTGCAGCATCGTCCTCTCGGACAGTAAGCCCAATAACTGCTTCGGACAAGTTTCTCGGCTGCAAGGCCAAAGCCGGGTGCCGCTCCCCCCGGCCATGATCAAAGCATACAATTGCTACCTCCACTTCGGCTGAGCTCAGTGCAAGCACTTCCCTCAGTCCACAACGTACTCCACTCGACTCTCTCTGGCCAACACGTAATTCATCCCCCCCACCTGGCGCACCATGCCCTTGAGCTCCATCAAAGTCAGGGTGCTGGAAACCTGGGCGATGGGCAGGCCGCTCTTTCGCCCGATTTCGTCAACGTGGATTGGCTCGGCCGTGATGTACTCCAGCAATGCGGCTTCCGTCTCGTTCTCTGGGACAACGGCTCGCACCTCCGCCTGCTGGCTAACCATCGTCAGGTTGAGCTCCTCTAAGATGTCCTCCACGGAGAGGACCGGTTTGGCCCCCTGCTGGATGAGTTTGTTGGTCCCCATGCTTTTCTTGCGGAAGATGTTCCCGGGCACGGCGAAGACCTCCCGTCCCTGCTCAAGGGCGTAGTCTCCTGTGATCAGGGCCCCGCTCCTCTCCCCCGCCTCGACGATGACTACTCCCAAGGACAGCCCGCTGATGATGCGGTTGCGGGGGGGGAAATTGCCCGCCTCCGGTGGGGTGCCTATGGCGTACTCGCTCACCAAAGCCCCTCGTTCGACGACAGCCTGAGCCAACTTACGGCTCTCCGCCGGGTAAATGATATCTATGCCAGAGCCCAAGACGGCGATTGTACGGCCACCAGCGTCCAGAGCTGCCCGGTGGGCCTCGCTATCTATCCCCCGGGCCAGGCCGCTGACGATGGTGATCCTGTTGCGAGCCAGATCGCCCGCTATCTGTCGCGCCGCCTCCTTCCCGTAGACTGTGGCCCCCCGTGTTCCGACCACAGCCACCGCCCATTGATCCTCATCCAGGATCTCGCCCTTAACGTAGAGCACCGGCGGCGGGTTGTAGATGTTCAGCAAGCGAGATGGGTAGGCGAGATCGTCCCAGGTGAGCACCCTCGCTCCCTGGCGCTCGGTCTTCTCCATTTCATCATCCAGCGAGATCGTAGAGCGCGTGGTCATGAGGTTCTCCAGGGCACGCTGATCCAGCCCTGCTTCTTTTAGCTCATCGGTGTCGGCGTGCCAGGCCTCTTCCAAATCGCCGAAGTGATCGAGCAAGGCCCTGAACTTCATCGGCCCTATCCCGCGAACGATGTTAAAGCCGACCCAGTATTTGACCTCGGCCACCGAAACCTCCTATGGATAAGTCGAATAAGCCAGGATTTGGTCTCTCGCAGGGTAGAAAGTGATTTCTGCTTGCTATCGTAACCGTGATGCGTGAAACGTGAATACTTTTCACGAGTCACGTTTTCACGTTTCACGAAGTCATCTGTAAGCATACCACGATGTGGGCCTCTTTGTCAAGGCCAGGCGTTAGATCAACCCCTCCATCAGCTCCACAATCAGTCGTCTCTTAGCCAGGTTGACCTCCAGCACCACGTCCTCAATGGCCGGGATCAGTATCTCTCGCCCCTTGCCCCGTACTATGTAAACGTCGTTGGATCCCGTGGAGATGACTTCATCCACCGTGCCCAAGTATTCCCCCTCCTTCGTCCACACAGTGAGGCCGACAATTTGGTACTCGTAGTACTCGTCTTGGTCCAAGGGCATGGCCTCCTCAATCGGAATTTGCACCAATTGACCCCGCAGTCTCTCGACCGCGGCCCGATCGTGGCAACCTTCCAATTTGAGAAGGGCCGACCCTTTGTGCAGGCGGAAGCCCTCCAGGGCAAAAGGCACGGCCTCCGGCCCCAGGTAGACCTTTCGCAGCAGGGCGAAGCGGTCTGGGAAGTCGGTCATGATCTCCACCTTCAATTCGCCCTGTGTTCCCCAGGGCCTTGCTACCCGGCCGATAACCAGGTAACGAGGCCCAGCCCTATCATCTGCTCTCCCAGGTTTTGAGCCCTTCATCCCGTTGCGACCTTAAAAAGAGAGCGGGGGCACGTAGCGGAGCCCCCGCCTTGATCGCCACTAGACAATCTCCAGGGTAACTCGCTTGCCCTGCTTAGCGGCGACCACCCTTACCAGGGTGCGCATGGCGTTGGCCACCCGTCCCTTCCTGCCGATGATCCGTCCCATGTCCTCTGGAGCTACGTGTAACTCAAGGACAACGGAGTTAGTGCCCTCGATCTCGTCCACACGGACCTGTGATGGATCATCTACCAGTGATTTTGCGATGTACTCAATCAGCTCCTTCATTGGATCGCCCTCCTTTTGCTTGTGATACACTGAGCTAGTCAGCTTCTTCACCTGTGGTCTCTTCGATTTCCTCTTCAAGGTGCGCTTCTATGAGCTCTTCCTCAGAAGGTACTTCCTCCTCAGCAATAGGAATCTCCTCGGCAACTTCGGCCTCGGTAGGTACAGCCTCCTCTATTG
>JBAWAP010000136.1:0-1801 GCA_049589355.1 Anaerolineae bacterium
GAGTTCGTATACGCAGCCCCCGGCGCAAAAAGCCATATCTTAGCGGAGGTCCAAGGGCCGTCAAGGGTCAGGGCAAACGCATCTAAATTCCGAGGACTCGGAGTAAATACTTCTCGTCCCAGCCAGCCATGAGACGTTTGGCCTTGACCCCAACCTTCGCCGTTTTCTCCTGTTTCAACAGCGTAAGAGCGATGCGACGAACACGCGACAGGTTTTCCGCAGCATTGCGGATCCGCGCCCGGCTTTGATCCTCCCCAAAGCTGACATCCAGCGACCAATGCAATTCATTCTCCACACACCAGTGATTACGCACCGCCGTCCCGATCCTCTGGGCTGTTCGGCCTGGTAAGCTGCTGACGAAGTACCGCCGTTGTGTGCTGACCTGCTCGCCAATCTGTCGTCGAGACTCCACCACAGCGATACTCTGTAACCCAGGCCAGTCGTGACGGTCGCGCAGCCAGTCTATCTGACTGGTCGTCCAGCACCTGCGTGTCTCGATACGACCATGCCCCTTCTCCGTCCGCTCATACAGGTCGTGCTCCAACCCCTGGAAACCCCGTTCAATAGCATCGTCCAGGAAAGTGCGGATATCATCATGCAGGGCACTCTGATTGGCCTTGACCGCCAGGACATACTGACCGCCTCGATCAAGCACCTTCTGGGCAATCTCCTTCTGACAGCCTATGGCATCGATGGTCACCGTCGACTGCTTGAGGTTCAGCATTTCCAACAACTTCGGAATCGCCGTAATCTCATTGCTTTTGTCCTCGACTCGTAGTTGCCCGAACACGGCATGGTTCTCATGCACCCAAGCGCTAACCAGGTGGATTGCTGCCTTGCCGCTGGCCCGGTCGAGACTGCGGCGGATGGTCTTGCCATCAATGGCAATGAGCTTGCCTTCGCTGGAACCGACCAAGTCGGCGACCCAGGTCTGGAAACACCCCTCGAAGGTCTTTGTGTCCAGAGCAGCAAAGACGCGCTCGAAGGTGTCGTGGGAGGGTATTCCATTGGGCAATTCGAGAAAGGTCCGCAGCCAGGATTCCTTAGCCCTGGCAAAGTCAGCGACATCCACCCACGTTTCAGCCCCGCAAATCACGGCACAGATGGTAATCGTGAGAATGTCCTCCAATTTATGCAACTTTGTGCGATCTATCCGAGGATCGGGTAGAGTGCTGAAGTGTTCCCACATAGACGTAGCCATCGGCAGCCTCCAAAAAGAGTCCTGTTCAGTGTGCCGTCCATAGCACACCCTGCCGAAATTATCGGCTACGTCCTGCTGCTACCGTCAGTTAAGATGCGTTTGCCCTGGGGTTTTCGTGGAATTTGTTTAGCCCCCAACTTCATGTTGGGGGTTCTCTTTGACCACTATTCGCCGCGGTCCTGCTGCGGCGAACTGTGGCGAATTTCCCTCTGGTGTATTTACCCCCAAATCTCGTCCGCCGACTTGTCCGGCGTAGTCTTGACGAAGACGGAGCTTTTGACGAATTTGGGGGTTCCCGTTTAGCCCTACCATGTTGAGTGAAACGAAATCCGGATTCTTTTTGACGGATGCCGGGGGTCCTCAAGATTTGTAGGGTGTGCATCGCACACCAATTTCCGATACTTGTCCGCCATCCGTGTGGCGGACTTGTCCGCCACTGGCGGATTTAGCCCCCAAGTTTATACCTGTTTAGCCCTCCGGAGGTGGGTGTCATCCTCAAGGCCTGCCCTTAGCGAAGTCAAAGAGCGTGTTTGAATCTGAAATGCAATGCAATTCCCGATGAAGTTTATCACGAACCTTTTGTCGGCTGTGTAAGAGTAT
>JBAWAP010000137.1:0-2342 GCA_049589355.1 Anaerolineae bacterium
ATCCTGATACAGAGATCCCTGGGGTAGTGCAGGTGATTGACGATGGTGGGCCGGGGGACAAGGGGCCGGCGGGTGACGGCAAGGTCACAATCGACGTGACAGCCAGCCCGATTTTTGTGGAAGCTAATCCATAGCCGCGCGCCTACAACACACCCATCCGAGAACCAGTAACTGCGGCGATTGAAATGCCGTCGGCTATGCCCGTACAGCCAACGTGGACAGCCGAGGTGACATAGGCGACATGGATAGTTACGGTAGCGAGGGTGGCCACGAGCATAGCCACCTACACGGCTAGGATTGGGTCAGATTAAGCGCCAGCCGTGATCTTGCACGGCGAATTCACGCATAATCCACGTATAATTCACGTCCTTGCCCTTGACAAAAGCAGGAAGATTTGTTATAATATAAGAGGGTAAAAGCCCTTTCAATTGGATAAGGTCCGATAAAGGCAAACCCATCGAAAGGTGGGGACGCAAAGCCACGGATCTAAGTTAGCAGATGGCTAATCACTATCAGCTAATAGGATGGCCGGGCTGCCGAAGACAGATTCCCAGGGAATGTTCAGAGGCACAAATCACGCCGAAAAAGTTGATTCCGGTTCTGGGCCAGTTTTGCCTGAGTTTTGCAGGGAGAATGCCCAGAAAAGCGGAGGCGACTTTTCGGGGACAGGTTGCCTTGGAGCAGCGCTCTAAATATTCCCTGATTCCCAGAAGCGTGCTGTTCGGAAGCAGATCGGCCGACAGCACGCTTTTCGTTTGGGAAAATGAGACTCGGTTCTAGAAGGCCTCCTTACATCCTGAACGGGCACGGATTTGGCTACATGTTTGAGGGGAGGAGTAGTCTGCGAAGGGAAAGCGTTAACCGGATCTTAATCTGAACTTAGTTCTATCTTCTTTATTTGTGCTTGGCAAGGACAGGGAAGCGTTGTTATCGTACAGGGCAAAAGTTCCTTGACATTTGTAGCTCAGGGCAAGGCCCTGCTCTACATGGAGAAAAGTTCGCATCCAGACGAGCCTATTCTCGTTCACTAGGCGATTGATTTGGTTTTGGCTCGGTAAGGGACAAAAGCAAGCTTGGTCCAGCTAGTTCTAAGAGAGGAGCTCTAACATGTTTAAGAGAGTTGCTATGCTTTTTGCTCTTGGTGCCACAGCTTTGGTCTCCATCCCTTCAGTGACATTTATGGTATCTAGTCCTCCCGTCAACGCCAGCCAGTCGCTGCAAATGTCTACTGTTGCCATAGACCCATGCGATGTGGATTTCAATGGCAATGGCGAGGTGGATGTTGAAGACATTATGCAAGTGGCCAGCCGCTGGAACAACTCGGTGGGCGATGACGGCTACGACCCGGACTACGACCTGGACGACGACGGCGACATAGACGTCGTTGACATCATGCTCGTGATCGCTCACTGGGGTGAGCTCTGCCTGACATATATGCCCCCCTTTGGAGTCCAAATGGGCTCAGGCAGCGCGACGGCCCGTCAGTTGGTCCGTGAGGCAGGGGCTCGATGGGTCAGGACAGGCATCAGTTGGAAATCGGTCGAACCGACCGACATGGACCTGACCAACCCAGCCAACGGCAACTGGCCCGACTCCTGGATCGGCGATCTGGCTGGCGAGGGGTTTGGTATACTGGTGCTTGTTTTTGTGAACCCCTCCTGGGCTGCCAACACGAGTTGTGGTCCTTTGAAATCAGGCATGCTGGGGGAGTTCAGCGAGTTTCTGACAGCCTTGGTAACCCGCTACAGCCAGCCTCCCTACAACGTTAAGTACTGGGAACTGTACAACGAACCGGACATCAAAGATTCAGGGCAGGGAGAGCAGTACGGCGGTTGCTGGGGCAACAATGGGACAGAGTATGCGCAGATGTTGGCGGCAGCAGATGCAGCGATCCACGGGGCAGATCCGGAGGCCAAGGTGCTTTTAGGGCCACTGGCGTATGAGTGGTGGAATGGGGATTTCTTCAACAGTGGGATTGACCCGAGCATCACGCCTGGGCCAACGGAGTGGACAACGTCGGGGAACGAGTTTCCTGATTTCCTGGAAGTGGTATTGAGCAATGGAGGTGGTGATCATTTTGATGTGATGTCTTTCCATAGCTACGTTGTTTTCCATCCTCGATGGGACCTTCCGGATGATGGGAATCTGCCGGGTGATGCAGCCTACGAGCCAGCGTGTAGTGGGTCAACGGACTTGCTGAAGAGGCCGCAAGAAGGGGATATCTTGGGGAAGCTGATCTACTTGCGGAAGCGATTGATGAAGCACAACGTGGCCTATGGGGACAAGCCGTTCGTCGTGAGTGAGATTGGTCGCAGAAGTGATGCTGGTCAGCCGATGCTGCA
>JBAWAP010000138.1:0-20633 GCA_049589355.1 Anaerolineae bacterium
GGGAGAGGCATCCCGCAGCGATGAGCAACTGCCCTGGCCTCTTGGCCTCGGCCAGCTCCCGCAAGGCACCAAACGACTCCTCCTTGGCGATGTCAATGAATCCGCAGGTGTTGACGATGAGAGCCTCCGCTGAGGTCGGATCTTCAGTGGGAGCATAGCCAGCCCGTTGAAGCAGCCGGCTCATCCCTTCGGAGTCTACGGTGTTCTTGCAACAGCCTAACGAAAGCAAGTAGTAGCGCATCTCATTTCGATCTACTCCGGGTTTTATGAGGCAGAGGAACTCGGGGGAACTCGGAGGAACTCAGGGAATTCTTCTGGAGAGCTGTGAGTAGTTACGGCACTTCTCTCACATTCCCCTGCAACGGGGCAGGTGGCGCATTTCTCTCGGCGGCAGTAGTCCTTACCCAACCTCACCAGCGCGGATTCGAAATCGGCGAAGCTCCAGCCCGGCAAGGCCTGCCTTTTCCACACCGACCTGAGCTCGCTCAAGACCTCCCTTCGTTCGTCCGCTTGAATGAGCCCCAGATTCCGGGCCGTCATCACCGCCAGGTCCTGGGGCAGTGGGTCGGCCTTCTCCCAGACATCGCGCAGTTCCCTCAGGAAGATGTTCACCGTCACCGGGCCGATGCCCCTGCCTAGCCCCATCAGCTTCTGCTCCAGGTCGTGGGGGCTTTGCGCCTGAGCGTGCAGCACGTTCAGGTCGCCGTCGAACCTTTCTTTCAGGGCCGCCATGACCTCCAGCAGCTTGGTGGCGGTCTTGAAGTCGTAGCGGACGTAGCCTCCCAGGTCCAGGAACAGAACCAGACCATCCCACCCGGCCTTCAGGATCCGATCCGGGCTCAACACCCCGTTCCTCTCGAACTCTCGGTAGGTGTTGTTAGCGATGGTCTCCGAGATCCTGGCCCCGTAGAGGATGGAGGCCAGGAACCACTTGAAGACCTCCTGTGAATCCCCCTGGTCAAGGTGGATCCCCAGGGCGACCGAGAACCGTCCTCCCATCCTGTCCAGAAGTGCTCTGATCAACTCCTTCTCATCCATAACTCGCCCTTGCCGAACTGTCTGTCAACCAATGCCTAGCGGATTAACGGATACGTCCGCCGCGCCTATCCGTTAATCTGTTACCACATCCGTTGACCAATCTCATCTTCAACGCTTAGGGAGCGGCAGTGGGTGTGATCGTGGGAGTTGCTGTAGCCTCAGGTGGGGTGGGCGTGGGGGTGACTCCCTCCACGAACCATTCCACGTCCACCACCTTGCCCCTTTCCCCCAGGAGGCCCAAGGGTTCGCCGTTGACGGTGGCTTCCACACCACCGGCGTTGCCACAGCGCAAGGCGATACTCTCTCGCCCGCGCCAGGTATGCGTTGTGCCTTCCTCCAGGGAGCCCGCGAAAACCTCTTGCCCATCCACGACAACCCGCAGCCAGGAATACTCGACGATTCTCAGCTCGACCTCCACGCCAGCGGAAACCCTGGGCGTGAGGGTGCCGGTGGGCGCACTGGTTCTGGTGGGAACGCTGGTGGGGGTGGAGGTGGAGGTAGGCGAGACGACGACTGCGACGGTGGGCATGGCAGTAGATGTGGCAGTGGGCATTTCGATGGGCATGGCGGTAGGCATCGTAGTGGGCGTCGCTGTCGAGGTGGCCGGGGGCAGTATGATTTCTTCGGAGGTGGTGACAGTAGGCGATGGGGTGGCGGTGGCAATGGCTCGCCCTGATGACAACCGGGCCCTAACTATAGGGGGAAGGTAGTGCCAGGCGGCCCAAGACCCAAAGGCTAGGAGCGCCACGATGAGCAGGGCGCCAATCACTAGGTCGGGCGTCAGCCAGGAGGGCGCGGCCAGGGAGATGTCCATCGGCTCGAAGAAGCCAGGCTTTGCCGAAGCTGCCTTGCCCTTGACGTCTCGTCCTTCGTAAAGGGCTAGCACCTCTTCGGGGTCGAGCCCCAGATACAAAGCGTAGTTGCGCAGAAACCCTTTGACGTAAGCTTCCGCAGGCAAGGCCGTGTAGTCTTCCTCCTCCAGGGCCTTAAGAAACTTCTGCCGTATTCGCGTGGCCTCTTCGACCTGCTCCAGGGAGACCCCCTTTTGTTGGCGCGCCTCCTGTAGCAACTGACCAACATCGCCCATCACTTTCTCCTCCTATGAAGTTACTAGCGAATACAAGTCCGCTAAGCGCTATTATACCTTACTTTGCCTTAATAGGCAATAATCAGCCTGCAAGCGGTTGGTTGCTGCGGAGCCGATTTGAGCTTTTTGCCATTTTGGTGTATCATTACAATAGACTGAAGATAGAAAGCGGGGATGCCATGAAGATATTCTTGACCCAAGATGTGGAGAAACTAGGCAGAGCCGGCGAGATCAAAACAGTAGCCGATGGCTATGCGCGTAACTTCCTGATCCCTCGGGGTATGGCTATGCTGGCCACGGAAGGCACTATGACACAGGCTAGATTGCAGGGCAAGGCAGAGGCCAAACGTCAACGGCTAGCCGAAGAGGAGGCCGCGTCCCTGGCTGAGATTCTGTGGCAACTAACGCTGACCTTCAAGGCCAAGGCCGGGGAGAAGAACAGGCTCTATGGTTCTATAACTAGTAGTGACATCGTGGAGGCCCTTGAGCGCGAGACAGGGCGCGCTTTCGACAAGCGCAAGGTACAGCTCACCGGACCCATCCGCGAATTAGGCGTCCATCAAGTCCCCATTAAGCTGATGACCGATGTGACTCCTGAGATCACAGTGGTCGTTGAGCGAGAGGAATAGCCAGGAGGAAGAGTAGCGATGGCAAACGAGTCGGACGAAGGCTACAACAAGCATGAGCTCATCAAGCATTTGATAGCTAGCATCCCTTGCGCTATTTGCCAGCACCACTATGAAGCAAGCGACGTCCAGATAGTTGATCATCGCGATGAGATCTGGGTCATGGCTGTGAAATGCAACCACTGTGGCACTCAGGGCTTGATCTTCGCCATGATAAAAGGGGGAGAGAAGCCGGAAATCGTCAGCGAGCTTACAGCCCAGGAGCGGGCCAAGTTCCGCGAGATGCCTCAGATTGATGCCGACGATCTCCTCGATGTCCACGAGTTCCTCAGGGATTTCGAAGGCGATTTCGTAAGTCTCCTCGAAGACACAACAAGGTAACAGTTCGCTATTCCTGCCTCCCTGGCTTTATGATTCAGTTGATAGCACGAGTGCCTCTCAGTGCCTAAGGCCAAATAACCTCGTCGTGGCAGTACAAGGCGAGGTATTTTTATCTCGGAGAATCATCGGTGGGATGCAGTGTCTCCAGACGTTGTACACGGCTCGCGAAGTCATAGCCTTATCCTAGCCTCAACGAGGAGGAGCTTCCAATGAAAACGATAAGTCTTGATGGCGAAAGCTTGACCATCGAAGATGTGGTAGCTGTGGCTAAGAGCTGGGTGGCCCCTGAGGGAATACACGTCAATATTGCTACCAAGGCCCAGGAGAAGATCGAACGAGCCCGGCGGGTCGTGGAGGATTTCATAGAGCAAGGCGAGATCATCTATGGCGTTACCACTGGGTTTGGCGCTTTCAAAGACAAGATAATCTCGCCGAGTCAGACGGAAGAGCTCCAGCGCAACATGCTCATGAGCCACGCTGTGGGGGTGGGCGATCCCTTCGATCAGGCTACAGTGCGGGCCCTAATGCTCATCCGGGCCAATACTCTGGCCAAGGGGCACTCAGGCATACGGTTGGAGACCCTCGAAGCTTTGCTAGCTTTAGTCAACCGAGGGGTACATCCTGTCATCCCTGCCAAGGGTTCCCTGGGTGCTAGTGGTGATTTGGCCCCCTTAGCTCACATGTCGCTTGTCCTCATCGGCGAGGGAGAGGCCTTCTATCAAGGGGAGAGACTGCCTGGCGCGGAGGCCCTGCGCCGAGCCGGTCTCGCCCCCATCGAACTGGGGGCTAAGGAGGGCTTGGCTCTGACCAACGGCACAGCGGTGATGACGGCCATTGGTGCTCTGACCACCTGGTGGTCAGAGCGTCTGAGTCACATCGCCGACATTGCTGGGGCTTTGAGTCTGGAAGCCCTGCACGGCATGCCCTGGGCTTTCGACGAGCGCATCCACGCCGTCCGCCCTCATCGCCATCAGATAGATTGTGCTGCCTACCTTCGTCGGCTCATCGAAGGAAGCGAATACCTTCGTTCCCACGATTCCTCTCATGTACAGGACGCCTATACCCTCCGTTGCATCCCTCAGGTACACGGCGCTGTGCGCGCTGCCATCTCCCACGCCCGTCAGGTGATCGAGACAGAGCTGAATTCTGCTACCGATAATCCCCTTCTTTTCTTCGAAGATGACGGTAAAGCCGCTTGTATCTCAGGGGGCAACTTCCACGGCGAGCCGGTGGCCCTGGTTATGGATTACCTGGCCATAGCCTTGGCCGAATTGGGCAACATCTCCGAACGGCGTTTGGCCCGGCTCCTGGACGAGACCAGCAACCAGGGCACATTGCCGGCCTTCCTCATCAAGCGAGGGGGCTTGAATTCGGGTTTCATGATGACCCAGTATACAGCGGCAGCCTTGGCTTCGGAGAACAAGATCCTGGCCCATCCGGCCAGTGCCGATACCATCCCCACCTCGGCCAACATCGAGGATCACGTCAGCATGGGATGCACCGCTGCCCGCAAGGCGCGGGAGGTGTTAGAGAACACAGAGAGCATACTGGCGATTGAGCTTTTTGCCGCCGCCCAGGGCATAGACTTCCGGCGGGAGATGATAGGTGGGGATCCTCACCTCGGAAAAGGGACCACCGTCGCCTACCAGTTGATTCGACAGCGGGTGCCTTTCCTGGAGCAGGACGCTATCATGTATCCCTACATTGAGACCATGCGTGAACTGGTTAGGAGTGGGGAATTGGTGCAGGCAGTGGATGGGGCGATAGGGGGATGACTGTTCACCTGCTCCCGCTGGACTAGAGTCCAGCGAGAGCAGTGGACTAGCGTCCACTGCGAGCACAGGGTGAACAAATACATAATCAGCTTATCACAAAGGTACCACACCCAAAGTGGGTTTGCTTTCCGATGTGGAGGATAGATGCCAACTCAAGATAAGGGATGATGGGATGGGGGATAGACGGAAAGGTTTGTGTGCCTATCCAACGCCCTGGCCAAGTCTTGGGGGCCGGCTTGAGCCTTTTATGATGAACGGGAATGCGGGAGGCCTGTTCCATAACAGCCTGGAAGGATGCCTGTTCCTCCGCGCTCAAAACATCCCACACATCGTCGGGCTTGTGGTGTTTGCCCGGCAATAGTAGACTCATCCGGGCTATCAAGGACTCCAGTATACTCTGTAAGGTTGGCACTTGATGAGCAGGTGTTCTATTTCGATCACGTCGTCGGTCAGTTTGGTCTTCATGGCCGGCCAAATCAAAAGGTGTTAGCCAGGTCAGACGGTCGAATATACGCTCTGGGCCTAAGTCAAAACTCAATCCTTCAGCCCATTGGACGGGGGTCGCGTGATAGCTCAGATCCAGTCGCCCGTCACTCACGACAGGCTCCCAACGAGGTCCCCGCGCCACATAAACTGCATGGATGTCGAATCGGCCCCAGAGGACGTTCTGGCGCTGCCATTGCGGATCAGAAACACTCCCTGCCTCCTCCAGGGCCGGCAAGATAACTTCTAGAAAAAGTCCATGATCTGCGCTCTCCCCCATCAGTTTGAGTTCCCATAGAATCAGCTCTTCCTGTCCATAGGTCTGCTTGCCCGGATAAACAAACAGTACCGCTTCAATCGGCCACGATCCTTCTGGCATCGTAGCAGGCTTTTTCTTCCCTAAAAGTGAGATTCCACCGTATTCATCCCAGGGGGCCAGGGCTTTGTGCCAGGGACGGGCTTGATGAGTTGGAAGGCGGTTGGCAATCATGGTCCCCAGAACCAAGGAGATCTCTGCGGATAGACATCTCGGCAACCGGACCAGCGAGCTATTGACCCGACACGCAAACAGATAACGGATGAGTTTAATAGGTTTGATAAAAGGCCACATAATCAACAAGCTCGTATAACAATTTGATTCGATTCTTAGGCCACTGTCGAATTCTCCAGGCATTCAGCATATCTTTGGCCTCCTGACTCAAGAACCCCATAAATCTTCCCCAGTAAAACTGTTCCTCGCTGGTGTCCTCCAGATTCAGTAACTCGTAGAGCGACTCTTGTTCTGTGGGGCGCAAGATTGTCCGAAAGACCGCTGCCATTTCTAGCACGCTCAAGAATTCAGAAACTTCAAAGGTGAGCAATCCCTGTTGGTCCCGGGTATGGGGTTTCAGGATCTGATAGGGCGCAGAATAGAATCGAACACGCAGTTGATCCATGGGAAACCGTGCCTCATGATGGATAGCTCTGCAGAGGACATCTCCCATACCTATCTTTTTCCCCCCTCCCGCGGTGGGAAGTACTTGGACAAGCCCCTTCAGGTCAGATCCGTGGTAGATGACGAGCTCCTGTAGCCAAGGCTTTAGCTCGCGTCTGGGCATCATCAGCAGAAAATGGTTCTCGTCATGGACATAAGCGCCCAAGACGTGGTGATCATAAAATCCTTCACCCATTCGAAGCAACTTCGACAAGCGATTGACAAAACCCCAGATGACGATGGATTGACGGGAGATTCTGCCCAGCTTGCGGGCTCTGGACAGAATGGCCTGGCATGATTGGCAGTAATTCTGCTCCGGGGAAGATAGACGAGGATAGAGCCAGCATCGTTGGCAAGGGCCGTCAAGAGCAGAAAAAGGCGGCCCGATCTCATCCCCAGTGGGAAAGAGATCGGGCCTGGTGGCAAGATATTCCAAGGTGGCTAACAACTCGGCGCCGGTTTGAGTACGGCGCAACCAATCAAAGCCGCTTAGCATTCAGTGCCCTATGCAATGCTGCGTGATGATAAATGACAGCGGGCTCGATCCATTCGTCAACCTGGATGGGCACACGCCAGCTCTCTTCGGGCTCGCCAGTGTACCGCTTGGCCCAGTCAATCAGGAAGCTGTCTGGGAGAATTTGCAGGCGTAGGCTGCCAAAGCCGAGATAGCGGTTGTTGCCCATCTTGTGAGCGAGTCCCGACTCCAGTGCCACACACCACACCAACCTTTGCAGTTCTTGTTCCTCGAGGTTCCAGAAGCGGATCGTAAAACGGGCGCGCGCACCAGGGAGTATGGCCCTGAAATAACGAGCCTGGAACGTGTCGGGTTGAAAATCATCTAGTCGCTTGACGATGGGAGCCAGTGGGGCGTGGGTAAAGAGCCGCCAGGTCTTGCCGACGAGTAACATGGCAGCAGAACTGCCCGGCATGCTTTGCCATTGAACTCCGGTGTACTGCCACTCACCGTAGGGATATGGTACTTTGAACCAGGCCAGTTCGGGTTTCTCGAACAGACCAAAGCTGAAAGACAAGCGCCCCATGATAGCCTGATCTGGACCCGTTCCCACCCAGCCGAACAGGCTATCTGACGGGTTCAAACGGCTAATGTCGGGGCTTGGCTCACGGGAATCGCTGGCAATGGAATAGATGTGGCGTAGCATCCCCTTGATGCTCCGGCTGGAGAGCGCATAGACTTTGTTGGAACCTCGGTGGGCGGCCTCAGGAGGGGCCATGGCGAAGAAGTCCCAGCCATTGACGGGCCCATCGTCCAGGGTGGTTTTGAACGACGGTTCGCCGCTCTCTTGTATGTGAAGGGGGGTCAGGACCTCTGCCTCCACGGCCAGCGTGCCACAATAGCCGCCGAAAGCCCGGTGCGAGATAAAGCCGGCACTGGCCCTGGGTGGTGTTGGGGAGACTTCTTGCTCGGGAGCGAGGGGGTAGATGGTCTGCAAGGCTTTGGTGGCTGCATCGCCCTCAAGGTCCAGTCTCTGCCAAATGCCATCCTGCGTCAGCGTCTGTTTTCCAAACAACTTCTCTCCCACACCGTCCGGATCCGCCGTTAGCCACGTGAGCTTGGACACATCCGCCTTAACCCAACCGAAACCGCTGGTCTTTTCACCGCCCAAGGGGATGTCGCCCCTTTGAAAATCCTGGAGCAAATGGGCCATTAGAGAAATCACTTCCAAGTCTTGCTCTTCAATGTCCTGAACATCCAACTGGAGTTGGAATGCAAGTTGATCTCCATAGGCAAAGAGATAGTCGTGCTTGGCGGCCTCTATCGGCTGTCCCGTTTTGGGATCCATCTTGACCCCATCCATAGAGCACCATGCGCGTTCCGGATCCAGCGGGTCTGTGAGATAGGCGTCGGAGAAAAAGATCAGCCCCCGTTGCCCTTGAGTGCCAAAGAGACGGTTCAGCACCTCGGTGGTCTTGAGGGACTCACCCCACAGGGTTCCTAGCACCTGCGAGGCGCGTTTTCTGAAAGCTCCTTTGATCGTGCTGCCGGGGATATAGATCTCCCAAGCTCCTTGCTCTTGCGAGGATGGCGACCACGCTAACATGCGCATGAACATGGTATCGTAGGGCTTGCCATACTTGCGGGATATCTCTCGATTGGACACGCCGCCAGCCCGAAAATCAATGTGGTGGGGCTGGGCCAGTTCCTGGCGAGTACGATCACGATGGGCCTTGAGAAAGGCGATGAAGTTCTCGTCGTTGGTGATGCTTTTATTCAGGTTCCTGGGATGTAATATATGGCGGAATTGCACTCGACGGTGGGCATCAACGAACTCCCTCCATGTTGCAGGACGGATACCCTCTGGAACCAGGTCCGGGGCGCCCCACTGGTACTCGTCAATCTCGCCCTGGAGCAACATAGTTTTTATTCGTATGTGTTCCTCGCGGGTTGCGATCTCCGCCTCCACCCAGGCGTCGCTCTGCAGCAACCGGATTTGTTGATCCACCTGTTGGTAGAGGCGGGGGAGGACCTTCTGGCACGCGGGGGCCAGAATCTGTACCAGGGCCGCTTCGCTTTGAATCTGCTCGGCGAGACGGTCGGCCAGCGCGACGTCTAGCCCCAGGCCATTGGCAATCTCTAGCCAAGCTTCGTAATTGAGCTGTTCGCTGGCCCGGCGCTGGCTCACCATAACCTTGAGGATACGTTTAGCCATGTTGGCCTTTTCCCCCAGGGCCTCCCTGAATGCGGCATCGGCCGCTTCTTTGCTGGAGAAAGGCTGCTCGACCAAAGGTTGAATTTGGGCAAGTACCGTTTTGGAGAGAGCATATTTCCCCTTGCCTAACTTAGCCACGGCTGCAGCCGGCAAAACCCAAACTTCGACTTCCCCGATAGATTGCTCCCTCAGCCAAATGGCGATGATTCTCCGAAGATACTCGGCGAACTTTCGCTTCCAATCTTCCGGGCTGAGGATCGGTCCTGCCAGCCCCAGCGCCAGTCGCTCACGAATGGGGTCTGGCAGATCGCGCATCGTCTCTACCAGCAAGCGGCCCTCAATAGCAGCAAAGGAAGGCACCTCAGGGTCCACCTTGCCCCAGTTCCAGCCGACCAGAACGGGGTTCGTGGCATTAAAGGTCAAGCCCATCCTCAAATGATTGGCCCCAGGATGCAGGCGGGAAGGTGTTTCGGGTGCTGAGAACGGAAGGTCCATTTCAAGGCGAATGCGCCCCAATCCTTTGCTCTTGCCAGCCCCGAACCAGAAGCGTCCTTCTTGCAGTTCTCTTAGGGCGTAGTACAGGTGGGCGGCGTTTTCGCCTTGCTGCAGGAGCGACTCATTTACAGACAAGGTGAGATCGAAAACGGAGTTGCGAAACAACGTTTCCATTTTGTAATTGGCGTTCGCTATCGCAGCCCAGCGGTCATCGTCCAACTTTATGCCCATGCGCAAGTCAAAGAAGCGATCCCGAGGATAACTCTCTTCCTGCAATTTGCACTCTACCCTAGTAATGAGCCCTTTCGGCATGGTCGAGTCGTATAATCGCAACCACATCCGGTCAAGCAGGCCAATGTTCTCGCCACGGCGCGATTGGCCGATGAAGGCATCCATCAAGGACTCAGCCGTACCCGCGATTTCCCCCGCCAGAGAGACCAGGCGATGGGTCCCGTCTCCATCTCTTGTGAACAGGGTCTTGCGTGCATTCCCTCTATAAATCGGGGATTCCGCATAAAGTTTACCTTTCAGAATCATGGCACCCTCCTTTGTTTTGGTCAGGTCGTCTTTGGCCGGGTGGTCGAGTGGTCAGGTGGTCTGAAAACCGAGGGGCCACTTGACCAGGGACCATCCGACTATCTGACCATATTGTACATCAAAGTTGGACACCGGTCAAATCACCACGAAACTCGGACCTTAACTGTACCTGCACACTGGGCAAGCTATGGAGATTCGGCTGGCTTTTGCACTCTGCCCCATTGTCCCTCTCCACCCTTTATGTCAAATCTTATGCCCAGGAACTGCTCTACCACCCAAACATTGGTCAACAAGTGCATGGTGATTTCGCAAGTGGTAAAAGCTGACGGGCCAGGGGCCAGAGCCATAGGGAGAATCAACTGATCGGCGAGGTGCTTGTCTAAGCAGGCACCGCTCTGGTGATACTCTATGAATTCGCGGCAAGCTTCCTCAGCCACCTTCTCGGCAGGCTTGCCGCGCTCTCCCAGAGACGAGAAGCCGGCCACCGCGTGCTCATACTCGGCTGCAAGAAAGACGACGGTACCCTGGCCTGGTGAGGGAGCATCAACGATCTCGATCTGAGGGTCGAAGCCGCGCTTCCGCAGGCATTCCTCCGCTCGCTTCTTTTGCCTCTGACCAACGTGAGCAGGTAGGTTCGAGGTAGCGGAGATTCCCCAGAGGCGCTTCAATTCACCCCGTTCGACCAAATCCAGGCCAGATAGATAGCTTTCCTTTCGGCCCCTGATCAAGGCAGTCATCTCCCCCCCACCTATCGGGTACCAACCCCACCTCTCGATCTCGGCTCTCGTTTCGACTCCCATGTATGCCAGGGTAGGCAGGTAGACGTGCCTGAGGTAGTGAAAGGGGGGGCTCCAGGCTACGTGGGTGCCACCACGCATCGTCAGGCGGGATTGGCCGGGAGCGAAAGCCAAGGGCAGCAGCAGGGTCTGGAAGACCAAGCTGGTTGCGCCAGCGCTGCCGCCTTTGCGGGCCTCGGCTACATCGAAAGAGTATTCCCCAGCCCGAGGTGACGACAGAGGCCTGAAAGTCAGGGTTAGCGAGCCCAACTCTGCACCCTCTAGCTCAGCATCGCAGATTTGAGCTATCGCCCGAGCCCCTGTGAGGTGTTGGGCCTGTAGACCAGGTTTGCGACGCTTGGCACGGATGTTCTCAATGCGCAAAGGTTCCCCCAAGAGAGCAGAAAGGGTCAAGGAGGTACGCAAGACCTGGCCACCTCCCTCGCCATAAGAGCCGTTGATAACTATCATCGCCCCTCACCTACCAACGTGACAGATGTAAATACCATATCACATTATCTCCAAAAGTCAAGTTCCTGCTGTTTCCGTTTTTGCACTGAACCCTACTATAGTGTATAATATAAGGTGTATCCTTTACCACCTGAAGAGGAGGTCAATAGGTGATACCATTCCTATCACGCGAAGAAGGACAGGGGCTTATTGAGTATGCCCTGATCATAGTCTTGGTGGCTATAGTCGTAATCGCTATCTTGCTGTTGCTGTGGGACAAGATCTACGAATTATTAAACCAGTTTCTCACCTTCATCCGTTGACTCGTCGTCTTCGCGCACTCACCATGGGTCCCCAGTTTATAGGCCCGAAAGCTTGGTGGACCAAGGGTAACTTGACCACTGTGGATTTGGTGCAGGAAATCAAAAGAGGTCTCCTGGATTTGCTGTTCCCTCCTCGCTGCGTAGGCTGTAGAGAGACCGGGAGCTTGCTTTGCGCCAAGTGCCGCGATGAGTTCGAGTTAGTTGAACCACCCCTCTGCCCCCACTGTGGTCGCCCCAGGAACAACGATCACCTCTGTCCCCTTTGTCAACGCGACCCTCTGCAAATAGACGGCGTTCGTTCTGTCGCCTACTTTGATGGGACCTTGCGCGAGGCCATTCACAGCTTCAAGTACTATAACCTTCAGGATCTGGCCATCCCCTTGGGAAAGTTGATGAGCAATTATTGGGAGAAGAGCCCTCTCCCTGCTGAAATCATTGTCCCCGTGCCCTTGCACATAGACCGGCTGCGCGAGCGTGGCTACAACCAGGCAGCTCTCCTGGCCAGGGAGTTCGGGAAAAGGATCGGCTTGCCCGTATTGGAGAACAGTTTGATGCGTGTGCGGGCGACTCGTCCCCAAGTAGACTTGAACGCTCAGGAGCGCAAGGAGAACGTTTGTGATGCTTTCTGCTGCTCAAATATGGAGTTGAAGGAGAAACAAGCCCTGCTGATTGACGATGTCTGCACAACCGGAGCCACATTGGAGGCTTGTAGTATCGCCTTGCGGCAAGCGGGTGCTCGCTCCGTCTGGGCCTTCACCTTAGCCAGGGCCAGATGATGAGCGTGCGCAGCAAAGCCCGGGGAGTACGAGGGGTGCCCCCTCGTTTCTCTTCTTCCTCATAGGTTGGGGCTTGCACTAACCGCTCCGCAAGCCCGACGATGATAAACAATAGCTAACCAAGGAAAGGAGATGTCAAATGCAGTTGATCATCCAAGGCAAGAACATCGAAGTTACCGATCGCTTACGGGAGTACATTGAGAAGAAAGTAGGCAAGCTGGACCGCTATTTGCCCACCATAACCGAGGCGCGGATGGAACTCTCTGTTGAGAGCGCCAAGAGCGCAAAGGATCGCCAGGTAGCCCAGTTGACAGTGCGGAGTAAGGGCACGTTTTTGCGAGCCGAGGAGAGAAGCGCTGACATGTTTACCTCGATAGACGCTATCGTGGACAAGATGTACCGCCAGATCGTTCGTTACAAGGGCAAACGCTATGGCCGAGGTCGCGGCCCGGGTGAGATACCGCCAGTGGAAGAGTTCGAGGAGGAAGCTCCACCGAACATCGTCAGGACCAAGCGTTTCCAGGTGGTCCCTATGGATGAAGAGGAGGCCATCGAGCAGATGGAGCTCTTAGGCCACGATTTCTTCGTTTTCTTCAACGTCAACACCGACGGGATAAACGTCCTTTACCGGCGCAAAGACGGCGATTATGGGCTGCTCGAGCCGGAGCTGGCGTAGACTTAGCCCAGGGCTAGGATCGAGGATCCTAGCCCTTTTGGGTCGCAACGAAGTTGCGGGCATGTACGGGAGATGGTATAATAATCCAGCGAAGTTGAGAGTTAGGCCACGCCCGTTGGTTTAGTTTGGAAGTGCGCCCAAGTTTTGACATCCTGGATGGCCAAGCAATGAAGACCATACTTTTCGTCTGCACGGGTAACGTCTGCCGTTCGCCTATGGCGGTGGGGTTCCTGCGGGAGGAGCTACGTAAAGCGGGATTAGAGCGGGAGTACAGAGTCCACTCGGCAGGCGTGTGGGGGCTGGAGGGCCAGTCTGCCACACCCTACGCTTGCGAGGTGATGGCGAAGCGAGGCATTGACATCAGCGACCACCGCAGCCATGACCTCACCCCGGAGGATGTGGACGAGGCTGATCTGATCCTGACCATGGAGCGAGGGCAGGCCGAGGCCATCAGCGTGGAGTTCCCCCAACATGCTCACAAGGTCCACTTGCTGAGCCAGATGGCTGGGCGGCATTACGATATACACGATCCCTATGGTGGCCCTTTGTATGAATACCGCCAATGTGCCAACGAGATCGAAAAGCTTATTGAGGAGGGCTATCCGCGCATCATGCAGTTGGTCGGCTGAATCGCCCCTTGCGAAGGGTTGGCAGTAAATTTCGGACCACCGGCGTCTGTGTCCGCCGCAAACTAGCCCCTTGCCAAGGCTATTCGCAACCGTTCGGCTGAGCGCTCACGGCGAAGCCTTCGCAAGGGTAGCTAAATGACACATTTGAAAGCTAAAGGGGAGACCTCCAGTGGTCTCCCCTTTGTCATCTCACCATCCTTTTATGAACTCTCGCCACTCTTTGTTTTCTTTCAAGTATCGGCCGAAGAGATAGCTGCTCGTGGCACGGGGTTCATAGGGATGCTGCAGCAACTGCATGTGTGCCTCCTGGAGAGCCCGGCCGCCCTTTCGACGGTTACAGGCTGGACAGGCGCTCACCAAATTTTCCCACTCATGCTGCCCTCCATGATGGCGTGGGACGACGTGATCCACGGTCAAGTTCCTTGATTCTCGGCCACAATATTGGCAGGTGTAGTTGTCCCGCCGGAAGATCTCCTTCTTAGTGAGCTTCACCCGAGGGTAAGGTCGCCTGATCATATAGCCTAGCTTTATCACCGAGGGGCACAAAAAGGTAGTGGAGGGAGTACGGATGACCCCTCGGCTATTCTCCAAAACTTCGGCCTTACCCACCACGACCAAGATGATAGCCCGCTTGACGTTGCAGACGTTCAGCGGTTCGTAGTTTAAGTTGAGGACAAGAACTGGGGAATCTAACAGGCTGTTCAACTGAGTCTCCTCTGGTTCTCAGATCTGTTGCCGATTATAGCACAATCTTTCAATTAGGTCAAAACCTGCTTTGCCACAGCCGCCTCAGGCGCACGTGCATTACTAAAGTGTAGTAGGCCATCAAGAGGCTCAAGAGCAGCCCGTGAAAGCCATCTTTGTAGCCTTCCAATAAGATGTAGCGCCGCCTGAACTCCCTGAGGGGCTGCAAAATGAAGTTATGGGGCTTAGGCCGGACACCCTGGTCGAAGAGGATCCTGGCATCGTAATCAGTGTAGCGATTCTGCCTCTCGATGAATTGAGCCAAGGTTTCGTAATTGTAGTGAATCAGGGGATTCTCCAAGTACCCCTCCTCGCCATCCAAGATGACTAGCTCGTGAACTTCGCGCTTCGGATCGTAGCGGGCCTTGCCATGCCGCAGGAGGCGCAGTTGATGGTCGGGATACCAGCCGGCGTGGCGGATCACTCGGCCGAAGATATAATTGTGGCGTGGAACCCACCAGCCAGTTCGCGATTCATCCTGGATGACACGATGCACCTCGGCCGCCAGCTCCGGCGTGGCTCGCTCGTCAGCGTCAACAAAGAAGACCCAGTCGCTATCAACAGTGTCCAGGGCAGCGTTGCGCTGCTGGGCGAAGTTCTGGAAAGGATGCTGGGCAACCGTCGCGCCCAATTCTTGCGCGATCTCCACCGTCCTATCCTGACTGAAGGCATCGAAGACCACGACCTCATCGGCCCATTGCACGCTGGCGATGCAGTCGGCGATATTCTGCTCCTCATTTTTGGTGAGGATGATGACGGTTAGCTTTGGCCTGTTTTTCATCTCCGCCGTGAACGCGAGACTCATAGATGATTGTTCGGCGTATGGAATGTGCCATTATGAATTGCGCATGCGAGGAGTTGCAGACTCACTCTTCCTCAGGCGTCTCCTGACAGGAGAGGCAGTTGCAGACTACACTTTTCAAAGTGTAGTGCTTCAAAAGCAAGAACATCTGCGGTTCATGCGGACACCACACATTGAAATGTGTGGATTGAGGGTGTGATCGCTTGAAAGTCGGGCATGAGTCCATTGCGAACGCATCCCAATCAATGACGCACCCTCCACGCTGACGCAGGGCCAAAACTCATTTATGAGACTTGGTAGTAGGGATACATATCAATGATGTTCGCCCGCATGTATCGCCCTTTAGACTCGGCGTTCATCAGACCCTCATACTCTTCTGGGGGCACGTCCTCGTAGCGATAGATGTTCCCATTGTTGAAGACAACCTCCAGCGTCTGGGTCTCGGCGTCGTAGCCGACGGCGTGAATCATGCTGGATTCGACGGTTATCAGTTTCATTGGCTCCCTCCCCTCTGTCATTGCGAGCCCTTCGATACCTCAGGGTAAACTCCGCAAAGCAATCTCCTCTTGTGTCATTGCGAGCGACCGTAGGGAGCGAAGCAATCCCCTCCGTCGCGGGCCGAGGATTGCTTCGTCGCTGTGCTCCTCGCAATGACATTTTACGACATTTCTCTCACCGTCCGATAGGCTGCCAGACAGCTCTCCAACTCCGCTTCGCTGATCTCGCCTCGCTCATGCGCCGCTAGAGTTCGACGCGTCTCTGCTCGCAGCCCCAGTCGCACAATACGGCGCACGGCCCACTGATAGAAATGGCTATAGTGCTTCTCGAAGAGTAGATAGCGGCTTCTCCACAAAGCCACAAACATCTCTCCTCGTACCTGCTTGGTGCTCTTTGCCACGTGGTGCACAACCTCGGCCCTGGGCACGCAGTAGATACCCCAGCCAGCTTTTTTCATCCTCATGCACCAATCTATCTCCTCGCAATAAATGAAGAACCTCTCGTCCAGGAGGCCCACCTCTTGGATGGCCTCCCCTCGCACCATCAGCGCCGCCCCAAGGGGGTGGTCAATAGGGAAAGGCTCCCCGCGCTCGTAGAGCCTGCGGGGGTAGCGACCGTTGAGGTGGGAGCCTAGCAGGCGATAGTGGAGGGGGAAAAAGTCGAGGAAAGCCTGGGCCAGGGTTGGGAAGGCAAAGGCCGAGTGTTGTAGGCGGTCATCGGGGTAGAGCAGCTTGGCTCCGGCCACACCGGCGTGGGGGTTCTCGTCCAGGAAACGCACCATCGTGGTGAGGGCATCATCGAGCACCTCGGTGTCGGGGTTCAGCAGAAGAACGTAGCGGGGCAGTTCGTGAGTCCCAGCCGAGGGAAACCCCATCGCTTGCAGAGCCTGGTTGTTAGCAGCGGCGAAGCCGGCGTTTGTCTCGTTGGCGATGAGCCTCGCCTGGGGGAAGCGCCCTCGCACCATCTCGGCGCTTCCGTCCGTCGAGGCGTTATCCACCACCCACACCTCGCCCGTCAGATTCGAGCTCCTCAGGCTTTCGTACACCGAGGTCAGGCAACCCTCCAGCAACTCCCGCACGTTCCAACTGACGATCACAATGGCCAAGTCCAAAGGCAACCCTACTCCCTGCAAAAACAAGATGTTCCGCCGATGTCCAGTTCAATTATACTTACGGTGGGGCAAAAAGCAAGCCCCCGTCGAGGCGACAGGGGCTCCATGCTTTTCTTTAATAGCGGAGGCGGTAGTCAATCCGCCTCCCCCTCACCAGCCCTGATCTTCTTTTGCCCCCACGGCCGCGAAGGTCCCTTTTCCATGGCCTCAAGAAGCATTCGGTCTAATGAGGGTGGAAGGATGCCAGATTCCCCGATCCTCTCAAGATAGCGGAGGAGAGCATAGTCAGTAACATCTCCTCCGGTGCGGGATATGAACTCTTTGATGCGTTCATTCTCAGCTTCAGCTTTTTGGTATTCTATCTGCTCTTCCCTTATGGCCTTTTCGAGGGCTAGCGCCTGCTCCTCTAGCTCCTCTGGCGCTGCTATGTCGAGTTCCACCTTATGGATTTTCACGCCCCAGGCAGGGGTTATTTCACCCAAGGAATCTTGTAACTTGTCCCTGAGGCGATGCACACGAGTATCAACGCCTGGCCTCGAGGAAAGTTTCTTCAGAGGGTCATAGATTTCCCCAAGATAATATCTACACACCATATCCCGGAGAAGGGCGAGGCTAGTTTCCATCGTATATGCTCTCCAGTCTGGCACAACATAGACTGCATGGAGCACCGCTTCCTCAGAGAAGGGATACATGTCTTCGGCTGTGGGCAAGCGCCCACCCGAATCGATCTGAAAGCACACCTTTACCTCTATGGTCAAAGGGATGCCGTCTTTGGTAAAAAACGTCTCCGTCCTGTTTTCTATTTGCATGGTCAGATCAACAACAGCACGTATAAGTTCGAAAGGCCTTTTACGAACAAAACTCGGCGGTGCCACCCGGCTGGGGCGACCAAAGCGTTCAAAGACAGCAGCATTTCCGTGATAGATAATCGTATAGCCGATCGATCTAAAGGGCGCGAGCATGCCCCTCCGTTTTATGGTCCTCACTTCGCCTCTGCTGACGATCTCAAGAGCCCCTGCACGCTCAAGCAACAGGGAAGTTACCAGGTAGACAAAAGATCCCCACCGGTCACCTCCATGAGAAACAAGGATTATCTCAGAGCATAAGAAGAACGCAGAAAGGACCACCGAGAGCCAGGCCATAAGCCCCGTCGTCCCTCCAATAGCGAAGAAGGCGATCTCCTCAGCTATAGTTATTCCGGGTGGCTTTGGTCCCCTAGCCCTGCCTACAAAACCGCCAATCACAAATGAAAGGGTAAAGGTAACAACAAGTATGGCACGGGCTAAGCCCGGCGCACGGGCAATGCGATAAGAAAGAATAGCAACTGCCACAATCACCGCCCCAACTGTAAATCCTGTGAGCCCACCCAGGACGTAAGAGAGAATCACCACAACTAGGGCGCTAAGGGCAATGAGTCTTTTCATCACAACACCTCCGAAATGTTGCCTGCCTGCCGAGGTCGTCCAACCCATCATAACTACTATACCACAAATTGGCCTAAATAGGAAGTTTCCCCTTGCTCAGGTAGTGTATCCTTGATATTCAGGAAATTCCGCGCCAATAAGAATGGTGGTCTGAGGTGGTCATTACCCTGAAAATGCTTCAAAACAGAGTGGTTTTTGGTATCCGCGTGGAGGTTTAGGCTGCTTTGAGCACCTACATCCAAATTTCCTAAGGGAAAGATACACTATCCTTGCTCAAGCCTGCTTGTTCCGACTGAAGGGAATAGCTGGGGGGAGAACGAGCTCTTGGCCTAAAAGGGGGTCTAGTTGGAGTCAGTAACCGGACCAGCTGCTGCAGAAAGGCCCGAAGAGGATCAGAATGCGAGCCTCTCGAAGACGAATAATTGCCTTCCATCATCTGGTTCTTCTCCCTGTCGTTACGTTGAGATCTAGCCGATCTAGACACCCAAGTGTACCTGAAGAGATTAGCGACTACAACAGAGTTACACTAGCAGTTAGAATGGCGGCACCAAGAACCAGCAACGCCAGCGCGGTAGTAGAATTCTTAGCCGGGACCCGAGTACGTTGCAGGAGACCGGGGAAAGGAACTACCCGGCGATTTTCTTGGGTGACTCCAGCAGCGGCTTGCTTCTCCTGTCTCAAGAGAGCAAAGCCAGCGCAAAAGAGACGGAAAGCCTCAGCACCGCCTAGCACAACAAAAACCCCAAGGCTAATCATCGCAGCTAGCTCGAACAACCTGGATTTGAGCTGGGCACCACGGTTCATGAGTTCCAGCTCTTTGGCTCGGCGCGCCCGGAGTGCCTCAAGATTTATGGTCGTTTCTTCCTGGATCCTCTTTAACTCGATTTGCCGAAGTTCTTGGTCAAACTTGTACTGGTCTGCAAGTGCATCCGTCTCTACATCCATCCGGCGTGCTTCGGCAGTTCGGGTGTGTTGGTTGAGTATATCGGTTTGCGAGAGCGTGAACCCGAGTAAAACCGCGCCCAGCAGAACCACAATCGGGACGAACGATAAGGCTTTCATTTCCCTTTCCTCCTCCCGGCACATGGCCGGCTAACCACAACTGCGGTCCTTCCATTGCGTCTTTCACGCTGCATAACTTCGGGATCTACGTGCCTCTTGCTCGGCGCGCCGCTGGCACCTGACACAGCGGGTGACACCTACCAAGGTATCCAGCCGTGCAGTTTCAATGGGTTGACCACAGTCCTCGCACACATTGGCGAGCCCCTGAGCAACACGTTTCTCAGCATGTACCAATTCCCGGTGTTTTCGCCACAGGTACTGACAGAGCGCAATGGCTTTGGCTCGCTCCATCAGATCGTTGGCATTGTCGGCGTCATCGCCTCTCGAATCGGATCCCTGGCGCAACTGAATACTGAACTTCTCGGCTTGCGCCTGCACACGCTCAAGCTCCTCATAGATCTGACTGCGTCCTCGCAGACCTACTGTTGTCATTGGCTATGCCCCCCGTTTTGTTCGTGAGAGAATAACAACCAAAGGTGTCCTTAGTCGCTGTGACTGCAAGCTCTCCGTACGAAAAGGTTCATGTCATTTCCTACAAGCTACTCGTATTATAAACCAAAAAGGCCAGCCGTGTTGCTCACGGCTGGCCTGCAATTGTATGCGAACAGATGATAACTAGCTTGTACCTGTCACAGTTCTATAACGGAAAGATGTTGGTGTGGCACCGAAAGATGACAAAAAGATGCGAGCAGAACACATCATCACAGGTAGTCTTCATCCTCCTGGCAGAGCATGTAGCCCTTCCTGCGAATGGTACGGATGTAGCAGGGATGATCAGGGTCAGGCTCTATCTTGTTCCGCAGACGGCCTATGGTGGTGTTGATCCGATTCGCTTCTTGCTTGTTTCCTAGATATTTGCCTCCAAGCGCTTCCTCTACAATGAGGCGGCGCGTGCAGACTCGTCCAGCATTGTTGTACAAGCAGAGCAGCAGGTCGAATTCGGAGGAGCTCAGCCTCACTTGCCTCCCCTCGACCCATACCTGGCGACTGGCTTCGTCTATCCTGATCCCCCTTGTAAAGACAGAACCACCCCCAGGAGAGGCCTGTGCTATTTGCATCATCTTACCCCAGATCATGGCTGCAGCGAGGAGAGCATGAGCCAGGCGAGCCATTTCCTGTCGGGTGTGCTTGAGATCAGGAGTGTAGCCTGCTACACTGCTCATGGCACAGAGAAGTAGCCCCTTGTAGTATGGTATAGGATCTCCTCCTCCGGAATGGAAAGCGAGACGTCGAATCTCCTGAACAACACTGAGAGCCTTTCGAAACTGAGGGTCTATATCCTGGATATACAAACGTTC
>JBAWAP010000139.1:0-5729 GCA_049589355.1 Anaerolineae bacterium
CTGAGCGCAGCGAAGGGTCTCGTTCTCGCGACAACGAGATGCTTCGCTCCGCTCAGCATGACAGCCTGAGTAGTCACGAGGGCAAGACGTAAAACACTTAGAGGAGGAATAAGCCATGCAAGAGTTACAATTGATGCCTACGGGCGTGCCGAACCTGGACGCGGTGCTGGGGGGAGGCGTGCCCCTTTATTCCCTGAACTTCATTGCCGGGCCGCCGGGCAGCGGCAAGACCATCCTGGTTCAACAGATGCTCTTCAACCACGTTTCCCCCCCTTTTTCCCCCCCGCTTGCGGGGGGGAGCAGAGAGGGGGGCGCTGGCGGGGGGGAGGAAAGGAGGGGCGGCAAAGCCCTCTACCTCACCACCGTCTCTGAGCCCATGCTGAAAGTGCTGCGCTATTTGCAGCAGTTCACTTTCTTTGACGACGACGCCTTTGGCCAGCGAGTGCTCTACCAGGACATAGGCCGCGTCGTCCTCGAGCACCCCCTGCCCGAGGTGGCCGACCACATTATGCGCCTGGTGGAGGAGCACCATCCAGAGGTCCTGGTGATTGATTCCATCAAGGCCATCCGCGATCTGGCAGGTGAGAGGGGCGAGTTCCGCCGCTTCTGCTACGACCTCTCGGTGCGCCTGGCCGTGGCGAGCTGCACCACATTTCTGGTGGGTGAGTATGATCGCTCCGACCTCGCCGAGGGGGCGGAGTTCACCATCGCCGACGGTATTCTCTACCTGGACATCGCCCAGCAGGATGGAGAACAACACCGTTTCCTGCAGGTGTGCAAGCTGCGCGGCCGGGCTATTCAGATGGCCCCCTTCCCCTTCGTCATCTCCTCCGAGGGAGTGCGCATTCTGAGCCCCGCCCTGACGCTCCGACGCCGGGAGACAGGCCTGGAGGCGGAAGAGGAGCGCATAAGCACCGGCATCGCCGGGCTGGACGTGCTCTTGCAGGGCGGCCTCCGCCGGGGGCGCTCCATCATCCTCTCCGGCGTCTCCGGCACAGGGAAGACTACCCTTGCCCTCCAGTTCCTGGTCCATGGCGCCGATCAGGGCGAGAAGGGGCTCCTGGTATCCTTTGAGGAAAGTCCCGACCGGCTGCACCGCATGGCCGAGGGCTTCGGCTGGAACCTCAGAGAGCTGGAGGAACAGGGGCTATTGCGCATTGTCTTTGTCACCCAGACCGAGATCCGGGTGGAGGAGCACCTGGAGCAGATGATCCAGGAGGTGGAAGCCTTTCAGCCCCGTCGCTTCGTGGTGGATTCCTTCTCCGTCTTCTTGCACAAGGTGAAGGACCAGGCGGTACAGCGCGAGAAGACCTTCCAGTTGGCAACCCTGGTGCAGCGGGCAGGTGCGGTGGGCATCCTGACCTCCGACATCCCGGCGGGTGAGACGCAACGTCTCTCCCACTTTGGCGTGGAGGAGACGGTGGCGGACGGCACCATTGTGCTCTCCACGGAAATGGAGGGGCTCCGGCGCAAACGTTACCTGGAGGTCTTCAAGATGCGCGCCGCCGATCACGTCGCTGGCCGCCACCGCATGGAGATCACCGGCCAGGGTATCGAGGTCTTTTACGTCGCCGCGCCCGACCTGAGCCAGGTGGAGACCCCGCCGCCCCTGGCCTTTGAGCCCGTGGAAGGGGTGATCCGGGGCGGCCTGCCCTACGGCTCGGCCTGGCTGGTGCGGGGCGACCCCGGCATGGGCAAGAGCACGTTGAGCTATCAGTTCGCTATCGAGGGCCTGCGCCGCAAAGAGGCGGTCCTGTACATCGCCGCCGACGCCCCCACCTCTCAGGTGCGTCAGGCCATGGAGAGCTTCGGCTTCCTGCCCGACCCATATATAGAATCGGGGCAATTGGTGATCCTGGACGTCTTCGGCGGGGGCGCCCCCTCCATCCCCCCCACTGGCGTGGGGGAAGGAGGGAGGGTTGACCTGAGTGACCCGGAGGCCTTCCTGTTCACCGTGGACCGCCAGGTGGAGTGCATTCCCAAGCCGCTGCGGATGGTCTTCGATTCCCTCACCCCGCTGGCATTGGGCTACGCGCCGGGGGGGTTCGTGGCACTGGTGCACCGTAAGAACCGCCTGCTGCGCCGGCCGGACGTGTCCATCTTCGACACCCTGTTGCTGCAGATGCTGGAGAAAAGCGAACTATACAGCCTGCTCAACGCCTTCGACGTGGTGGTGGACCTGTATACCCCCGACTGGGGCGAGATGGCGCTGTCTGGCAACACCGGCTACCGCGCGTTGCGAGTGCGCAAGGTGCGCGGCGCCAGCGCCGATACCCGGCCCTACCCCTACACCATCTCCCGGACGGAAGGGATCATGGTGCAGAAGGATTATTATAGCCGGCAGATGGGGTAGTCTGGAGTTTGGATAAAGTGCGAGAAACCAGGTTTTTCAGTCCAGAGTGCTTATGGGGCATCGAAAATGCGCGCAATTGTGCCCTTTTGGATGCAAAGGGTTCAAAAACCTGGTTTCTGACCGCTTCCTCGGATTTGTCCAAAGTCCAAGGTAGTGAAAAAGCCAGACTGAAAACTGTCAGGTCTTGTTAGGTAGAGGTGAGATGGCTGAGGACTGCAAGGACATGCAACACCTCCTGGAGAAGGTCTACCGCGAGCGGGGCTTCGACTTCCGGGAGTATAAAGAGAGCACCCTGACGCGGCGGCTCGCCCGGCGGCTGCACGCTCGTGGCGCCGAGACCTATGCCGACTACGCTCGCGTCCTGGACCAGGACCCCACCGAGTACGAAAAGCTCTTCAACGACCTGACCATCAACGTCACCAGCTTCTTCCGCGACGATGTGGCGTTCAAGGCATTGGAGGAGGTCGTGCTGCCGGTACTTACTGGCAGGGGAGCGAAGAATATCCGCATCTGGAGTGCGGGCTGCGCCACCGGGGAGGAGCCCTACTCCATCGGCGTACTCCTGCTAGAGATACTGGGCCCGGAGATCAACCTGTGGGACGTAACCATCCTGGCCACCGGCATTGACGCCAAAACCCTGGACCGAGCCCGAGAAGGGGTCTTTGGCCCGAAGGAGGTGGAGGGTATCCGGCCGGCATGGTTGAAGAGGTACTTTGTCGCCGAGGATCAGGCGTTCCGCGTGCAGCCGGCCCTCAGGCAGTTGGTGACTTTTGAGGAGCACAACCTGGTCAGCGACCCGCCCTACCACGACCTGGACCTGGTGGTCTGCCGCAACGTGCTCATCTACTTCACTCCCACCTTGCAGACGCGGGTGCTGAAGGGCTTCCATGAGGGGCTGAAAGCAGGCAGCTTTCTCCTCCTGGGCAAGGCCGAGGTGCCGATGGGTGAAACAAAGGGGTTGTTTCACTGCGTGGACAGCAAGGCGAAGCTGTATCAGAAATGAGGTAGCGCCAGTCGAGCGTCGGTCTGAATTGTGTAGCCCCGCGCCGGTTGAGTAGGCCCGCAGGGCCGTATCGAAACCAAGCGGGGCGGGTCTTGCAAATGCCGCTCGCATCCTTGGTTTCGATACGACCTGAAGGTCTACACTTCGACAATCTCAGTGCGGCGCTCAACCAGCGGATGCTCGCTCTCTCAGCTTTCATATATGCCTCATGAAACGGAGGTGGCCAAAACACTATGGCCTGGATGTACATTCTCGAGTGCGCAGATGGCTCGTACTATGTTGGCTCCACCGAAGACCTCGAGCGGCGTATCTGGGAACACAACGAGGGAATCGGCGCCAAATATACGGCACGGCGTCGCCCAGTCAAGCTGGTGTACGCTGCCGAGTTCCAGGGCATTGCTGAGGCCTATGAGCGTGAGAAACAGGTGCAGGGCTGGGGGCGTGCGAAGCGTGAGGCTTTGATTCGTGGTGACTACGATGCTCTACCCGAGTTAGCGCGTAAAGATTTTGAGAAGTACAGAGATAAGCGTTCAAGGGGTAGCGCCGGCTGAGTGCCCTGAAGCGTAGCGTAAGGGTGTATCGAAGCCAAGCGGGGAGGGTCTTGCAAATGCCGCTCGCGTCCTTGGTTTCGATACGACCTGAAGGTCTACTCAACCAGCGGATGCTCGCTCTCTACTCAACCGGCGGATGCTCGCTGGTTGCGCCGAAAGGTGACAAGGAATATGAAACTTGTGGTTATCGCTGCCTCAGCGGGGGGCATTGACGCCCTGACGCAAGTGCTATCCCGCCTGCCGGCCGACCTGCCGGCCGCAGTGCTCATCGTGCAGCACCTGCGGGGTGACCGACCGACTCATCTGCCCGAGCACCTGGCCCACCTCTCCCCGCTGCCGGTGCGCCTGGCTGAGGATGGGCTGCCCTTGGAGGCAGGAGTGGCTTACCTCGCCGTGCCAGGAGAGCACCTCCGCATTGAGAATGGATGCCTTGTCTTGGATCTGGGCGAGCCAGTGCACTACGTGCGCCCTTCGGCGGACGTGCTCTTCGCCTCGGCGGCGCAAGCCTTTGGGCCCAAGGTGATCGGGGTCGTCCTGTCGGGCACCGGCCACGACGGGGCGCGCGGCTGCCAGGAGATCAAGGCGAAAGGAGGGATCACGATCGCTCAAGATGAGAAGACTTCGCGCTACCTTGCCATGCCCAGGGCGGCTATCGAGGCGGACGCCGTTGATTACGTGCTACCTCTGAGGGATATTGCTGGCAAGATTGCGGAACTGGTGAAATGTGGGCAAGCCCACAGGCGAAGCGCTAAGACTCCACCCAATTCTCCAGGCGCAAGCCAGGGATACGGCCAAAGTGGTCCTGATTGTTGGTCACCAGAGTCAAATCGTGTGTACGCGCCGTCGCGGCAATCAGCAGGTCCAGGTCTTCTATAAGCATTCCCTCTTTGCGCAGATGCGCTTTGATCTCGCCGAAGGTATGGGCAGTTTCCGGATGAACCCCAAGGATAGAGAGGACACTGATGAAATCATCAACTGCCTGATGGTTGCTCGCCGGTCTGGCAGAGCAGGCCGCTCCGTAGCGCAGTTCGGCCAGAGTGATTACTGATATGGCTACGACTTCTGGGCCAACAGCAGCCAAGTGATCGCGGACAGAGGCATAGCCGCGCAGCCAGAAGACACAGGTGTCGGTGTCCAACAGGAACTTCATAGTGCTGGCGGCTCCGTTCTGGAGCGTCGGGCCTCGTGAATGTCCCGCAGTGTCTCCTCTACAGGTCGCTCGTCTTGCCAGGCTCCAAAGGAGGCCCAAAAACGAGCCCGGTCTCGTAGGGGCGTCACTTCCTCATGGGCGGGCTCTATGAAAGTAACCAGGACACGGTAAGTCCCTTGAACCGGCGCCAATTCCAGCAACCGGATTTGTTTTCCGTCATAGATGGCTGGCACAGATACCAGAGACATAGTCAACTCCTTAAGATCAATAATGTTTTATTTGTTATTCAGTATGCCACTGGCACTTTTTCACCGATGGCGGCCAGGGCCGGGGCGATCTCGCTCAGAATGCGGGGGCGAATGGGGATGCGGATGATCTTATCGGATCGGGCCAGGGGCGTGCCCCAGATGAAGAGTTGGGCAATGCTTTGAAGGTCAAGGCCGTAGCAGAGATTGGCTTGGTCGAGGTGTTGGATCAACTCATCGTCCAAGGCAGCCAGTCCGGCTTCCTGCTCAGGCGTAAGCCGACCAACGCGGTAGAGCGCACCCAGCACGCGCCGGGGTGCCCAGGCCTCGCCGAAATATGCCATCCGGGCATGCTGGTGCTCGAAATCGTCCATTTCAGGCCACCATTCGGCCACTTCGGGAAGGCTCTTGACCATCAACTCATAGT
>JBAWAP010000140.1:0-1665 GCA_049589355.1 Anaerolineae bacterium
CCCCTGCAGCCAGCAGCCCGCACGGTGTAGATGGCATTGCCACCGCTTTGGCAGATCAAGGCCACAGGTCCGCTTTCCCTGGGATTGTCAGAGGAGAAGGACAACCCTACCTTGGGGTGGTACACGCCGACACAGTTGGGGCCGAGAATCCGCAGGCCTCCGGCCCGAGCAACCTGTAGTAGCTCCCTATCTAACTCCTCACCCTGCTCGTCTCCTCTTTCACCGAAGCCCGCAGTATAGAAGGAGATGGCCTTCACGCCCTTGCCAGCACAATCTTCGACCAATTGGCGCGCTAGGCGGGCTGGTATACAGGCGATGACGAAATCAACTGCGTCTGGCACATCCCTGATGCTAGTGTAGTGTCCCCGTTATATCTAGACAATATGCCTGTTGTATGATACCATTGTGGCATGTGGAAAGCCGCTGATGTTCTGCCAATGACAGATGAACAGACGAAGACCTTGGAAGCTTGGGTGAGAGCCCGAAGGACTCCGCAGAGAACTGTGTTGCGCGCCCGAATTTGCCTGATGGCGTCGGAAGGGAGGCCGAATAATGCCATTGCAAAAGAGTTGGGCACATCCCGCACCACCGTTATTCTCTGGAGACGACGATTCCGGGAGAATGGATGCCCTGGAATCTCATCCGATGCACCTCATGGAGTCAGCCCACGCCGGTTAGACCCCGGAAAAGAGAAAGCCATTGTAGAGGCGACCCTCCATATGAAGCCTCCGGGTGCAACACACTGGTCAACGCGCACGATGGCACATAGTCAGGGGGTAAGCAAGTCGACCGTGCAGCAGATCTGGGAGGCTCACGGACTGCAGCCGCACCGAGTTGAGACCTTCAAGCTGTCGAAGGACAAGCGTTTTGTAGAGAAGCTCACTGATGTGGTGGGAGTCTATCTTAACCCTCCCGACAAGGCCGTGGTCATGTGCATAGATGAGAAAAGCCAGGTTCAGGCGCTGAATCGGACGCAGCCGGGCCTCCCGATGAAGAAAGGCCGCTGCGGTACCATGACCCATGACTATAAGCGTAACGGAACGACATGCTTATTCGCGGCCCTAAACGTTCTGGAGGGCAAGGTCATCGGGTCATGCTTCCCCAAGCACCGTCACTTCGAATTCTTAAAGTTCCTGCGGACAGTGGACCGAGAAGTCCCTAAAGAATTGGACATCCATGCAATCCTGGACAACTACGGAACCCATAACCACCCAAAGGTTCGTGCCTGGCTGACAAACCACCAGAGGTTCCATCTTCATTTCACACCCACCAGTTCATCGTGGCTTAATCTGGTTGAACGGTGGTTCGGAGAAATCACCCGCAAGCGTATCCGGCGTGGTTCCTTCAATAGCACCCAAGAGCTCATCCAGGCGATTGATGACTACATCAAGATAAACAATGAAAATCCCAAGCCCTTTGTTTGGACAAAGAAGGTCGATACCATCCTGGACAAGATAAGCCGTTGTAAACCTATTGCTGGGACACTACACTAGGAAGATTCTCAAGTTGCACATCCTGACGTAATGTGACACTCCCCCAAGAGCCGGATCCTTTGTCAAAAGTTGCCCCGACATAACGAAGGTGGGAGTAAGACTGCTTGATTAGTTTTACTTAGGAGTTCAATGCAAAGCCTGAGGTTCCGCCCCGCCTTAGATCAGATAAACC
>JBAWAP010000141.1:0-3576 GCA_049589355.1 Anaerolineae bacterium
CTTACAACCTGCCGGCTGTTAAGGTCCTGGACATGGTCGGGGTGAAGAACGTTATCAACACCGCTCACCGCATGGGCATAACCACCCTGAACGAAGAGTACTACGGACTGAGTCTGACTTTGGGTGGGGGCGAGGTCAAGCTGTTGGACATGACTTACGCCTTTAGCGTGTTCGCTAACGGCGGGACGTTGGCCGGATTGCCTGTAAACGAGCAGCGCCTGGGCTACCGTGAGCTAGACCCGGTCGCCATCCTGCGGGTCGAGGATCGAGATGGGAACATCATCTGGCAGTACACTGCCCCCGAGACCAGAGAGGTGTTGAGCCCCCAGTTGGCTTATCTCATTAACGACATCATGTCTGACAATAACGCTCGGGCGCCAATGTTTGGTTATGAAAGCCCACTGAAACTCAGTCGCCCTGCCGCGGTCAAGACTGGCACTACGAATGATTTCCGCGATGCTTGGACCATTGGCTACACTCCCCAAATAATCACCGGCGTCTGGGCGGGTAACAGCAACAACGAACCCATGGAACGAGTAGCTGGGTCACGCGGAGCGGCCCCCATCTGGCACGACTTTATGGAGAAGGTACTGGAGGGAATGCCGGTGGAAAACTTTGTAAGGCCGCCAGGCTTTGAGGAGGTGGAGGTCTGCTCCGTCTCGGGAATGTTGCCCACGGAACACTGTCCCCACAAAGTCAAAGAAATCTTCATCAAGGGGACGGCCCCTACCGCATACTGCAACGTCCATCAGGTATTTCGGGTCAACAGGGAGACCGGAAAGTTGGCCACTGTTTACACCCCGCCCGAACTGGTGGAAGAGACGGTCTACGAGATCTATCCCCCTGAAGCCGCCGACTGGGTGCGCCAGGAGGGTATCCCTCAGCCGCCGACCCAATATGATATAGCCTACGGCCCCAGCCCGGCTTCCGGAGATGTAGCCATCACCAGCCCCACTCCCTATGCCTACCTCCGCGGTACAATCCCCATCATCGGTAACGCCAAGGCTCAGAATTTCCAGCTCTATCGCCTGGAATACGGCCAGGGGCTAAATCCCTCGGCGTGGATCCAGATTGGTGGTGATCATTACAACCAGGTCAATAATGGCCCCCTGGAGTACTGGGACGTGAGCGGTTTGGATGGACTCTACACCCTCCACCTTTCGGTAGTGGATGGAGGTGGAAACTATAGATGGGCTACCATTCAAGTCACGGTGGACAACACCCCGCCTGCGGTCAAGCTCATCTATCCCTACAATGGCCACACCTATGTCATGGAATACGACGAATACGTCAATATTCAGGCCGACGCGGTGGACAACTTCTCCATGGATCGGGTGGAGTTCTACCTGGACGATAGTCTGCTGAGCTACAGCACCGTACCCCCTTACAACACCAAGTGGACCATCACCATGTCCGACACCATCCCTGTGCCAGGCAGGGTGGTGCAGGAAACCCGGGTGGTCCAAAATCCAGACGGCAGCCTGACCACCGAGGTGATAACTACTACTCAGGTGATCACCGGTCCCGAGGGCGCCCTAATGCAGGTTTTTGCCAACGGGATGTCCATCATCTACGACACCCACGGCTACACCGAGACCCATCAGATCCATGTAGTGGCCTACGATGCGGCTGGAAACAAGGCCGAGAGCGAGAAGGTGTATATCCACGTTGTGCACGAGAAGAAAGAGGGCAAAACCACGGCCTTGTGGCTGGGCGACCAGGTTGGCTATCTCGAAAATAGAACACGGATGCGCAGGATTGGTGGATAGTGGTATGTCTCGCGGCCTGGACAATCGAGCAACCGATCCATGAATCCTGCCAGCTTCGCCCGGACGTGAACGTCCGGGCTGAAAGAACAAAGCCCTACGGGCTAAAACCTAGCCCCGAAGGGGCTTTGCCTTTTCAGCACGGGGGTTCAGCCCCGTGCTATGCTTCACTTCACCCCACTAATCTGGTGAGAACCGCTATCCCGTCCGTTAAATCCTATCAGTCTGTTGTTCTTTCCTCCCTCGAAGACATCCTGGTGAGCGCAATCTGCTATCTCTTGCGCATACCCTTTCGCCTCGCCCATCGAAGTGCTTCGTTCAATACTCCCAGCTCGATCTTGATCATCAAGCCCTGTTGCCTGGGCGACGTGCTCATGGCTACGCCGGTGATAGCGGCCCTGCGCCGAGCTTTCCCAGGAGCCAGGATTGAGTTCGCTGTAGGTGGCTGGTCGCGGGCTATGGTCGAGAACAATCCCCACCTGGACAGGATCGTGGATTGCGGTCGAGTGGGAAGCGGCAGCCGCTACTCCTGGCGCGAGTATCTTGACCTGGCTAGACGAATCCGCGCCAGAAGGTACGAGGCTTGCTTTGTCCTGGATCGCTCCCCGCTGATCAGCCTGCTGCCATACTTAGGTGGCGTCCCGCAGCGGGTGGGCTTGGATAGCCAGGGCCGAGGATTCTCTTTGACCGTTGGTGTGCCGGTGGTGGGCCTCCGTCATGAAGCAGAGCTTTATCTCGACACAGTTCGAGCCGTCGGCATCGAAGTGAACGAGCCGGGGTTGGAGTTCTATCCCACTGAGCAAGATCGCCGCTATGTTACCGCGATGTTGGACAAATGCCAAGTGGCTATCTCCCAAGCCCCACTGGTCGTTATCCACCCAGCGGGGGGGAGCAATCCGGGGATGATCCTATCGGCCAAGCGTTGGCCGCCCCAACGTTTCGCTGCCCTGGCCGACCGTCTCATTGAGGAGAGAAGGGCTCAGGTGTTCCTGGTGGGCGGACCAGGCGATGAGCCCATCGCTGCTGCGATCAAGGAGGGCATGAGACAGGAGCCCTGGGATCTGACGGGGCAGTTGACCCTTGGGCAATTGGGCGCCCTCCTGGAACGGTGCGACCTCTTCGTTGGCCACGATACAGGAGCCATGCACTTAGCGGTAGCCGTGAGCACCCCAGTGGTGGCCATCTTCGGCCCCTCTGACCCGCGGATGTATGGCCCTTACAGTGAGAACAGCGTGACCCTCTGGCACGACGTAGGCTGCAATCCTTGCCTGTTGCATGGCTGCTGGAGTGCTACCTGTCGCCACTTCAGATGTATTGAGGCGGTTACAGTGGAGGAGGTTTGGCAGGCAGCAGCGAGTTTCCTCATAGATGATTGGGGAGGGAGGAGAGCCTAGAAGTCTATCCTGTTCAACCTGGGTGCAGCTAATGAGATCCCCGGTCAGGCGTTAAGCGTCTGACCGGGGCTTTTTTTTCTTCACGCAAAATTCACGCAAAGTTCATGGATAATTCATGCGTAATTCACGCTACTTTCACCCACAAACCGAGCATAATCTGTTATAATGCAAGTAGTTCACCAAATTTACAACCGTTTCGTCCGCTTTCGGGATAGGTTCTTCAGTAATCAGGATGCTTGGGGAAAGGAGGTGTGAAAATGGCAGAGGATAGGATGAGCCTTATGACCGCCAAAGAGGCTGCAAGGTACTTGCGGGTGAGCATGTTCACCCTGAGCAAGATAGAGAGCCAGGGTGGATTGGTGCCTTACCGCACTCCCGGGGGGCACCGCAGGTACAGCCTCAGGATGTTGAACCAA
>JBAWAP010000142.1:0-2383 GCA_049589355.1 Anaerolineae bacterium
CAGTTGGATTGTGATGCCCGGCGGAACTTGCTACACGAAGGCGGATATCAGAAAGTATCTCGAGAAAATCTTCAAGACATACGAGAAGTTCATTCTGAAAGACGTGCACCCACCTGTCGCCTCCGGCAACATGGTGACTCACGAATACATTCACGAAGTCAAGCTGCGTGGCGGCAATGAAGGGCAGGTCCCTGCCGTCGTGGTCATGGAACTGAGCAATGGTAAGATAACTCAGGTACGACACTACATTGACAAGCTTGAGGCGGCGAAGCAAATGGCGAGCGGTGCTGCCAAACTGGCCGTGGGCGCTGTGGCGAAACAGGTGGAAGCCGTGGTTAACCCCTGATTGTTCCCTTTTTTCTCCTCTCTAAAGACCCTGTCTTGCAGTGTCAGCATGGGAAGCATCAATGCGTGAGTCTCGTGGTGCGCACACACACAACAAGAACGATGACGAACGACGGTTCAAATTTGGACGAACGCACCAAGCGACCCACACACAACAAAACCACTCCTCCAAGCACCAGACATCGAACAAAACAAGAGGAATCAGGGCAGTTCTTCCACATGGATGCAAAGTCTCAAATCCCGATGGAACCACCTAGTGTGGCCGCTTTCCGAGACTCATTGACTGCCTGTTTGGAGTTGGCTGCTTTCTCTGAATGCGTGGGCGTCGAAACGGGGCGCGATAAGACAGGTACATGAAATGAGTGGAAGGAAGTCGTGGAAATGAGGGAAGAGATGTACGCCGTTCGCTTTCTGTCGGTCTTGTTAGTTATTCTCGTGTTTGTTCCTATGCTTGGTCCGATTTCAGCCGTGCCAGCGGCTTGGGCTCAAGCTGACGTTCCTATGCCCGACGAATGTGTCTGCGGGCCGAAGGCAGTGACTGTGCTCTTGTTTGATTTTGCAGATGTCACGCATGGCAGCAGCAGTACAACGGAATACTACTCGGGAATCGTCAGAGCAATGAATGCGAGCGTCTACAGGCAAAGCTATGGGAAGATGTGGATTGTCGGCGGAGAAGTCTACGGCTGGTACAGCACCAGCCTCCGACTCAGCGAGCTGAAAGTCACGACTTGGGATCTTGATTGGACGGACGCTGGCAAGCTGGAGACCCTCGCGAAGAACAAGGCGTTCGATCTTCACGTTACCGGTGTTGTGTTCGGCGTGTTTGCGGGGCCGGTTTGGGCTTGGGCAACAGGGCACCCATCAGTGTTGACGATAATTGGCGAGGGTGCTCACGAAGAAACTTGGGGAACTTGGACTTGGGGCCTCAGGGGCTTCATGCACGAGTTCGGTCACAACCTCGGTCTGCCTGACCTCTACAACTATGAGAATCTTGACGCTGAACCGGTCGGCAAGTGGGACCTTATGGAGGAGGGCGAGGAGGAGTTGTCGGCTTATTCGAGACTTAAACTGGGATGGCTCCCCCGTGATTCAGTAACGACCATAGATTCAAGGAATGACGTTACCATTGTCATCGTCCCGCTTGATCTTGAGAATGGGATGCGAGCATTGAAAGTCCAGCTGTCCGCCTCCAACAGCTAATATTTGGCTGAGACCCGACGTACGCCGGACGGTCTGCGTCTTGTGGTCTACTACATCCAAGGCGTGATCGAGAGTGGAAAGGGATCCATTGTCCTTGAAGGCGTGATGGCAGTCAACGATCTCCGTGTATTGATCGGCAAAAAGATAGCATCTGCATTCATCCTTCTTGCAGAGCAGCCGGAGGGCCTCAAAGTTGAGTCCTCGAAGAAGGAGACGGGAGAGAAGGCACAGCTCGCTGCTGAGGCACTGCGGTCCGCATCTTCTTCCATTGACGCTGCATCTTCGGCCAACAGAGTTCAAGGCCTCTCCGAAGCCAAGCAAGAGCTGGCCAAGGCCTGGGAATCCTTCGGTATAGGAGATTTTGATAGCGCAAAAGGCGCTGCCGAGAAGGCAAAGGCTCTAGCTGAATCAGCGACCGCGCCTGCATCAAGTGTCCAGACGACCACTACAGCTGTCGGCCCTCAGACAACGCTCACGACGACCCAGGCCGCCCCGAGTACTTCTGGGGGCAGTATGTCGTTACTGTTGGTAGGCGTGGTTGTTGCGGCAACGACCATTGCTGTCCTGGTGCTAACTAGGAGGAGAAAACGTATCGCTCCACAGCTACCGCTCCCAGCTTCAACACCTTCCACCGAGACGGCAAGCAAGTTCTGCATCAATTGTGGCGTCAGAATGCAAGACGCGGAGGTATTCTGCCAGGCTTGCGGTACCCGGCAACCCTGACCTCCTCCTCTTGCTCTGCATAGGATTCGTCAGAAGCCTCTAACGAGGCCAATGACTGTCGATAGAAATTGTGTCCAACATTCCAGTTTGCCTGCATCGCTGATCTGTTGAAGAA
>JBAWAP010000143.1:0-1909 GCA_049589355.1 Anaerolineae bacterium
GGTCACCCTGGAGGCCATCCGCACCCTGGCCGGCCCGGACGTGGATGACCCGCTCGCCGACCCGGCCACCCTGGCGCGGGCAGTCACGGCAGGGGTGCTGGATGCCCCTCACCTGCGCAACAACCCATTTGCGCGCGGCCAGATCGTAACCTGCATAGACCCGCGCGGCGCATGTGTGGCAGTGGACCCGGCGACCGGAAAGGCACTGTCGGAGGAGGAGCGGATTAGTAGATTGAAGAGCGAGGAATGAGGAGGTTCCGAATGAGCAAAGAGACAAAATACACAGTCATTGGCGCTGGTCACGGCGGCAAGGCCATGGTGGCCCACCTGGCGTTGATGGGCTTTCCCGTCACGCTGTACAACCGCACGCCGGAGAACGTCTCTGTCATCAAGGCACGGAGAGGAATCGAACTGGAGAGTTACGAGGGCGGACCGCGCGGCTTCGGCCATCTGGCCCTGGTCACATCGGACATGGGCGAGGCCCTGGAGCAAGCCGAAGTCATCATGGTGGTCGTGCCCGCCACAGCCCACGCCGACATCGCCAGAGCCACCGCTCCCCACCTGCGCGACGGGCAGATCGTCGTGCTGAACCCTGGGCGGACCGGCGGTGCCCTAGAGTTCGTCAAGGTGTTGAAGGACAGCGGCTGTCAGGCCGACGTCACCGTGGCCGAGGCGGAGACGTTGATCTACGCCTGCCGTTCGGATGGTCCGGCTCAGGCCCGCATCTTTCGCGTCAAGGAAGCAGTGCCGCTGGCGGCGCTGCCGGCCACCCACACACCACGGGTGTTGGAGGCTCTAGCCTCGGCCTTCCCGCTGTTCATTGACGGCACAAGCGTGCTTCACACCGGCCTGAACAACATGGGGGCCATCTTCCACCCCGCCCTCACCCTCCTGAACGCTGGCCGCATTGAATCCACTGGCGGCGAGTTCCAGTTCTACATTGACGGCGTGACTCCCTCAGTGGCCCGCGTCCTGGAGGCGCTGGACCGGGAGAGGGTGACTGTCGCGGCGGCGCTGGGCATCCGTGCCCGGACAGGGCTGGGGTGGCTGAAGATGGCCTACGATGCCAGTGGTGCGAATCTATACGAGGCGATCCACAACCAGCCTGGCTATCGTGGCATCAAAGCCCCGCCCACGTTGAATCACCGCTACCTCACCGAAGACGTGCCGATGAGCCTGGTGCCCATTGCCGCACTGGGACAGCGATACGGTGTGCAGGTGCGAGCGATGGACAGCATCATCCGTCAGGCGTGCATCGTCCACCAGACCGACTACTGGCGGCGCGGGCGCACGCTGGACAAGTTGGGCATCGAGCAATTGAGCGTGGATGAGGTGATGCGGTACGCAATGGAGGGGGAGCGGTGATTACCACCCACGTCAAACTGTTCGCAACCCTTCGCTGCCACTTACGTGAGTAAAAACGCAGGGTTGCCAGAAAGAGAGATAGGGGCTATAATATCCTTGGGTTTTGCAAAAGGGGGAGTTATGGCTAAACAAGGGAAACCTGCCGATCTCGGCGAGACAGCCGGCATTTTGGCTTCGATCATCAAGAACGCCCGGCTGGTGTGGCGCTTGCTTTGGGACCCAGGCGTTTCATCCTGGCTGAAGACGATCCCGCCAGCCACGTTGCTCTATCTCCTATTTCCTATTGACTTCCTACCCGACCCTGTACTTGGCCTGGGTCAGTTAGACGACCTCGCCATCATCTTGCTGGGAGTGAAGCTCTTCATCGAGCTTTGTCCTCAGGAGATTGTGCGCCGCCATCTGCAGGAGATGAGCTCCGTGCCCGGCTCCTATCGGGTGATGGATGAAGAGCCATCTCAAGAGCCATCGCCCTCCGCGTACATTGACGCTCCCCATCGTGTCATCGAGGAAGACGAAAAAGAGTAGCCAACATCCAAGTGTGAAT
>JBAWAP010000144.1:0-4556 GCA_049589355.1 Anaerolineae bacterium
GGGGGGAGGAAGTGGGGAAGAGGATGGGGCCCTTGCGTCCCTTCGTTAGTGACTACTCAGGCTGTCATTCTGAGCGCAGCGAAGAATCTCGGCTCCACCACAGATAAGATTCTTCGTCGCAAAAAACGCTCCTCAGAATGACACGGGTCTAAGCAGTTACGTTCCTTATTCGCAATCTGCAATCCGGTGTTCCGCAATCGGTTGACTCCGGGGGTGAGGGTTGAAAGCCCGAACTAGATACACGCTGGTAGGTGAAGTTTGCTGCTTCTAATAACTACCCGATATCGGCAATCTCACACTAAAGGTCGTCCCCCTTCCCACCTCGCTCTCCACCTCAATAGTGCCCCCGTGCCCCTCGACCAGGCTCCGGCTGACCGCCAGCCCCAGCCCAATGCCCTTGGCCTTGGTGGTGAATAGCGGCTCGAAGAGTCTCCCCAGGTTCTCCTCCGGTATCCCACAGCCGTTGTCCTTGAATTCTGTGACGATGAATCCATCCTCCGCCTTGGTAGCGATCTCCAACCTCCCTCCATCATGCATGGCTTGGGCGGCGTTCGAGATCATATTTATGAAGACCTGTTCTATCTGGCCCGGATCAGCCGTGAGCGGCGGCAAGTCCCCCCCTAGCTCGGTGATCACCGCCACTTCGTCCGGCACCGTGGTGCGCGATAGTGCGTCTTGCACTACCGTGTTGATCTGGGTCTTCTGTAGGGCTGGCTTCTTATCTCCCGCGAAGCCCAATAGGTCGTTGATGATCTTACTTGACCTTGCTATCTCCTGCTCTATGATACCGAGGTGTTTCCTCAACTTCTCATCTGCATCGCTGAGCTTCATATTGAGGTAGTAGACGGAATTCTTGATGATGCCGAGGGGATTGCGCAGCTCGTGGCCCACACTAGCCCCGAGCTGACCTATGGCAGCCAGCCTCTCCGCGCGGATCAGTTGCTCTTGGGCGTTTTGGAGCTCTTTGGTGCGCTGTTCTACCATCTCTTCCAACCGCTCTGAGTACTCCTTCAGCGCCTCTTCCGCCCGCTGGCGCTCAATGGCGTAGCGGATGGCGCGTGTTAGCGAGTACCCGTCTACGCGCCCCTTGACCAGATAGTCCTGGGCGCCCTTCTGCACCGCCTGAACAGCAAGCGCCTCATCGTCCAGCCCGGTCAGTACCACGATCGGCACTCCCGATGCTTGAGTGTGCGCACACACGAACGTGTCAAGCCCCTGGCCGTCTGGCAGTGACATATCCAACAGGGTCACATCAATCCCTCCCTCGGCCAGGTGCTCCAGCCCTGTCGAGAGATGGTCGGCACACTCTACATCGAAGGCCGCGCCCCTCACTTCGGCCAGCATCTCCCGTATCAGTCGGGCGTCTCCAGGGTTGTCTTCGATCAGCAGGACCTTGATGGGTTTATCTTCTATCAACACATTGCTTCTCCTAGATAGAGGAGTCCAGTAGAGCGGTTCACTATAACCTCACAGCCATTACCTCGCCTGCAACGAGCCTATTAGCTATTTCAGTCAGGTTAACTGCGGCCGTGCTATCTGGTTGATAGAGTACAAGTGGTACGCCCCGCTCCTGAGCTGCTATGCAAGCTTCTGCTGCTGGGGGTACTACTCCAACGATCTCACAACCCAGCCGTGATCTGATCTCAGGTAATTTCATAGTTCTAGCAAACAGTGTGCGGTTGACAACTACGGCACCCACCAGTCCTCCACTCACCCCCCATGACCTTAGTAGTTCCAGAGTTACCTTACCTGACATCACACAGGCGGGTTCAGGCACTACAACCAATGCTACAGAATCACAGCGTCGAATCGCTGCTTGATTAGCACTGGAAGGATGGCAGGGCAAATCAATAATAACATAATCTGCCATGCCAGCCAGTCCTTCGATCACGGCTTTGGCCTGATCGGGCTCGATCTCCTTGAACTCATCCGCCTTTTGCGGCCCAAACAGTACTCTAAGCCCAGATCCGTAACTGGACAATCGCGTACTCAATTCTCGTTCGTTAATGCGCGCAGGATCAAGCTCAAGCAAGTTTCTCAGGTTCTCGACCGGAGCCCCCTTCAGTTGTAGACAAAATGCACCATAATAGGACCTAAGCTCCACGGCTATTACAGTCTTCTCCTGCCCGGCAAGAACCAATGCCACGTTCAGAGCAACAGTGGTTGTGCCTACACCGCCTTGGGCACCTATAAAGCCTAGTACCTTTCCGGCTTTTACTCGCTGTGCCTTGTGTAACTGCTCCGCTTGCGCCCTGTGCCTTTCGATGGCATAGCGCATGGAGCGCACCAGCAAACTACTATCTACCTGCCCCTTGACCAGATAGTCCTGCGCACCCTCCCGCACTGCCTTAACCGCCAGTTCTTCATCGTCGAGACCGGTCAGCAGTATAATCGGCACTTCTGGTGCTTGAGCGTGCACCCTGGCGAAAGTGTCAAGTCCCCGGCTGTCCGGCAGCGAGAGATCCAGCAGAACCACGTCAATGTCTCCCCCGGCCAGGTACTCCAGCCCTGTCGAGAGCCGGTCGGCACCCTCCACATCGAAGGAAGCCCCCCTCTCTTCAGCCAATATCTCCCGTATCAGCCGGGCGTCTCCAGGATTGTCCTCGATCAGCAGGACTTTGAGTTTATCTTCCATCTTCATTCACTCCGCGGCAGCTTCACTAATAGTGACCCAGAAATTCTCAATAGACTTGACTACCATAACGAACTGATCCAGGTCAAACGACTTGGTGATATAGCAGTCCGCGTGGAGGTCGTAGGCCCTAGTGATGTCCTGTTCGGCTTCTGAGGCAGTCAGGACTACCACCGGGATGCGTCTTAGCTTTTCATCGGCCTTGATCTCCGCCAGCACCTCATGACCACCTTTTTTCGGCAGATTCAGATCGAGCAGAATGAGGTCTGGACGAGGCGCGCCAGCATACTTCCCCTCTCGACGCAGGAAGGCCAGAGCCTCCACACCATCCCCGACCACGCTCATGTTGCTGTTGCGCATCCTGCTCTCCTTGAGGGCTTCTACTGTGAGGCGCACGTCGCCAGGGTTGTCATCCACCAACAGGATCTCAATGGGTCGGCCAGTTGTTTGGGTTATCATGGGTTCCTTCTTGTTCAGTTATCAGTTATCAGTAATCGGTAACTTGACAATGTTACATTTGTCATTGCGAGCGGAGCGAAGCAATCTCCAAGCGCGCCAGGGGATTGCTTCGGCGCAAAGAGCACGCCTCGCAATGACACTTGGGGTGAAATCTAACATTGTCGAGGTAATCACTGTTCACTGACTACTGGTCACTGATTACTGGAATCGTGAAGTAGAATATCGAGCCCTTTCCAGGCTGCGACTCCACCCAGATGCGTCCGCCATGGCGCTCCACGATCTTCTTGCAGACCGCCAGGCCGATGCCTGTGCCCGGATACTCCTCCCGGGTGTGCAGCCGCTGAAAGAGGAGAAAGATGCGCTCGTGATACTCCGGGTCTATGCCAATGCCGTTATCCCGCACCGAGAAGACCCATTCCGATTTGCGATTTGCGATTTTCGATTGCCGATTGACAGAGATGTGGACGCGCGGTGGCTCCTCGCTCCGGAACTTGATGGCGTTGCCTATCAGGTTCTGAAACAACTGCGTCAGTTGTGTGGCGTCGGCCATCACCGTCGGCAGCAGGTCGTGGGTCACTGCTGCGCCACTCTCCTCAATAGCCACCTGTAGATTGGTGAGGGCCTGTTCAAAGACGGCCTCGCAGTCGGTCGGCTCGAAGGGCTTGCCGCGGGTGCCCACCCGTGAATAGGCCAACAGGTCATTGATCAGCGCCTGCATTCTGGTTGCACCATCTACGGCGTAGGCGATGAAATCGTCGGCATCGGCATCGAGTTTGCCTTGGTAACGCCGCGCCAGCAGTTGCACGTAGCTTGTCACCATGCGCAGCGGCTCTCGCAGGTCGTGGGAGGCTACATAGGCAAACTGTTCAAGCTCCTTGTTGGAACGCTCCAACTCCGCCATGGTTTGCTTCAACACCTCCTCGGCCCACTTGCGCTCGGCCAGCTCTCGCTGAGCCGCATCATACAACTGCACGTTTTCAATGGCGATAGCCGCCTGCGCCCCGATAGTCATGGCCAGGTTCACTTGCTCAGCAGCAAACTCCTTGCCTTCCTCCGTATGGTCGAGCGCCAGCGCGCCGATCGGTCGCCCCTTGCTTATCATCGGCACGATCAACAGGCTCTTGACGTTGAAGGACTCAATCCAGTCTCGCGGCAGTGACGATGCCAGGGCGTCCGGGATAAAGAGAGGGCAGTTGTCCTGAAGCACCTGCTGGGCCTCTGGCGCCTCGGCCAATGGTCTGGGATAGCGTGTGTCCTTGAAAAGTTGCCCCATCTTCTCGTCCACCCTGCCGGAAGCGAACTGGGACATGACAGGGGTTAAGGTCTTCCCCTCCTCGTCCAGCAGGAGGATGGTGCAGCGGTCTGCGCCGCACGTCTGGGCTGCCCGTTGGGTTACCAGCTTGAGCACCTCTGCCATATCCAGAGTGGAGGTGGTGGCCCTGGCGATATCGAGGAGGGTGCCCCT
>JBAWAP010000145.1:0-7839 GCA_049589355.1 Anaerolineae bacterium
GCCACACCTGGCCTGACACCGATATGCGCACCTCCCCCCGTGTGAGCACCCTGAGGCCGTCCACGTTGACCATGTACGGACGCGCCTTGGTGGACCGCACGGTGAGGCGGCGAACGGTCCTCACCACGGCACCGTAGCTCTCGGGCTCGTCAAGGATCGTGCCACGCCGCGCCGCCCTGATCTGTCGCAGCGCTTGGCGGAGCCCCCTGTAGCGCAGGGCGATGACGCGGAATGATCCGCTTCCTAGAGGTAGCCCCCGGCCCAGAGGGAACTCAGGGCCCAGGTCGCCGTTCAGCACCAGCACAGCGCCCCAGGTTTCCGGTGGGATGTGGTGATCGTCCAGCGTCAGGGACATCGGGGGCACGCGGCCGAAGAGGCGCTGCAGTTGCCATCACCCCGTTGCCAGGGCCAGGCCGACGAAGAAGGGACCCAGGTCGCCCAGGAGCGATCCCAGGACGCCCTTGTAGACTTTGATCAGGCGGCTCTCGGTGAAACGCGGCACCTCGCCGAACACCCCCATGCCGCCGAAGCCCACCAGGTGCCGGCGCTGTACCTGGCCGTCGGGTTCGGTCGTCTCCACAGCCAGGATGTCAGCCTGGACACGGTGGCCAGCTTCGATACCCTCGACGATGGCCTCTGCCGCAGCGGGGAGCTGGTCCGGGATGCCCAGCACCTTGCCGATCAGGTCGGCGGAGCCCTTGCGCAGAAAGGCCAGGTGGAGGTCCGAGGGCACAGTGTCACCCAGGTGGGCCCCCTCCAGCACCGCGTTGAACGTGCCGGCGCCGCCCGCCGATACGATGGTGCGACCGCCCCCGGCCACGATTGTGTGTGCGATCGCTCGCGCCTCGGCATGGCTGTCGGCCGTGTGGACGCGCACCGGCCGCGACGTCCATGACTGGAACTCCGGCCCGATCCGCTGCACCTTGCGCTGGTCCTGAATCGAACCGGACATGGTGGTGGCGATCACTTCGATGGTGTCGATGTTGGGCCTAGACTTCGGCGAGCCCCTCGGCCTGAGCTCGGGACGAAGGCTCAGTCGAGCCGCCAGGACGCGCTCCAGCACGCCGTCCGCGACGATCTGCACCGCCTCCTCCAGAGACATCTGGTCAACACGAATCCTGGTCACCGGGATGCCGCGCCGCTCCTGGAAGAGGTCGCAGACCCGCGCATAGCCACGGCCCAACTCACCGAGTAAGGTCTCGGTCTCGTGCACCTGAAGGGGCTTGCCACGTGCGCGGATACGGGCCATGGCCACGGCGGGGTCGAGATCGAGGAGGAAGATCAGATCCGGGGGTTTGAAGCGACCCAGCCGCAGCAGATTGAGCAGCGCCAACGGCCACGCTCGATGCAGGTAGCGGGGCAACTCGCGGAGCGGAATCGTCTCCTCCCCCGCCAGATAACGAAGCGCCTGGTAGAGCTCCTCATCATCGCCGAGCAAGTCTTCCTTGTAGAAGTGGGCCACGGACCAGGCGGCGCAGTTGACGAGAGGTTGACCGTCAGTAAGAATGGCGTCCGGTGGATCATGTGTGGTCACGTATTCACGAATGCGTGTCCGCTCGGTGAGCTCGACAAACTTCAGGTTCTTGTAGAGGCGCTGCCAACGGAGACCCTTGGCGAAGCGGCCGATGATCTGGGCGGAGCGGGAGAGCGGGATGTCCAGGCGCTCCCTGAGCGGCTCGTCCGGTCCGCCGCTCAACACCTGATCGCCGATGCCCACCACTCGGATGCGGTCGGCCAGTGTGTAAAGCGCACCACGAAAGGTGGAGCTCTTGCCGCATCCGTCCATGCCCACGATGGAAGCGACGAGGGGCTTTCTTGTGATCATGCGATCCCCTTTCTCTTCAGTGGTATGCTGAACCGTTGCCCTATCTGAGAAACGGCACTAGATCGGCGGCCTTATTAGCGACGCACCTCAGGTCCTAGTCAGGCGGCGGCGCAGCCGGTCGACGCCAAGTCCAATGGCGATGAAGGCTACACCTGTGATCAGCAACACCACCGGCAGCCCCAGTTGTTCTTCGAAATAGTCGAAGTTGATCAGCGTAATGCCCAGACACAGCCAGAAGGCGCCGCTAAAGAGCAAGGCCCGCGACTGCCGAGCCACGCTCCAGGCGATGAAGATCAGGCTCTCGATCACTAACAGCGCGTCCCAGGCTAGCAACGGACGCTCACCCTCTCGACTCAGGGCGAGGGCCGCAACCAGACAGGACCAGGCGCCGAAGAGGTTGAAGAGCCCGATAAGGCTCCCTTTCTCCCGCCGGCGGGCTACCTCGGCGCCGGCCAACTGGACGGCTCCTACCACCAGCCAGGGGAGATAAAGGGCCCACCGGATCTCCCCCCAGGTCACTGCGACCACAGAACTGACGCCGACGGCAACGACCCAAGCCAGGGTCCCAACGACCAGCCCCTGCGGTAGGCCAGGCAGGAGCAGGAGCGCGATAACCGCCAGCGGCAGCGCACCCAGGCTGGCCCATAACTGGAGCCATTCCCCTTTCAGATCAAGCCCCGGCCATTCTATGAGAGTCACCCCGATCAGGATGGCGGTCAGCCAGGCGGCCACCATCCAGGAGGCCTGAGCGCCGCGCTTCAGGAGCGCTCCCTCGCGGCGGCGCAATGCCTCTCCCACAGCCCATAGGATCAGGGTAGCCACCGCCATGACGACCACATGGCCCAGCCAGCGAAGATCGGCCCACACCACTTGCAGTCCGAAGGCCCCCGCCATCAGCACGAACAAGCCCCCGATGTAGAGGAATATCTCCCGTGGGGATACGCGGCGCCTTTCCGCTAGGGCCTCATATGCGCTGATCGACTCCGCCTGCTCGGGAGAGATCAGCCCTTCCTCCAGCCACTCTTCGATCTTGCTCAATAGAGAGTCCTGCTTAGCCATTGTGCTCCTCCTTTCTTTCTAAAAAAAGCTGCCCCTTTGCGTCTATATTAAACCACAAAGGGGCTGCCATTACAAGAGCAAAAGCTGCCAAAAACTGCCAATCGAAGCGCTAAACCTGGGTCCTTCGCTGGACTTCCCCCTCCATCTCTTCCAACGCCCTGGCTACCCCTCGGACGGCGCGGCGGCGGGCGCGGTTGAAGGTCCCTTCGCCGACGTAGAGCTTGGCCATGATGTCGCGGTTGAGCTTCCCCAACACGTAGGAATCGTGCAGGATGACGTATTGGTGCCACTCGCGGGTGGGGGGCGAGGGCTGTGGGCCGGGCGGCTTTAGCTTTTCGAGGGCAGTTGTCAGCACTTCCTGCAAAGCCTTGCCTCGGTCAAGGTGGGTGATGAAAGCGCCTTCTTGGATATCGAGGTGTGCCTGGACGATACTAAGCTGAGCCAGCTTATGCTCTCCCAGATAAGGGTAATCGTACAGATGCCGCAGGGCGTCCTCAACCAGGGAGATCACCTCCCTCTCGCTCACCCCCTCCAGAATCGGTGGCTTTGACTCCAGCACCTCTTGCATCCTAAGCCTTAGCTCACTCTCCCGCTCACGAAACTCCGTTACTAGGGTATCTATCTGGCGCACGTTTTTCTCCTGCAGATGGACGCTGTGCACCACGCCGGCCACCCTCTCTGCCAGGTCCTCCAGCAAGTCAAAGTCGTCCTCGGTGTAGCTGATCCCCATCGTCTTCGGGCCCAGAACGACGGCCCCTATTTGTTTGCTGCCATACTGCATGGGAATCAGCAGGGGTGTGCCTTCGAGCTTCGGGAATCCCGGGGGAGGGGACAGAGCAGTTATCTCGTCCGCAGCTAGCACCTCGGTGGCGACACGAGCGCTGCGAAGGTCCGTCGGGTGGGCAGCGACTACGACGAAGTCGTCCGCCTCTCGTAAGGCAATAAAGCCCTTGCTGGCCTCCAGGGATCGGCAAAGGGTCTGGATGATGAGCTGAAGTTGGCCTGGCAGGTCATGGCCAGGGGCAGCCTCGCGGGCGAAATCCCGCAGGTTGGCCCTCACCTCTCGGTACTGCTTTCGATAGAAGAGCCGGTCCAGGTAGGTTCGAGCCCAATCGTAAAGAGAGTGGGAGATGATGGCCAGTATAATGACGAAGATGAAAGCGATGAAGGGGACGCCGTAAACGACGTAGGAGATGAAGGTGACCAGCAGGTAGAAGCTAGTTACCAGGCCGATGGCCAGGAAGGTGTAAAGGAAGTCCAGCCCGATGGCCCGCCCCTCGATCAAAGCGTTGTAGCGGGCCACCCCATAGCCAAGGAGAGCCACCCCCGCACCCAGGCTGATGTTGCTTATTACTGTAGGTGTGTCCAGCCCGAGCCAGGTGGAAAGAGTCGTATATATCGCGCTGAAGATCGCTAGCGATGTGGCGCACAATAGGGTGGCGAATTGCTGTTGGATGGGCGGACTCTTGGCCTGTTTCCAGCTCAGGCGGAGGTTGTAGAGCGAAAGGGCGGGGACCGTGATCAGAAATAGGCCGAAGAGGAGATAGAGGGAGCCGGGACGCTGGGCGCTGTTGTAGATGGCCGGTTTCATGGTCGCGCCAGCGAACACCCAAGGGGTATACGCTTCCATGGCCACGAAGTTCAGGGTCAGCAAATAAACGAGGATGACCAGCGGACGCTGTTTTCTAGCCAGCCTGCTTGGTAGGAAGGAAGCACTCAAGTGGAACCAGAGAGGAACTGCGAGGGCGACACTCCACCCCCACCACCAGGGCAGAGTGCCCTCCTCCGGCGAGATGTTGATGTAGGTCAAGCTGTTCAGGAAGGAGCCGGAGAGGGACCAGAGGGTGCCGCTGGCCAGCCAAGAGACCCTGCTGCGCGGGCTGCGGGTGACGATGTAGAAGCCCAGCCACAGGGAGAGGGCCAGGCAGATGAAGTTGATGAGGGAAGTTAGGGTGAATAGGAAAGGTTCCACTTTTCATAACCACAAGGCACCAATGCTCACCTCAGAAGGTCAAGTGGTACTATATCACGGAAGCGTCTCTTTGTCAACCTCACTGAAAAATGGTATAATCTCTGGAGAAAGGTTTAGCTGACGTCTTCGCCTGCACCTGTCTCACCGATGCGCTGGGGACGCCCTGGTTTTCACAGGTGGCTATTGACTTGTGGGACCTGGAATGGAGAATGAGGAATGGATAAATCGAAAACGAGCAAGATACCGACGCCGACACTTGAGGAAATGGTGACTCGGATTGTGGCGCATTTTCACCCCCTGCAGCTCATCCTGTTTGGCTCGCACGCTCGCGGTGAGGCGCGAGAGGACAGCGATTTCGACTTGCTGATCATCGCCCCCTCGAGTGAGCCGCGATGGCGCCGCACTGTACCAGTCTATCGTCTGCTGGCTGGTTTGGGTGTTCCCAAAGACATTGTATGGTGGACGCCAGAAGAGATTGCGGAGTGGCGTGATGTGAAATCGTATCTCATCCACAGAGCTTTGCGGGAAGGGAAGGTGCTTTATGAAAAGGCCGCCTGAGCAGCAATATCGTCTACACAGCGTAGTGAGCTCCAAAAACTGGACACATCTATGAGAAAACACCCGATTTTAGGCGACATCCGCCCCTACAACTTCATAAGCCTCGAGGGGCGCGAGGTGACTGCCTGGATGAGCGTCGAGCGGGACCACCGGCTGGGGGCTCTTCTCATCGAGGCCGTGAACGGGAAGGACACAGGGCAATTCGTCTACGGCATCCCCAAGATCCACTATCCCTATCGGCGAGATAGGAAGATTGACCTGGAAAGCGTTACTGCCGATGACATCGCGTTGCCCACTGGCTACGACAGGGTGCTCCTGCGCCAGAAGGTTGACGGCACGAACGTCACCTGGTTTGGGTTGCTTGACGACAGGGGCGAGGTCGTCGAGGTAATCGCCAAGACCCGCCAAGCCGTCCTCAATAAGCCCTCGGAGATGCATTCCGTCTACGACCTCCTGCCCGACATCTACGGGATGTACCCGAGGATTCTCAAAGCCGTCCGCGACACCAAACTCAGCTTCTCCTTCGAGTGCTATGGATATCGAAACCCACATACCCTGGTCTACGATTTCCCCCTCCAGGTCTCTCTCATCGTGACCATAGACAGTCAGGGGCGGCTTCGGCCCTGGAAGGAACTGGTGGCTATCGCCGAGAGGTACGAGCTGCACATGCCGGAGGTCATCTTCGAGACCAATAAACCCGATGTGCGGGCCGAGTGGCTTAGGTTTCGCCTGGAGTCGGACGAGAGGAACCGGCCCGATAGGCTGGTGGACGAGGGGGTTGTCTTCACCTTCTGCTACCCCGACACGATCAGGCTGGTCAAGTGCAAGGCCAAGACCTTGGAGGAGGCACACATGTCGGTCATGGCCGCAGAGCAGGCCGACATCCCCAGCGAGATACTATTCAAGGCCATCTGCCGCGTCTACGACGACGGCTTTGCCGGGGAGGGGTCGGATGTGGTCTGGGGTCAGCTCAAGGCGGAGCTGATGGAGGACTATGTGGAGGTGGCCGTGGATCGACACGCGCACAAGGCGGAGAAGCTGTGGGATTGGAAGCTTAGGCTGGAGACAGTGCGGCCCTACATCGAGCGGGCCATGAAGGAGACGGGAAGCCGCGAACTGGATGTAGTCATGCCTGTGGTGCGAAAATGGCTCAGCAAGGAGAACGCCAACCTGGCGGCGCAGATTCTGATCAGGAACATATAATCTTGCAGCCTGGCGACCTGGGGATTGGGGATGGCGGCGGGTGGCTTTCCCCTCGCCCCTCGCACCTTCGATAACCGATTTGACAAAAGCGGGGAAGTATGGTATTATATTCACCGTAGGACGTAGTAAGTTCATGTTTCAGAGTTCGAATGCACGACGAACCGCCTGAGCTTCTTATGGCCTCGGGCAGTCTCTTTGTACAGCCGTGGCCCAATCAGCGCGAGCTGGTAAGCAGGACAAAGGACAAACTGCTCCGCCCTACAACATCTTACAGGGAAGGAGGTGCACCAGCTAGTGGCTGAAAGAACCAAGGGTACGGTTAAGTGGTTTAGCCGTGCTAAGGGCTATGGCTTCATTCAGCGTGAAGACGGCGACGATGTGTTCGTCCACTTTTCGGCTATCCAGGGCGAAGGTTTTCGCAACCTGGAAGAAGGCGACCAGGTGGAGTTCACCATTGAGAGCAGCCCCAAAGGCCCTCAGGCCGCCGACGTAGTGAGGCTCTAAGCTTAAGAGAACCGCAATAACGCGCAAACCCCGGCGAGGATCGTGATCGCCGGGGTTTGTATTTTTTCAGGTAGGTGCGTGTTTCAATTGCCACTAGCCTCTCGCTTGAAATCCACGAAGCGATAGCCTATGCCGCGCTCAGTGAAGATGTACTTGGGGTTAGAGGGATCCGGCTCGATCTTCTGGCGTAGGTAGGTGATGTAAAGGCGCAAAAGTTGGGTGTCGTCCCGATAGGCGTAGCCCCACACTTTGGAAAGCAGCGTCTCGTGGGTCATCAACCAGCCGGCGTTGTTGACTAAGTGATAGAGCAAGCGGTACTCGGTTGGGCGCAGCTTGGCCCTCTCACCCCGCACTATGACCTCCCGCCGGTTGAAGTCAACGGATAGGTCATCATCAATCTTCAGGACAGTCTTCTCAACTGGCGACGGCATCCCCGTCCGGCGCAGCACAGCCTTGATGCGGCTGGAGAGCTCCCTGGGGCTGAAGGGCTTGGTGACGTAGTCGTCGGCCCCCAGCTCCAAGCCACGCACTTTGTCTTCCTCCTCGGCCTTGACGGTGAGCATGATGACTGGCACGTTCGAGATCTCCCGGATGCGCTCCAAGGTCTCGAAACCGTCCATTTCAGGCATCATCACGTCCAGCAAGACGAGATCGGGCAGCTCCTTGCGAACTTTGTTCAGGGCATCGAGCCCATTGGATGCCTCGCTCACTCGATACC
>JBAWAP010000146.1:0-16051 GCA_049589355.1 Anaerolineae bacterium
GCTATAGTGTAGGTCAGGACTTCGCCAGGTGAGGCCGTTACCTTATCCACTTTCTTGCTCGAGGGACAGAGGGAGTTCTCCAGAGCCAGTCCTTCGTTAGTCGGCACGGCCTCGCTGTATATGTCAACGCCACCCACCACGTAAATCCCCCCTCCCGCTACCGCCGTTCCAGTGCCTATGCGGCCTTTGTTCAAGGATGAGACCGGCACCCAGGTATCAGTGGTGGGATCATAGCGCTCGACGGTCCCCAGAGCGCCCCAGCCTGAGCCACCGCCGACGGCGTAGATAAAGCCACCGATGGCTACCAGCCCCGGCGACTGTCTACCTCTCAAGAGTGGGGCTTTAGTTGCCCAGATGTCGGTGGCCGGATCGTACTCCTCGAAGGTACGGAGGTCGGGCCAGCCGCCTGCGACGTAGATCTTATCGTTCAACGCTGTGGCCGCCGCGTAAGACCGAGGCCCAGCGGGCATGGAAGCCTTTTGTGTCCAGATGTCAGCAGCGGGATCGTATTCGTAAGTGGTGTTCACACTGCCCGAATCGCTGTCGCCACCGAAGACGTAGAGCTTGCCATCCGCAGCCGCCACCGCTGTGCCTGACAGGCCCACGGGCAAAGGCGCTACCGACGCCCAACTATCTGTAGCCGGGTCATAGAACTCTACTGCCGAGAGGAGACGAAGGTTGTTGGACATGCCCCCAATCACGTAAATTCGGTCGTTGAGGGCTGCAGCACCGACGTTGGCCACCCCTGTCGGCTTGGATGCTTTGGTCGTCCAGAAATCGGCCACCGGATCGTACATCTCGTTGACGGTGGAAGCACCGCTCCAATCCCAACCACCGATGGCGTAGAATTCGCAGCCGACTGTCACCGCTGCCAAACGATAGCGAGAAGTCAGCATGCGGCTTTTGTAGCTCCAGGCGGGGAAGGCCCGGCTCGTCACAGTTATCGTGCTGGAGACGCTAGGGTGATCGGCCATCGTCGCTCGAACTGTAACCGTGTCCACCTCTCCCACCGCCGCCCCCCCTTCATCCCCCCCATTGGGGGGGAAAGAGGGGGGGATATCCACTTGCACGAGCAGGTCTCGCCAGCCGCAGGGTGACAGTACCTCCGTCCTGGTTATAGGTTTCATGGTCTGCTTATCCAAGATGGCCGTTGGCCAGGCATTGCCCGAGAGGGAGATGTCGTAAGCGCCAACGGTCTGACCATCGTTCACCACCCTGGCGGAATATTGTAAGCTGGTTCCCGGCTCTTCCACATTATACTGGGACTTCGGCCTAAGGCTAACCCCTCTCAAGGGACGCGGGGCGACTAGCCATTGAATAGTCCTATCGAGCACTGCGGCGTAGCCTGGCCTGGGGCCTGCCCCCTCATAGCCGAAGGAGAGATAGACCACCCTGTAGGGATTTGGCTCGCAGACATCGGCCTTGAGACCTCCGCTGCCGTCACCCTCGTAATTGATGATGCTGGCCGCATAACCATCCGCTGGCGTCACCTCATCGGACGCCAAGGAGTCTCCCTTCTTGTGGGCATAAACGTCTTCGAGGGTCAGGTTCACCCCTTCGAGGACATCGTCGGCCAGCCCTTTCAAGTCATTGATGCGGGTATAGTCTCGCACATATTGAGCACGCAAGTAGTTATAGTAGAAGAGGGGTGCACGGGCCCAGAATCCGTCTTTGCTATCCCAATAGCCGATGTCCTGGCCGGAGATGAGAAGACGGCCGCCCCCGTCCACGTAGCTCATCAGCTCCTCATCGGCATTGATGTAGCCTGGCGAACTCCAGGGACTCGCCCATAAGACCACATCATAGGAGGAAAGCTCGGCGGCAGTGGGAAGATAGGCAGTGTCGGTGATTGGGCGCGTGTCATAAAAGTAACCTTCATAGTCCAAGGCCCACTCGTAGTAGTTGGTGACGCTATCACCTGCCCAGACGTCAGCGTCAACCAACAGTATGGAGGGGGCAGTCTCAAGTGCAAAGTCCAAGGTCTGACGTTCATCGGAGGCGATGCTGATTCCCGTCACCGTTTGCGCCTTGTGGCCATGGCTGGTGACTTTCACAGCGTAAGTGCCCACGGGCAAGGTCAGGGTGTAGTACCCATTGGCGTCGGTGCTGGTCAGGGCCGGGGTATCAATGGCACTGATGGTAGCCGTGATGAACTGGCCCGTACCCGCTTCTGTCACTCGACCCACTAGAGTGCCCGTAGGAGAGGGCTGCAGAGCAAAATCCTGAATGGACATGAAGTCGGTGATGACCTCCACCGCCCTCACTGTCTTTGAGTAGTAGCCGAAGGCGCTGGCAGTGACCTCGTAGAGGCTGCCGGGGACAGCCACTTCGTAGACCCCCGCATCATTGGTGGTAGCGGTGAATTGATCACCAGCCTGGCTGACACCGCTAACCCTAGCCCCGGGAATAGGCACGGACGCTTCACGTTTCACGTTTGACGTTTCATGTTCGAGGTTTGACGCAGTTACCTTGCCGTAAAGTCTCCCTGCCCCCAGGACCCACCGTACCGCTTGGTAGGCATCAATGCGCCCCCAGCCATAGGCGTTGTCGGCCCCCGTGTCGCCAAAATCGGCGGCGGTGTATTTCATGAAGTTCTCCAGTTCGGAGATGGTCAAGGTGGGATCGGCCGAGAGCAGGAGGGCTGCCAGGCCGGCGGCATGAGGGGTAGCCATGGAGGTGCCACTCCAGCCCCCCTCGTAGCCACCGCCGGGGACGCTAGAGCGGATGTCCACTCCGGGGGCACTGACTTCTGGCTTAAACTCCCCCCAGAAAGAGGGGCCCCGACCACTGAAGGAGGCAATGGTGTCCTCGAAGTCGGTGGCACCTACGGCGAAGGATTCCGGATAGCCAGCCGGCGCTGCAACGGTGCCATCGCCCAGCTCTCCACTGTTTCCAGCACCGAAGACAGGGAAGATACCTGCCGCCCGCAGGGCCTGTACGTCGGGCAGGAAGGTGAGATCGGCCACATTGGGAAAGGAAGGCCCCCAGGAGTTGTTAACAACATCGGGCGCTTTACTGGGATCGGGGTTATTGCCATTAAGATCTGTGGGGGCCAGCAGCCACTGGAAGCCAGCGTGGATCCAGGTATCATAACCGACACCGTCGTCATCCAAAACCTTGACCGCTATCCACTGGGCGTCGGGGGCCATGCCGATGTGGAAAGTGCCGCCGGGACTTGTACCGAGCTTTGTCGAAGTATCAGAGCCGACCATGACACCCATGGTATGGGTGCCATGACCGTCTCCGTCGGCGGGGGCACTGGGGTAAGTGCCAGTGCAATCATACCAGTTGTAGTTGTGGTCGCTGTCTGAGCCGCGGTACTTACTCTGCAGGGCGGGGTGGGTCCAGTCCACGCCAGTATCCATATTGGCAACCACCACGCCCGCACCAGTTATGTCGAGGTCGCGCCAGACCTCATCGGCCCTCACCCGGGCGATGTTCCACTCTACCGTTTGGAGATTGGAGATTGGAAGCTCGGATTTTGGATTTTGGATTTTGGATTTGGAATTTGGAATTTGATACCTATGGTTGGCGCGGATTCTCTCCACCTCGGGCCGCGTGGCCAGGGCAAGAAGCGTCTCCAGATCACCGGTAACTGCCAGCCCATTGAAGACCCAGTAGGAACTATAATCCGTCACCCTGCCCGCTGATTTTTGCTGTTCCAAATAGGCGACGATGCCTGCTTGGGCTTGCCGCGCCGTGGCCTGCAAAGCCGAGACCGCCGTCTGTCGGCGACTGAGCTTGGTGGCCATCAATTGAGCAGGCCTCAAGTCGGCTTGCTCCTTGAGGTAGACAATGTAAGTGGTCTTGCCTTCCCTTGCAACCTTACTCTCGCTCGATCCAGAAGCTTCCGCCAGTTCCTTAAGCACCAGGGGCTCGATCTTGGTCCATACCTCTGGGGGCAGATTCGACGGAGGGGATGAGGTTGATGTCCACGGCCCTGGCGGGGGTGGGTCAGCCTTTGCGAAGGTGAAAAGAAAGGAGAAGAGTAAAGGTATGAGGATTATTCTCAAGACAAGTTTGAGTGAATTTCGCCAATGCATTTTCTGGTATTCCCCCCTATTGATGGTAGAATTAGATTATGGGTCTAGGTTGATATTCTAGCCTGACGCAGCGTCATTGTCAAATCGTTTTTTCCAGAATACGCGAGCTAGAAGAAAAGTGGTCTAATCGGGGCAAATGTGCTATAATTACCCCGCTACTCGAAATCGCTTGCCGGAGGTCAGAAAGATCATGATAGGTGCTAAAACAGCTTCAAGAAAAGGGACTATCCTCTGCCTTTGCGCCATCGCTTGGCTGTTACTGCTACCTTTTCTTAGCGGTTGCAGCCCCTCCCCGCCTCCCACCCCCACACCCACCAAGACGCCCAAGCCGCCGGCTACGCCCACCGCGCCGCCCACAGCCACGCCCACGGTGCTGCCCACAGTGCCGCCCACGGCCACTCCCAAGCCGACTGCCACCCTTACTCCAATCAGCGTCCAACTCCCTACAGCCACTAATACACCACAGCCCGTGCCGAGCCGAACGCCGACGCCCATGCCGACGTCGTCGCCGTCACCGTTGCCGTCGCCATCGCTCGACGTTTGTCCCCTCACTGGCGAAGGGGTGAGCGATATCAAAGTTCTGGAGCGCCGCCCCCTGGCGGTGAAGATCTCCAACTTCCCTCCGATAGTGCGCCCCCAGGCGGGCCTGAGCTACGCCGACGTCGTCTTTGAGCATTTGTCAGAGGCCGGGCTGACACGTCTAACCGCTATCTTCCTGTGCAAGGACGTGGACAAGGTGGGCTCCATCCGCAGTGCCCGCCTCATAGACCTGGAGATTCCGGCCATGTTCAAGGCCATGTTCGCCTACTCGGGAGCCAGTGGCGGGGTGAAGCAGAGGATTCAAGAATCCGATTTCTTCGAGCGGGTCATATCCCCCGACTTCGGCGACTCTGGCTTTGTCCGCATCCCCAGTGAAGGCAAAGCCTTCGAGCACACCCTCTTCAGCGACACTGAGACTCTGTGGAATATTACTGAGGAGAGAGGACTGAACGAACGCCAGGACCTTTCGGGGTGGACCTTCTCCCAGGAGCCGCCAAAAGGCGGCAGTCCAGCCACGCGCCTCGAGTTCCTCTACACGCCCAAATATGCCTCGGCGGAATACCAGTATGATCAGGAACGAGGGGCTTACCTGCGTTCCATCTTCGGGGAGGCCCATCGGGACGAGCTGACCGGTGAGCAAATCGCCGCCAGGAACGTGGTGGTGATCTACGCTAATCACCTGGAGACGGACATCGTCGAAGACAGCACCGGGCCTCGTGTCTACTACTCCATTGAGATTCAGATATGGGGGGAGGGCCAGGCCATAGTCTTCCGCGATGGTCAGGCCTTCGAGGGTGAATGGGTCAGGCCGCAGCGTAACGATTTGGTTCGCTTCGTTGACGACACGGGCAGCCCCATCCCACTGAAGCCGGGCAACACCTGGATTCAAGTGGTGCCCTTCGGTTTCGAGATCGAGGTAGAGTGAGGAGTGATATGGTAGTCACCAGAAGAATGGGACTGAAGACTCAAGGAGATTGTCACATCCTCGATATAACGGGGCAGGTGGCCCAAGAGGTCGCCGGTTCGGGCCTAAAGGACGGGACGGTCACCGTCTTCGTGCCTGGCTCGACAGGAGGGGTGACCACAGTGGAGTACGAGTCGGGCTTGCTTTCCGATCTCCAGGGCCTCTTCGACCGTCTCGCTCCCTCGAACATCCATTACCAGCACAACCTGCGCTGGGGCGACGGCAACGGACACGCCCACGTGAGGGCTTCGCTACTGGGCGCCTCTTTGACGGTACCCTTCGTGGACCAAAGGCTGGCCCTTGGCACCTGGCAGCAGATCGTCTTCATTGACTTCGACAACCGACCTCGTTCGCGGGAGCTGGTTCTACAATTGATGGGTGAGTGAATCACGGTAGAGTAACGAGGCAACAAGTAACGAGTCAATGAGGGACTAGGGCAAGGGCTTGCCCTAACGACGAGCACTCTTGAGATCGGAAAGGGAATGCAGACGCGAGTCTGCTCATGGGGCAGACTTGCATCCGCACTCTAGCAAATTACTACTAGACGCTAAACGCAGACGGGCGTAGCTCAAAAGAGCTGCGCCCATCGCACTTCTATGGAGCAGTGTAGATTCCAGTCGTCTACTCCAAAGACACCAGACGGTTATCCCCTGCCTGCCCCTATTGGCGGGACAACGCCAAGCTGTTGCAAGGCGCCCAGTTGGTCAAATTCGCTCCAGCCTTCTACCACTTTGCCACCAACGATGCGATGGATGTGGATTCCCGCTACGGTAATCTGCTTGCCGGTCGGGGGGATGCCCAAAAACTCACCTTTGTGTGTGCCACGAGCGGTGTAGCGGGTCACTACTTTATCCCCCTCAGCAATCTGGTCCTCAATGGCCATATAGAAGTCGGGATAGGCACTGCGGATCATGGCAGCGTATTGCTTTTCGCTCTCGAGGCCAGGCGCCTGGCCGAGAGGAGCACTGTGGTTGACGTAGTCGGTGGCGACTAGCTCGTCTGCTACAGCCAGATTCCCCTTGTTATAACACTCCTCGATCCAACGGCGAATAATGGCCTTGCCCAGATGTGGATTGTAATAGACCATTTCCATCGGAAGGCCTACCGAATCCCTTTCTGGAGCCTCGGGCAGTGTCTTTAGCACATCGAACCCAAATTTTGCTGTGACTGCTGCTGCCAAGGCGTCAAGAACGTCGTCCCTGGCTACATCCTGCCCTTCGTGCTTTAGCAGCGCCTCCTTAACAAGCTCTTCGCACCTCCCATAGACTTTCCTGATCACCCCCAGACGCTCGACAAAACCTTCTGGGGTCCTCTTGGAATGCGTCATGCTTCTTCCCTCGTTTAGACCCCAGAAACAGATTTCAGGATGAACTTCTCTCACGAGCGTTCGAGCGGCCTCAGAAGCCCTAAGTAGCAAGTCTACCTGTCGTATCTTCGACGATATGGCCCAACTCTGTTTCGACAGATGCCTACCCGTTAGTTCTTGGTTAATGCGGCTCGCCTCCTCGTAGCACGACGCGTATACGGCTGCCCGGCAAGGAGCGGGAAAAACACTCGGGGCTCGCTTCGGTCCTAGAACCTTTCTTGCCTTCTTATCGCAGAGGCGTTCGAGCTGTTCTTTCTCTCGCAAGCCGATGGGTATATCCACCAGGATCAAGCACGCTTCCCGAAACCTGTCAATCAGGTGCTGAATATTGGGAGTGATCCCAGTTTCCCAGTTATCGCGATCATCCAAGCCGACGTAGAACCACCCATTCTTGCACCCATCAACACCTATGTAATTCATTACTCCTCTCCCTCGGTCGTGGGCCCGGTTTCGCCTAACGCCCGAATACACGACATATGTCGTGATACCGAATTGTGTGAAGTAGTCCACTACCTGCTATCTGGCGCAGCGGAAGCCAACGTCGTCGTTCGCCAGCTCAACGCCGCTGCAGCTCCGCTCGGTGGTGCGCACCAATTGCTTGTCGCTGAACCAACCACCACCCCTTATCACTCTGTACTTCTCCCCAAAATAGGGAGAATGAAAGTCACCCCCAGGGTATGCCTTGAACCAGTCACTCGTCCACTCAGCGACATTTCCAGCCATGTCCATCATCCCATAGGGACTGGCTCCGGCTGGGAAACTCCCCACAGGGGTGGCCCCTCGAAGCTTTGCCTCCTTGGTGTTTGCCTTGGCCGCATCCCACTGATTCCCCCAGGGATAGATGCGCGCATCGGTGCCCCGCGCCGCTTTCTCCCACTCCGCCTCGGTAGGCAACCTCTTCCCTGCCCACTCACAATAGGCCCTGGCATCGTTCCAACTCACCTTCACCACGGGATGATTGGGCTTATCCTTAGCATAGAACCGCCAAGAGGTGTCACCCGTCTTCTCCGCATCGGTGACATAGCCTGCCTCCCAAACAAACCTCTCGAACTCCTGGTTAGTCACCTCAAACTTGTCAATCTCAAAGGCCCCGACGAAGACCACATGAGGTGGCCTCTCGTCCTCAACATCGCTGCCCATGGTGAACTCGCCAGCAGGAATAGCGATCATCACTGCCTCCACCTCTGGGGGCGGGGCCCCCAGCGTAGGTGCCACAGTAGGTACACGAGTAGGAGTAGGCTTCGGGGTATGGGTCGGCGTTGGCGGAAGTGGGGTCGGGGTGGCAGTAGGCACAGGGGTAGGAGTGGGGACCGGGGTATAGGTCCGCGTTGGTGTAGGCGGTTTCGGTGTGGCAGTAGGCACAGGGGTGGGGCTCGGGGTATAAGTTCGCGTTGGTGTAGGCGGTTTCGGTGTAGGAGTGGGTGGTATCTCGGTTGGGGTAGGAGTGGGTGGTATCTTGGTTGGGGTAGGAGTTGAGGTGGGTGGTACAAGTGTGGCGGTGGGTGTCGGGGGAATCTCAGTAGCAGATTTGCAGCTAACGCCCAAAACCAGAAGTGCCAAGAGCCAAGCCAATAGCGTTTTCCTCATCTCGATGCCTCCTCTATGTTCTTCAAAATAGTTGGCTGGCACGCTGTGAATCACAGCCCTTGCCGACAGCCGAAGTGTCAACATGGCTTCCAACAAAGTTGGAAGCTGTTATTCATCATACTACAGAATCCCACAAAACGCAACCACAGTTCGATATTTCCTTGAACATGTTTGCAACTGTCCTGCCATGCTTGACAAGTTCGGGTCAGTTATTGAGCCGCTGCAACCGACCGCACTGAACCAATTGACCGCTCCCGGGCTGGGCTATGATGCGCCCATCTTCGTAAACCACCTGACCACGACGGATGGTGATTCGGGGCCAGCCAGTCACTTCCATTCCCTCGTAGATGGAAAAGCCCGCCCGCGAAAATTGTTCGGCCCCGCGTATCACGCGACTCTCGGTAGGGTCCCAGAGAACCAGATCGGCGTCAGAGCCAACGGCGATGGTTCCTTTGCGCGGGTAGAGACCGAAAAGCCTGGCCGCGTTGGTTGAGGTGAGGGCCACAAATTGCCCCAACGAAATCTTTCCCTTCAGCACCCCGTCCGAGTAGAGCATGGGCAACATGACCTGCAGGTTGCTGACTCCAGGACGCAAGTTGGCGACGTTCAGGGATGGATCGAGCTTTTGTTCGCGGGTCCAGGGGGCGTGGTCAGTGGCCACCGTGTGAATGGTGCCTTTGCCCAGTCCTTCCCAGAGAGCCGCAACGTCCTGAGTCTCGCGAAGGGGTGGCTGCCCCACATACACGGCCCCATCTGGATCGAGGAATCGCTCCTGGGTAAGGTGCAGGTAGAGCGGTCGCGTCTCGACGTAGACGGGAAGGGCACGCGCCTGCGCCTCCTCGCAGACCCGCAGCGCACGCTCGGAGGACAGGTGAACGACGTAGATGGGTGAACCGGTCGCCTCGCACATCGCCACCGCGCGCTGGGTTGCCACGACCTCAGAAACCACCGGTCTGCTCTCTGCATAGTAGCGCAGCGAGCCATGCCCCTGGGCCAACAGGGCTTGGCACTTGGCAGAGATGATGGCCCAGTCCTCGCAGTGGATCACGGTGAGGATTCCCATTTCTCCAGCCGCCTGCAGCATTTCCAGGTACGCTAAGACATGCTTATCGAACTCTTCCGTGCATAAGAACACCTTGATGGTGGTGTGACCTGCGGCGACCATCTGGGGCAACCCGGGTATCGCGGCCTCAATGGGCGGGAGGAGAACCGGATGAAGCATGACGTCGGCGATGGCCTGCTGCTGTACGAGCTTTGTCTCGCGTTTCAGCGTGGCGAGGGGCGTCTCGCCGGGCTCAGGAAAAGACATGTTCCCTACCGTAGTGATACCCCCGGCGAGAGCCGCTTTAGAGCCACTTGTCAGATCGTCCACCCAGCGATCGGCTGCCGGAACGGATTCGGGCAGGGTCAGATGCACATGCGGGTCAATGCCCCCAGGCAGGACCAGCAGTCCTTGGGCATCGAGCTCGCGCTCGTCGCCTTCACGCCTGGGGAGATGGCGGTCAATTTCTACAATCCTGCCGTCACGAATACGAATGTCAGCCTCAAACTGTCGCTCCGTGGTCACAATCAAGCCATTCCGGATAACGAGGTTAGGCGACAATTCCGCTGAACTCTCATAATTGGTTTGATTGTTGGTAGGTGATGTCGTCATTGCCTGCCTCTTTCTGTCTCGCGGATGTCGTTTTATGCAACATGCATCCAGTCTCAGATGCACCACAACTCTGTCTGGGGCTTGCTCAGGTACTCGGCTCCCTGAGGAGTGACGAGTACGTCCTCCTCGCAGCCGATGTAGCCGCGCCCCGACACCTGCACCCCTAGCTCAATGGCAAAGACGTTGCCGGCTTCAACCAGGCCGTCCACTGAGGTCCCGTACCTGTCCCAGTGTGGCCCCAGGATGGTCGCGCCATCGTGGGCTGTGCGACCGACGTGGTGGCCGAAAGCGTGCATGTACTCTGGATAACCAGTTTTAGTCAGCGCCTCACGTGCCACCTGGTCCACCTCCCAGCCACGAACACCAGGGTGCAGCACCGCCCGGCCGGCCTCCAGCGCCTTCCGCGACGCTTCCCATCCGGCCAACACATCCGCCGGTGGCTCCGTCTCCCCCTCGTCGAGTAGATACCACGTCCTCTGTAGGTCGGAGACGAACCCGCCCTTCTGCACTCCAAAGTCCACTTGCAGCAGATGCCCACGCTGGATGGTAAAGTCGCCCGGCATGGCGTGGCCGAAGGGTGAATCAGGGCCCGCCGTGACCGCCGGGCAGTAGTCCGCCTCCCAGGCCAGCCCCAATCCCTCCTGCGATGCGGCGTCGTGGAAAAGACGGGCCAATTCCCGCTCCGTCAAACCCGGCTGGATCAGTCCGCCTACGTGACGGAAGATGGCCTCTGTGGCCCGGATGGCTGCCTTGATGCGCCCAACCTCCGTCGGAGATTTGCGCCCGCGTAGCGCTCCAATCACCTTTTCGGCCGAGACAAAGCGGCTGGCGTACTTTGTCCCTTCGACGATTTTCTCTAGCACGCGGAACATCCCGTGCGTGAGCCCATCGGCCGCCGGATCGCTCTCCGAGAAATTGAGCGCCACCTGGCGCGGGTCCTGCCAGGCCAGGTGGTCCAGCAGTGGCTCGCGGATGGACTGATCGTAGCCGACGACGGTCCTGTAGCCGCCCATGCCCTTGACGTTATCTACATCGAAGCGGCCCACGATGGCGATGCGCTCGCCACTGCGGCTGATCATCAGTGCTGACTGCCAGGTCAGGCCAAAGCCCAGAAGCAAGTCGAGACAAGGGTCTGGCACCTGTGAAGTCTCACGCACGAAGGTGAGCCAGAGGTCAATCTCCTTCTCCTTCAGCACCTCCACAGCCTGATCTAGTTTTTCTCGAACGATTTCAAATTCTGCCATAATACTCCCTCTTCCATTACTCCTCCTGATCTAGCGTATGCATGATATTATACCCCAAGATCGCCCAAATCGCCACTGCTTTTTCGGAATCCGTGAAGAAGCGTGGAAGTTGTGCGCAAAATAAGCCGGCAAAGGGATAGATTCCCTCGCCGGCTCCATCAGTCACATCCGGCCTCTTCAGTCTGCTTCATTTCTTCGACAAGACTTCGGTCACCTCAGCAGAGGATTTATAGTCCAACCTGCTTCTAACCTCTCTCAGCTTATCCTCAACGTCCTCGAAGTCCCCCCTTTGTCCGGGAGGGAGAAGCATGGCTGTTTGGCACATTATCAACCGCGAAATGTCGAGCAAAAGATCACCCATTTCGAACTCGTCTAGCTTTCCCACGTCGGGCAGATTTATCGGCTCACCGAACCTGACCTTCACTATTTCCGGCTTCCCCTCTTTCGCCTTGGTCACCATCCCCATCGGCACGATGGGGATTTTCTTCTTGACGGAAAACAGCACTGCCCCAGTCCTCAAATCGCGCTCCAACAGGCCATTGCCCCTCGTTTTGCCCGTGATCGAAAGCCACAAAACATTCCCCTGGCCATCGAGGTGAGCCAGAACCTTCTTGAGAGTTTCGGAATCCAATATGTATTTCCCGGATTGGTCCTTCAGGGCCGGGAAGATGCACCGATCCACCCCCAGGGCTTTTAGCAGCACATTTGCTCCCGCCACGACCTCTTTTCTGGCAATCCCTTTCAATCGGAACTCTTGCCCGGGCAAACGACAGCCAACCTTCATAACCGCCCTTAGCGTCTGTGAAACCGAGGGATAATTGCTCACCAAAATCACACGCTTATTATCGCCCAGACAGGCGGGAATGGGCTCCACCTCGATGCCCATTATCGCCATATCCGTCATCTTTCGGACCCACCTGCTGCGCTCCAGCAACCTCAACGAACGCAGCTTAGCATCAAACCTCTGAGGAATTCCCCCCAATATGCTCGAAGCTGCCTGAACGAAGCTTGGCACTTCTTTCATGGTTTTTGCCTCCTTTCTATTCTGAAAATCCTCACTTTGCTTCCTCAAAAGGATAGAAGACCAAAAAAACCAAAATTTTGCCGAAAAAAAGAGAGGGTTAGATGCCCATGATCTTCATCACCTCCTGGGCGAAGTCGGACAGCCTTTTCTTGTTCTCAGTGCTCAGCTTGGCCAGGTTATCCTGGTACTTCTGCGTGTAGGAAAGCAGCAGCGTGGTGACACGGCGATTGGCCTTTTCCACCAGGGTGAGGCCCAGAGTCAAGCCGGCCAGGGCATTGAGCCCTAACTCGCCGGGAAATCCCAAGGCGCGGAGCTGTTTGAACAGGCCACTGGCCTCTGCTTCCTCCTTGAGTTGGTTCAGGCTGAGCATGGCAGCGGTAATCATCTCGGCGACGTAGAGCATGGGCGATTTACGCTCGGGGATGCGGAGCAGAATCTCATCCAGGAAGTTCTGGTAATCAGCACCCTTGATTTCCCGCAGAGCTTGCAGGATGCGCCCTTTGGCCTGCTCCCATTCCTCCTTGCCCCAATCCCCCCCGGCCAGTTGGGCCATCACCTTGACAGCCTTCTCCGTGGGGTGAAAGACGATGCTGGAGCGGCCTGGCCCGCCCTCCTTGGGCAACCTGTACTCCGAGGCGACCAGCCCACGCTCTTCTAGTAGACGCAGCATGTCGTAGGCGGTCGGCTTGCTGACCCCCACGTTTTCAGCCAACTGGGTGTAGTGAATGGGCTGGTTGGTCCCCTGATACAGGTCGAGAAATCGTCTGAGGAACTCTCTCTGGCGCCCTGTCAGCTTCACGCTTCTCTCCTTTCTCAGAATGCCTAAAAACCAAATAAATTATAGCACACATGACCCATCTGTCAAGTTGCCAAGGGCTTGAGATTTCAAAGCAATTCTGATGGGTTTGATGGCAGAACGTTTTTGGGATATAATTGAGCGGACTTAACAGCATTGCTTGTGAGGCAAGGGCTTTGAATGTGTGGCAGTTAGCTTTTGGCGTGGCCCTCAGTACCCTCATCGCCTGGGCGGGCTATCGGGGGCGATCGCTTTCCCGCAGTGGCGTCGTGGGGGCGATCATCGTCGGCACCCTCACCTTCGGCCTGGGTGGGTGGACCTGGGGTCTGCTGTTGATCGCTTTCTTCATCTCTTCCAGCCTCCTCTCCCACTACCGCAAGGACGACAAGCGCGAGCTGGCTGAGAAGTTCGCCAAGACCGGCCAGCGGGATCTGGGCCAGGCTCTGGCCAACGGAGGTTGGGGGGCTATCCTAGCCATAGCCTATTTTTGCCAGCCTGACCCCATCCTCTTCGCCGCCTTTGTGGGGGCCATGGCTGCGGTCAACACCGACACCTGGGCCACGGAGCTTGGTGTGTTGAGCCCCACCCCGCCTCGCCTCATGACTACCGGCCAGAGGGTGCCCGTCGGCACCTCAGGAGGGGTGACAGCTCGGGGGACGCTGGCAGCTTTGGGTGGCGGTCTCTTCATCGGCTTGATGGCTCTCGTCCTGGGTCAGGTGGAAGCGATGTGGGGAAGCGGGCCATTGAATGGACACCATCTCTGGCTGGTGCCTATCGGGATTATCGGCGGCCTCGCTGGCTCAACCTTAGACAGCCTGTTGGGGACTACGGCGCAGGGCATCTACTATTGCCCTCAATGCCAGAAGGAGACCGAAAGCAAAGTCTATCGCTGTGGCCAGCCAACCCAGCACTTGCGCGGCTGGCGCTGGCTGAACAACGATTTGGTCAACTTCGTGAGTTCCATCGTAGGCAGTTTGATGGCTGGCTTTTTGGGGTGGCTTGTCTTTTGACAGTGGGAGATGGCCGTGACGAGCAGAGCCCGGCCTAAGCTGTACCCAAAAACGAAGGCCACGAAAGCATTTCGCGTGTTTCGTGGCCTTTCGCTTGAATGGTCGCAATCGCCTGGTCAGGCAGCGATAACTTCCACTTCAGCCTGGGTAGCCACCCTAGGATTCACCAATCTGGAGCGAACAGGTGCCAATCTCTCGATCTCTACATAGACCAGAGGCCGGTCATCGCCGTCCCTTTGACCGTAGAGCGAAGCTGCCTTGAGATTGGCTTTGCATAGCTCGAGGTCATCCTTCGGCAGAAGCACCACATGAGCTTTATCCGGCAGTGTGTCTGCAAACTCTGGATGCTCCAGTAGATATAGACTGAACTCCGTGCTCAATGTCAGGTTCTTCTCGAAAATCTCATCATGAGTCATCTTCTCATCTCCCGCTCGTGGTTTTCCCGGTAACTCCTCGCCCGGGGCACGCACGAGGAACTGCTGGACGAAAGCCCCATTTACGCGGAGATTTACTACTCTCAGTTGGAAGGAGAATCGCGGGAGGATTTAGGCAGGTGAGGAGTACAGCGCATGAGCGTAAGCGATACTACTTGCACTGCTCTGGCAATGATCGCCAGCGTTCAAGCCGTTCCAGCGTGCGCAGAAACCGCGCTACGGTTCTGATGCGGATACGTCCGTAGCGACGCAATTCCTGTAAATGATGATCGCCGCTGATAATGTAGCGCGCCCGTCCCTCCACTGCGCAGGAGATAAACATGTCGTCTTTGGGATCAGCCACCACAACGCCGGAGACTGATGTACCTGGCACGAGTATGGCCTGGCGCGAGAACTGCCCAACGAAGTCCCGAATATCTTGTCCAGTCAAGTGATATTTCTCTCGGATGCGGGGGCGATTCAGCACATCGGACAACTCGGCGATGGCAGCCGGGCAGGTGACGATCAAAAAATCCCCAGCAATCCAGCGGCGGAGTAGTGTATCTGGATTACCGCCGCGCTTCAAGGCCGCGCTGACGAGAATGTTGGTATCCACGACGATCCTGAGCACGCCAGACACCTCACTACGCCCAAGTAGACGAGGCTCGCACTTCCCGAACCGCCTCAGCCACGTCGTGGAGCACCTCGGCTTCCGAGATCTCGGACGGTACGCGGGCCTGGATCCGGTCCAGAAGGGCCTCGAACTGCTCTGCCCAGTTCTGATCTAGATGCCGGTAGACCAGGAGACGCTCGGCTGGCCCAAGCTGGTCAACTAAAGACAGCACCTGCTCGAAGCCAATACTCAACTGCAATGTCACCTGACCAGTGTTCTTGTCCATAGCTGTCCACCTCACAAAGATTATAGCGCAAAAAATGCTACATAGCAAATGCACATCTGATTCATCGAAAGACTGGAGAGCACACCTTGATGTTCGGCGGCAGACACATGCGCGGTCTCGCTCAAGAGGCTGCCAAACCCATAGAGGTTGGCAGGACGCTGCGCCGCCTGCTGACGTATTTCCGCCCCTTCCGCGTCCTGCTGCTGGCGCTGGCTGAACAACGATTGGGTCAACTTCGGCAGCTCCATCGTGGGCAGTTTGATGGCCGGCTTTTTGGGGTGGCTTGTCTTTTGATAGCGGGAGATGGCCGTGACGAGCAGAGCGCGGCCTAAGCTGTACCAAAAACGAAGGCCACGAAAGCACTTCGCGTCTTTCGTGGCCTTTCGCTTGAATGGTCGCAATCGCCTGGTCAGGCAGCGATAACTTCCACTTCAGCCTGGGTAACCACCCTGGGATTCACCAATCTGGAGCGAACAGGTGCCAATCTCTCGATCTCTACATGGACCAGAGG
>JBAWAP010000147.1:0-6168 GCA_049589355.1 Anaerolineae bacterium
CCTTCCACACCCTGGCTAGCGACGAGGAGAAGCATCTGGCTCTGCTGCTGGTGGAACACAATTCCCTCAGCGCTGGCGAGGGATGGGTAGACCCAGATGAGGCCATGACTCGCGAGGTAGAAGTGGACGTCACCAAGCCTCTCTTTCCTGGGGACGAGCTGGCTCTGCAGGAGAACTCTCCTTTCGAGGCGACGTGGGCTGCCTACGATGTCGAGGCGCTGGCTGGCGATCTGGCAGTCTTGGAGTTCGGCATGAATGTGGAGGAAGAGTTCTACAAGATGTACGAGAAGGCTGCTGCCGAGACCGACCATCCTCTGGGCCGCCAGGCCTACCAGTTCCTGATGAAATGGGAAAACCGCCACTACAAAATCCTGCAGGATGCCCGCGATTACCTCAGCGATAACAAACATTGGTGGGACGACTGGGAGCTTCCCTTCTTCGAAGGATAACAACAAATTCAAAGTCCAAAGTTCAAAGTTCAAAACCCAAAACTGGAAGGAGAGAAACGATGCGCGAGATGACAGCAAGCAACTTGAGGAGCGGTTTCGCTGGCGAGAGTCAGGCGCACATGCGTTACTTGATCTATGGCGACAAGGCGGAGAAAGACGGATTCCCCAACGTGGCCCGTCTGTTCAGAGCCATCGCCTACGCCGAGCAGGTCCACGCTACCAACCACTTCCAGCAACTACGGGACCTCAAAGGAGCTGCTCTCACAGTGGCCGGCGCCGGCTTCGGCCTGGGCCCTACCGCCGAGAACCTGGAGGTGGCCATTGAGGGCGAGGAGTTCGAGGTCAACGAGATGTACCCGGTCTACAAAGCAGCAGCCGATTTGCAGGAAGAGAAAGGGGCGCTGCGCAGCTTCGACTGGGCCTGGAAAGCCGAGCAAATTCACGCCGCTATGTACAGAGAGGCCAAAGCGGCAGTGGAGACGGGCAAGGACTACGACATCGGGCCGGTTTACATCTGCTCCGTCTGTGGCCACACCGTGGAGGGCGAGGCCCCCGACCGTTGCCCTATCTGCAACGCCAAACGAGAGAAGTATGAGGAGTTTAGCTGATTTCAAGAGCCCTCCCCCGCGAGCGGGGGAGGTAGCGGCGTCGGACAAATCCGACGGAGGCACCTGCCCAGGAGCAATGAAAAGGGGAGAGAGTAATGACCCACCAAGAAAATCTGGACCAGTTGTGCATCAACACCGTTCGCATGCTGGCCGTTGACGGCGTGCAGAAAGCCAATTCTGGCCATCCGGGGATGCCCATGGGCGCGGCGGCCATGGGCCACGTGTTGTGGACGCGCTTCCTGCGGCATAACCCAATCAACCCGGCTTGGACAGGCCGGGATCGGTTCGTCCTTTCGGCCGGGCACGGTTCTATGCTGCTGTACAGCCTGTTGCACCTCACCGGCTATGATCTTCCGCTGGAGGAGTTGCAAAGTTTCCGGCAGTGGGGAAGTCGCACTCCCGGCCATCCTGAGCATGGCTTGACACAGGGGGTGGAGACCACCACCGGCCCGCTGGGGCAGGGCTTCACCAATGGCGTGGGCATGGCCATCGCCGAGGCCTACCTGGCCGCCCACTTCAACCGTCCCGGCCACAAGATCGTTGACCACTACATCTACGCCATCGTCAGCGACGGCGACCTGATGGAGGGTGTTGCCTCTGAGGCTGCGTCGCTGGCCGGCCACCTGCGCCTGGGCAAGCTGATCTACCTGTACGACGATAACCATATCTCCATCGAGGGCAGCACCGACCTGACCTTCACCGAGGACCGGGGTCGACGCTTTGAGGCCTACGGCTGGCACGTGCAGCACGTAGATGGATATGACTTGGAGGGCATCGCCGCCGCCATCCGTGCTGCGCAGGCCGACCCTCGTCCTTCGCTGATCCTCGCCCGCACGCACATCGGCTACGGCAGCCCCAACAAGCAGGACACCGCCGAGGCTCATGGCGCGCCGCTGGGCGAGGAGGAGGTGCGGCTCACTAAGAAGAACCTGGGTTGGCCCACCGAGCCGCGGTTCCTCATCCCCGACCAGGCCCTGGCCCATTTCCGGCAGGCTGTGGAACGGGGACGCAACTGGGAGGCAGAGTGGCAGGCCTGTTTCCAGGCCTACGCCGCCGAGTATCCCGACCTGGCTGAGGAGTGGCGCATGGTGATGTCTGGCGAGTTGCCTGCGGGCTGGGACGCAGACCTGCCCACTTTTGGGTCGAAGGATGGGCCACTGGCGACCCGCATCGCTTCGAGCAAGGTGCTCAACGCCATCGCTCCCTACCTGCCCACCCTGATGGGCGGCTCGGCAGATCTGGAACCGTCCTGCAAGACCTATCTGAATGGCTACGGTGACTTCTCTGCTGATAACCCTGGCGGCCGCAACCTTCACTTCGGGGTGCGCGAACACGCCATGGGCGGCATCCTGAGCGGCATGGCCTTGCACGGGGGAGTGATTCCCTACGGCAGCACCTTCCTCGTTTTCTCCGACTACATGCGCCCCAGCATCCGCTTGGCGGCGATGATGGAGATACCCGTCATCTACGTCTTCACCCACGACAGCATAGGCCTCGGGGAGGATGGGCCGACCCACCAGCCGATAGAGCAACTGGCTGCGTTGCGGGCCATCCCCTACCTCACTGTGATCCGCCCTGCCGACGCGGCCGAGACGGTGGTCGCTTGGCGTGTGGCCCTGGAGCACCGCCAAGGGCCGGTGGCGCTGCTCTTTACCCGACAGAGTCTGCCCGTGCTGGATCGCGCTGCCTTGGCCCCCGCCGACGGGCTGGTGCGTGGCGCCTACGTCCTGGCCGAGGCGGGAGGAGGGCGACCCGACGTCATCCTGATCGCCACGGGCTCCGAGGTGCACCCGACTCTCGCGGCCCAGGAGCGGCTGGCCGAGCAGGGGGTGACGGCTCGCGTGGTGAGCATGCCCAGTTGGGAGCTCTTCGAACGGCAGCCCCAATCCTACCGCGACGAAGTGTTGCCTCCTGAGGTGACGGCTCGCTTGGCCATCGAGGCCGGGGTGCCGCAGGGCTGGCATCGCTACGTTGGGGACAGGGGCGATGTGATTGGCATCGAACGCTTTGGGGCCTCGGCACCGTACAAGGTGCTGTGGGAGAAGTACGGTTTCACGGCCGAGAACATCGCCGCCCGTGCCTTAAAGATGCTGGAAAGAGATGAAAAATGACAGAGGACATCTTTGCGTTGCCAGAGGCCTGGCGTATGGCCATCCAAAGGGAGCAGGGTGCCCACGACTTCTACGTGCGGATGGCTCAGACAGCTACCGATGCCAGCGCCAAAGCTTTGTTTGAGACATTGGCAGTTGAGGAAACCAAGCATAAGCAGTGGCTGGAGGCTGAGTATCGGCGCGTTTTCGAGCGCGACTTGGAGGAGCCAAGAGGGCGCGTCGGTATCTTCGAGCACGACTTGAGGGACAGGAGGCCCGCTGGGATAGCATGGTGGGATTGGGAAGAGGAGACCTTCCGATTGGCCAAGGAGTTGGATGTTCCCATTCTCTTATCAATCAGCGCTGTCTGGTGCCACTGGTGTCACGTCATGGACGGAACGTCCTATGCGAATCCCGAGGTGGCGGCGTTGATCAACGCCGATTTCATCCCCATACGGGTGGATACCGACCAGCGCCCGGACATCAACAGCCGCTACAACATGGGCGGCTGGCCGACCACGGCCTTCCTCACGCCCGACGGCGAGGTGCTGACGGGAGCTACCTACGTACCTCCCGAAGAGTTCAAGAGGCTTCTCAACCAGGTCAGCGACTACTATCGAAACAACAAAGACGCTGTCCAGGCTAAGTTGAGCGAGCTTGAGGACAGGAGGCAGGCCGCCAGGGAAGCCAGGGCAAGAGCTATCGGGGAGCTATCTATCTCCATTGTCGAGGAAGTGGCCGAGGCTGTGGTGGATGGCTTTGATCCCCTCCACGGCGGGTTCGGTGAAGCCCCTAAATTCCCTCAGGTCGAAGCTCTGGAACTGGCCCTGGCCGAGTACTGGCGCACCAAGGATGAGCGGTTGCTGGAGGTAGCAACCAAGACCTCGACTGCCATGGCCCAAGGGGGCATCTACGATCAGGAGATGGGCGGTTTCTTCCGCTATTCAACCACCCGGGACTGGAGCATCCCCCACTTCGAGAAGATGTTGGAGGACAATGCCAGGTTCCTGTCCCTATACCTCCATGCTTATCAGGTAACAGGGGGGGAGCTCTATCGGGAGACAGTGCAGGGTGTGGTTGGCTACATCGAGGCGGCCATGCGGGATCGAGAGCGGGGCTACTTCTACGGCAGCCAGGATGCCGATGAGGAGTACTACGAGCTGTCTAAGGCGGAGCGGGAAAAGAGGGAGGCCCCCTTCACTGACAGGATCGCTTACACCGATCGCAACGCCATGGTGGTCTCGGCCTACCTGGAGGCTGCCCTGGTCCTGGACGAGCCGTGGCGCGCCGAAAGTGCCCTCAAGGCCCTGGGGTTCCTGTGGCGGAACTGTCGCCGGGAGGGCCAGGGCATGTATCATTACTACGACTGGAAGGGGGAGGGCCTGGAGGAAGGCGAACCTCACGTGGCTGGTCTCCTGGCCGATCAGGTCTGGATGGCCAAGGCCCTGCTAGACGCCTATGAGTACACCGGTGAGGGGAAGTATCTGCTGCAGGCTGAGGAGTTGATGAAAGGAGTCTACACCCACTGGAGCGACGATGAGGGTGGCTTCTTCGATCGAGTGGATGTTCCCGATACCCTGGGCAAGCTGCAAGAGCGGTGGAAGAACATCGAGGAGAACGCCCTGGCTGCTGAGGTCGCCACCCGCTTGCACCATCTGACAGGTGATGCTGAACACCGGAAGAGAGCGGCCTCAGCTCTGGAGGCCTTCGCCGCTGAGTACAGGGGCTACCGCTACTTCGGCGCGCGATACGCTTTGGCGATAAATCGCTTCTTTAACCCACCGCTATCGGTGGTCGTGGTGGGGAGCGCCGAGGAGCCACTGACTGGGGAGCTACGGCGGGCCAGTTTGGAGACCTACTTTCCCCACCGGGTGGTACACACCGTGGACCCGGTTTGGGAGCCAGAGCGATTGGAGCGCCTGGGCTATCCCCCAGGCCCATCGCCAGCAGCTTACATCTGTTTCGGCGAGGTCTGCGCGGCACCGGCCAAGACACCCTCTGAGGTGAAGGCAACGATAGAATCTCTGAAGGAACATGGATAAGCAATCATTCGAAGAACAGATCACCAGGCGTAAGTTCCTGTGGGCAATGGTGGCTTTGGGAGGGGCGGTGGTCGCGGCACCGATTCTAGCGGCCTGCTTCCCACGGGCACTGGGGACAGCGACCCCTAGCCCTACGCCCAGGGCGACGACGGTGAAGCCGTTTGTAAGCCCAGAGGCGACGTCTACGCCTACCTCTATGCCCAAGGCGACGATGAAGCCGTCTGTAGGCCCGGAGGCAACATCTACACCTACTCCTGCGCCCACGGCGTCGAAGCCGTTTGTAAGCCCAGAGGCGACATCTACGCCTACCGCTGCGCCGTCGCCGACGGCATCACCGACACCGATACCTACAGAGGAGAAGCTCATGACCCAAGTGGTGTTAGTGAAAACCAGCGATCGTGCTGAAGGAGTGACGAGGGCCTTGGACCTCCTGGGTATCAACCCGGTTCGAGGCAAGACTGTCTTTCTTAAGCCCAACTTCAACTCCGCCGACCCGGCCCCTGGCTCCACTCATAACGATACCTTGCGTTCCCTCATCGAGGCGCTTTGGGAGATGGGGGCGAAGGAGATCACCCTGGCCGACCGTAGCGGCATGGATGATACCAACCAGGTGATGCGGCAGAAGGGCATCTTCCAGATGGCCGAAGAACTGGACTTTTCCATCATCAACCTGGACGAACTGGGTGAGGATGACTGGGTGCATATCAGGCCCCAGGGCAGTCACTGGCGGGATGGCTTTCTCTTCGCCAGACCCTGTCTCGAGGCCGAATGCGTCGTTCAGACCTGTTGTCTCAAGACCCACCGCTTCGGTGGCCACTTCACCCTCTCGTTAAAGAACTCGGTGGCCTTAGTGCCGCGCCATGGGTACAATTATATGACGGAGCTACACAGCTCCCCTTATCAACGGCTGATGATCGCCGAGCTCAATGAGCCCTACTCGCCCGACTTGATCGTCGTGGATGGTATCGAGGCCTTCACC
>JBAWAP010000148.1:0-18688 GCA_049589355.1 Anaerolineae bacterium
GCGTGGTATCAGGCCGCCTGCCTGATGCAATCGCTAGGAATTCGTGCGCGGAGCCCAAACGGTCATCATCGAGGACCCTGCAACCTGCTCAGAAACCTCCACTGTCATTGCGAGTCGCAGGCGAAGCAATCTCCTACGCTCGCTGGAGATTGCTTCAGGCGCAAACCCCGCGCCTTCGCAATGACAGGATGGACGGTAGTTTCTGCTCCCTACGAATGGCGCGGCGGGCCATGGAAAACTCGTAATGACAACCGACGAGGACGTAACTATTGACTGGACTCTGGCGAATTTCTGTTATTGTCAAGCTTACGGTCACATGTTGTAGGTCCTGGATGCCGCATGCCACAATATATGGGTCTAAACTTTACGATAACCTATTTTCGCAGTGTCCAGTATTGATTCAAACGGAGGCGTTAAAGATGAGGCGAATTCTGGTTACTCAGAGTGATAGGGAGGCCACCCAAGAGGTGACCAGTGTTTTGATGGAACAGGGCTTCGAGGTCGAAAACGCCTACAACATTGAGGAGGCTTTGCAAAAGGTTGAAAGCGAACCCTGGGACCTGATCATCCTGGACATCAGAGCGCCTCAGGGGGATGGTTTTGAGGCCTGCCAGTACGTTCGGGAGCACACTGCTACCCCCGTAGTCATCCTCTCGGTGCTGGGGCAGGACGAGCACATCGTGAAAGGGCTAGACGCCGGAGCTGACGACTATCTCGTCAAGCCCATCAGCGCCGAGGTTTTCCTGGCCCATGTCTATGCCCTCTTGCGGCGTGCCGGTCGAATGAGGGAAGAGGCGCAAAACGGGGTACTCACACAGGGCGACGTGGTCATAGACTTCGATCGCCACGAGGTATCAATTCGGGGCGAGCTGGTAAAGTTGACCTCTACTGAATTCCATCTGTTGAGTTGTCTGGCCAAGAACCCCGGACGCGTGATGAGCAGTCGCAGCCTGGTGCGGGAGGTCCAGGGTTACGATTGCAGCCCCCGGGAGGCTCGGGAAATCGTTAAGGTCCACATCCACAATCTGCGGAAGAAAATGAGGCTGAGTTCTAAGAAGCCTCCCCACATCGTAAATGTGCGCGGGATTGGCTATGTGTTTGAGAGGAGGGGTAGGCCACGGGAGGAAAGCGCTAACCGGATCTTAACGTGATCTTAACCCTATCTTCTCTCTTTGTTCTTGACAAGGGCAAGGGAGATTGTTATAATATAGTCGTACAGGGCAAGAGTTCCTTTTCAACTGTATAAGGTCCGATAAAGGCAAACCCACCGAAAGGTGGGGACGCAAAGCCACGGGTCTGTCTCAGTGAGCAGTGATCGGTGATCAGTAATCAGTAAACAGTAGTCTGATTACTGATTACTGATTACTGACTACTGATATGATGGTCGGGCTGCCGAAGACAGATTTTGAGAAGCGTGCTGTGTGGAAGCAGGTCGGCCGACAGCACGCTTTTTTGTTTGGGAAGGTGAGAGCCTGGGCGGAAGGAGATGGCCATGGAGAGGGCAGTGCCCTTTGACGAAGATACGAGTGTTCAGTACGGATTGGACGAATATCCCCTGGAAGATAGCTTGGACGTACTGGGGAGTGCCCGAGTTGGGCAATCCAAGGTGAGGATTTTGCGCCTGGTGACGACCCCCGTAGAGGGGTGCGAGCTATTGAGAAGGCTGAGGAGCGATCCTCTGATCAGCGATATTCCTATCATTATCTTGACACGCTAGAGCTTCAGAAGCTCATTGCTTTCAAGACGGAAAGATTAAAGCTCCGATTAAAGGCAAACCCATCGAAAGGTGGAGACACAAAGCTACGGGTCTGTCTCAGTGAGCAGTAATCAGTAAACGGTAGTCTGATCACTGACAACTGAAAACTGATCACTGATATGATAGCCGGGCTGCCGAGGACAGATTCAAGAAAGCGTGCTGTTCGGAAGCAGGCCGGCCGACAGCGCGCTTTTTTATGGGCGTGACAAAGTGACAGGAGGCATGTACAGGTATGGATAAGAGGAGAGGCAAGGCCTTTTTGGTCCTGTTGCTGGTGATCTCTATCTTCTTGACCACAGCGGTCTACGGCACACCCCTGAGCGCGGATGAGGCATCACCTCTGGCCGCTGCACCCTACGTGCCTGGTCGGATCGTGGTCAAGTTCAAGGAAGGCATCAGTTCGGCATACGTGGCTCAGTTGCACGCCGGTCAAAGGGCCACAGTAGTTGGCGAAATCCCCCAGATCGGGGTGCAGGTCTTAAGCGTTCCCTCAGGCGAGGTTGAAGCCAAGATCGCTGCCTACAGGGCGGATCCGAGGGTAGAATACGCCGAACCGGACTACATCGCCCAGCCTGCCTACGAACCCAACGATCCCTATTATGGCAATGGCACTCAGTGGGGTCCACAGAAGATTCAGGCGCCCCTGGCCTGGGACCTTTGCACAGGCGATACCGCTGTCGTTATCGCCATCGTGGACTGGGGCGTTGATCTCCAGCACCCGGATTTGCAAGCCAAAATATGGACGAACCCAGGCGAGATCCCGGACAATGGGATAGACGATGATGGGAACGATTACATTGATGACGTATACGGATGGGACTTTGTTAACGGCGACAACGACCCCCAGGATGACTATGGACACGGCAGCCATGTGGCGGGCATAGCAGCCGCGGCCACAAACAACAGTGTGGGCATCGCTGGGGTGGCCTTCAACAGCCGCATCATGGCTGTGAAGGTGGGAGATGGAACCACAGGTAAAGCGAAAAGTAGTCAGATCACTGATGGCATCATCTACGCCGCCGATAACGGCGCTAAGGTGATTAACCTGAGCCTGGGAGCTAATGTCTGGACGTCCTATATGCAGAGTGCGGTGGACTACGCCTGGAACGCGGGCTGCGTGCTGGTCGGCGCAGCCGGCAACAACAACAGCAGTTTGCCCTTCTTCCCGGCCGCCTACGACAACGTCATCGGAGTATCGGCTACCGATCAGAACGATGTCCGAGCCTCGTGGTCCAACTATGGGTCGTACATCTCGGTGGCGGCGCCAGGGGTTAGCATCTACAGCACCTACTGGAACGGCAGCTCCACCTATGCCGCCATGAGCGGCACCTCCATGGCGGCCCCCCATGTGGCCGGGCTAGCGGCCCTCCTCTTCGCCCAGAACGGCACCAGGAGCAACGCCACGGTGCGATCCCTCATCGAGAGTAGCGCCGATGATCTGGGCGGTGACGGCTGGGATCAGTACTACGGATACGGGCGGATAAATGCCTACCACGCCCTTGGCATAACGTCTACAGTAATCGAGCCCGAGACAGGGGGCAGTCTGAGCGCTGACAATGGCGACCTCACCATGGACTTCCCGCCTGGCGCGGTGACCACCACGACGACTGTCACCCATACGCTCAAAGCCTCACCCAGCAATCCCGTAGGCGATTTGGTATTCGCTAATATGTCTTGCACCCTCGAGGCTACCGATGCCGGAGGAAACCCGGTGACCCAGTTTGACCCGCCCTATACCCTGACCCTCCGCTACCAGGACTCGGACTGGCAGACCGCGGGGGTAGACGACGAAAGCACCCTCAACCTTTACTCCTGGAATGGCAGCCAATGGGAGGCCACCCTGCCGTGCTCTGGCTGTTCCCTGGATACCGACAACAACGTGCTGGTAGCCGTTTTGCATCACTTCAGCGAGCTCGACTTCATGGGCGACGGCAACCCCACCAGCGTCATCGTCTCCTCCTTTGGGGCCCGCTCGGGCGGGGCCGCGCTGACCCCTAACCAGGCCACCTTCCTTAGGTGGCTGGTACTCATCGGCCTGACACTGACAGCGTTTGGTTCGAAAGGCCCCGCCCGAGCGAGGCTGCGCCCAAATCTACCCAATCAACGAGGAGCTGATGCCTCACGATCATGTCTGCTTCAACCACTCCCTGAGTGATGCCGGCGTGAGCCTGCTCTTACCAGCCATTTCTCGATTTCATACAGAAACGAAGGAGGATTCACATGTTTGCAAAATCATGTGTTAGACGAAATGTGTCCTATCGTAGGTCAAGTGAGTGGTTGGCTGGCACCTCCACACCACACATAATAGGAGACGGCCTGTCATGAAACCTTCTATGCGTACGCACAAACGATTACGACTGGTTATTCTGGGGGTCCTCACCATTGTGTTGCCCTTGTTGGCACAACTGGCCTTGGCTCAGACGGGGTTTGTCGTTGATGAGTTTAGTGCAATAAGCCAAGCCTTGACAGTTACTTCGAGTAGTCCAACTGCTAGCAATGCTGGTGGTGATAGCGAGGGCACTATTTTGGGAGGGGAGCGTGATGCAGTTCTCAACTTCGCATCTGGCGGTGCGGCAATAGAGCTACACATCAATGATTATGGAGTTGATCAACTCATATATGCCGCAAGTCCACTGGCCAAAGGTACGGCAGAGATTGCGTGGGATGGGAATGACAATGACGCTACTGGTTTAGATTATACCGGTCTCAACGGTGCGGACCTGACCGATGGGGGGACAAAAGACGGCTTTCACATCCGAGTAGTGGAGGCAGACAAGGATTTTGACTTGGAGCTTACGGTTTATACAAATTCTAGTGACTATTCCGAGTACACAGTAGCAGAAACAGATAATATCAATGAACCAGGTAAATCCTACTTTGTCCGATTTGGTGATTTCACTGACGTGGGAAACGGGGCTAGTTGGAACAATGTGGGAGCAGTTGTCCTTTTTATTGATGGTGACAAAGAAACAGGACTCGATCTGGTCATAGAATTTACTGAGACCAACTCCCGGGACTTTGGCGACTTGCCATCGAGCTACAACAATACGGACATGGCAGATGACGGCGCACGCCACATTCTTGGCGACCTCTACCTTGGGACTGTCATAGACGGAGAAAGCGATGGTCAAGAAAGTGGCGATGCCGACGGCGATGACACCCTGGACAGTAGTGATGACGAGGATGGAGTGGTACGCACGCCAGGTGTTAACTGGGAACCAGGGACCGTAGGTGAGGGGAAGGGCGGCTCGGTGGATGTGACCGTCACAGGGTGCTCCGGCACTTGTTACTTGAGTGCCTGGATTGACTGGGACAACAACAGTGACTTTGCCGATGGCGGGGATAAAATCCTGGCAGACAGAGCCGTGACAAACGGTTCTAACACCGACATTACCTTCGACATCCCAGACGGTACGACGGTGGAGGGTAACAGCTTTTACGCCCGCTTCCGCCTGTATCCAAGTAGCACTGGCGGGTCTGCCTCACCCACAGGTGAGGTCTACAACGGTGAGGTGGAGGACTATCGGTGGAGCTTTGACCCCACCGCTGTCACCTTGACGCGCCTGGACGCCACCAGTGTGCCATCCCGCTCACCAGTCGGCGTGGCTGCGGCAGCGCTGGCCTTCGTAACCTGTAGTGCAGCCGTCGGCGGCGTGCTTATGCGGCGATGGCGGGCGCGTTAGCTCTGTCCCTTTGCAAACGGCTGCGGCGGGCTTCGTCCCCTGGGTGAAGCCCGCCGTTCCCTTTCCCCCCGTCCACATCGGATCCGGCGCCAGCGATCTACTGAATTCGAGGTGGTTAGAACTGGCCGGCCCGGCTGTGTTGGCTGTAGTCGGCATCTTCTAGGTGAGGGGGGGCTCGGTTGACCAAGACGAGGCGAAGGCGACGGGTTCAAGCGAAGCCCATCGCTTTTTCATATAACGTGACCTTCGCATGAGACATCAGCCATCTACTAGTAATGCGTCAGGCTCCCATCCACCTTGGCGCGGTGGACGGCGTAGCGGAAGGCAAGGAGGCTGAGGGGCAATAGGATGAGGCTGAAGACGGCAAGGACTAAAATGTCGGGGATGAGAGCACTAAAAGGGTAGCCTTGCAGCAGGGCGAGGCGCATAGCCCGCAAGGAGTAGGTGATGGGCAGGAGATACGAGAGACGCTGGAGCCAGGGGGGAAGGATGGAAACGGGATAATAAACCCCGCCTAGAAGGCTGGAGAGGGTGCTGAAGAGCCAGGTGACTGGATCGCCTCGTTTCAGCACCATGATGAAGCTGGCAGCGATGATTCCCAGGCTGCTGAAGGTGACGATGGTCAGCACTAGGATAAGCAGGGCAGCCAGGTAGTTGCCTCGCCCCAGGTCTACCCCCAGAAAGACTGCGCCGACGGCGAGGTAAGCAAGCACGCGCAGGGAGGTCATGAGGTAGCTCCAGAAGGAGGAGCAGAGGACGATGGTGGAGACGCTGGTGGGGCTCATCAGCATCGCTTCCAGGGTGCCTGTCATCTGGGCCTGGCGGATGCTGCTTGCAAAGCCCGATAGCCCTATGCCAAAATAGCCAGCGAAGGCGATGCCGATCAGGACGAAGGAGAAGTAGTCACCGCCGTAGGGCGCAAGGTAGGGGGTAGCAGCCTCTCCCAGCAACTTGGACACATAATAGAACATGAAGACGGAGAAGAGAACACCAAAGAGTTGCAGGAAGAACGAGAAACGATAGCTGGCTTCCAGCCGGAAATCCCTTTTTACGAAAGCGAGCGCTTTTAGCATTGGCCTCCTTTAGTCAGTTCCTTCTTCCTGTGTCAAGTGGGCGAAGACCTCCTCCAAAGGTGTCACCTGACTGCTTACGGCCCTTATCCGCCCTCCATTGTTATGGATCACCTCGATCATGTTAGAGAGCGTCTCCTCACCGTCCAGCGCATCGAATTCGAGGAGGGTGATTCCTGCATCTAAAGGCAGGATCTTTAAGCTGGCGACCAAGCTCGCTAGTTTATCCTGCAATGTCTCAGAAAGGCCGTTTATCCGCAGGCTGTACCGTTCCCCCTTTCGTAGAACCTTCCGCAATTCAGAGATAGTCCCACAGGCTCGGATGCGGCCCTTGTCCATGATGGCGATGCGCTGGCAGAGCTGCTCCGCTTCCTCCAGTCGGTGAGTGGTCAGGAAGACGGTTACACCTCGTTCGCTAACCAGCCTGTCTTTGATGAAATCGTGCAGATGGCGGGTGGCTATTGGGTCGAGGCTCTTGGTGGGTTCGTCCAGGAAGAGTATCTCCGGATTATTGAGCAGGCCCCGGGCAAGGGACAACCTCTGCCTCATGCCCGACGAGTAGGTCTGGAACGTCTCGTCTGCGACCTCTCGCAGCTCCATTAGCTCTAAAACTTCCCCGACTCTGCGGTGTTTCTGGGGGGCTGGAAGTCCGTGCAGAGAGGCGAAGAACTCCAGATTACGACGGCCGGAGAGACGCCAGTAGAAACTGCGCTCGTCGCTGCTCACCAGGCCGACTGAGGCCTTGATGGCCTCCTCTTGCTGCAGGTCATACCCGTTAACTCGGGCTGTTCCCGAAGTGGGTACGATGAGGGTGCAGAGAAGCTTGATCAGAGTGGTCTTTCCCGCTCCGTTAGGTCCCAGTAAGCCGAACAGTTCGCCCCGCTCCACGGTCAGGTTGACGTTGTCCACGGCCGTCACCGTTCGCGAAGGTCGGGAACCGGGGATGAAGCCCCATAGCCCCTTGTTCCTGGGAAACTGCTTCGTCAGCTCAAAGGTCTCGATGGCGAAAGGCAACCCGATAGTCCTCCTTATGGGATGTCATTAATGATACCATGAGCGGGGCGATATGGCAAGGAGCGTGGCATTGGCCATTTGTGGATACGGTCGTGACTTTTGGTGCCCAGCCCTCGTCGTTAAAGGGGTTGCTAAAACACTGAAGTTCGGGTATAATTGCAGTTAGAACCCTGAACCCAGGAAAAGGAGCAGTGTTGCCGGGGGACCTAAGGAGGGCGAGTGGACAACGAAGGTGTGGAGGGAGAGGCGCTGTCGAGTCCAAAAGGAGCCAGCACCTATCCGGCAACTTGGAAAGCCGAGAACCTTACAGCGAGGGCCAGGTTGAAAGGCATCGTCAATTGGATTGCGGAGCACGAGCTGTGGTTGTTGTCTGTTCCGGTCACGTTGATGCTCTTGTCCGGCCGCTTGCCTATCTGGATCATCAGTGCGAGTTTATTGTTGATTCCGATTCCTTGGGTGTGCCGCTGGGCAGCGAAGGGATATATGACAGCCCGTTCGCCTATGGACCTGCCCATCGTGGTTCTGTTGAGCATGGCGTTGGTCGGACTGTATCCCTCAGTTGATTCCTCGATGAGTGAACAGTGCCAGGAACGGTGCTCTGGGCCATCCTGGGGCTCACTACGGCTCTGTGGCGGCACCTTAGCGTTTCCAGACAAAGAGGATAGAGATGAGAAAGATGCTCTCACGTCTTTGGGAGGATGAGCGGCTGTTGGTCTCCGCGATCCTTCTGCTGGCGTTAGTGACCAGACTAGGCGCGGTGTTCTATTTAGGCGTTCCAGGTGTTGTGGAGGTCTCAGAAGAGGGGCAGATAGCGGCCAGGTTGATTGCTGGTCAGGGGTACACCTTTGATTTCTATGGCTACCGCACCGCTGACCCGCTGCAATCTTTCATACCCCCACTATATGTCCTATTTGTGGCCTTTTTCTTGCGGTTCGCTCCAGAGCCCGGTATGGCATTAGGGGTAACTCAGGCTTTTCTTTCCAGCTTCACCTGTGTAGTGGTTTACCGCATCGCCAGAGGGCTTTCAGGGATGGCTACGGGGATCCTCTCAGGGCTGGCGATGGCCCTGTATCCTGTATTCATCATCCAGACAGCCAGGCCATTTTCTTTAACCGTCAATATTTTGCTCCTGGCGCTGCTGCTTTGGCTCTTGCTGGACTTGCGTCACAGATCACACCCTGCTGCCTGGGTTGCTGCCGGCGTCGTACTGGGGCTGCTCACTCTGAGCCGATCATCAATCCTGGCTTTCCTGGTAGGCATCCTCGGCTGGCTTTGGCTGAACCGGAAGGGGATCTTGAAATGGCATCAAGCCGCCACAGTTATCGTGTTTTCCACCCTGTTCACTCTTCTCCCCTGGACCCTGCACAATTACTACGTCCTTGGCCAGCTTGCGCCCCTCTCAACGTGTGGGGGCTTTACCTTCTGGAATGGGAACAACCCCTTCACCACCGGCAACGTCTTCGACGTCTATGTCGGTAAGGTTAGAGCCTATTTGGGCACCGAGGTTGGCGGGGAGGCAGGAGAAGAAGCCATCATGGATTTGCGACCTTATCCTCTGCCTCACGAGGTCGCGCCGTATGTGCATCGTTTGAGCGAGGTGGAACTGGACAGGGCCCTGTACCAGGCTGGGTGGCGGTTCATCCAGGAGAACTCTGGCCAATGGCTGGCCCTGGCCAAGACCAAGCTAGTGAGCTTATGGTGGTTTCGGCCCAATTTAGGGAGGTCCCGAGCCGATCTGGGAGAGTACGGCTTGGTCTACGATTCCCGCTGGATCATGCCCTACAAGCTCCTCTACGCAGCCCTCTTCCCCCTTTTTGTGGCAGGGATGGTCCTTTCCTTCTCTCGTTGGAGGATCTACTCTCTCTTCTACATTCTCTTCCTTTATCTCACTATTGTCTACATAGCTTTCCACGTCATGACCCGCTTTCGCTGGGAGATCGAACCCTATATCCTGCTATTTGCCGTCGTTACCATCGTGGACGTAGGCCGGCGAATCTTGTCCAGATTTGGCCGGGGGTCTCTGGCGCTGCTGTTCCCTAGCGACGGCGCTAAGTGGGGTGGGGACGACGGAGGAGGAAGCAAGCAAAGGAACAGATGCCAGAGATCAGAGCCTGGGTGATGGCAAAGAGAGGGAAGCCGGGAGCTCGGTTCGCTCTGGGAGCCGTGCTGAGCCTGCTGGGTGTAGCCTTGACTTTCCGGAATGTGCACTTTCCAGGGCTTCTTGCGGCTCTAGCGGGGGCGGACTATGTCCTTGTAGCCACCGCCCTCGCCGCCAATCTCTTGGCCTTCGGGGCGACCGCTATGCGGTGGCGGCTACTCTTCTGTCCACACGAGGCACCGAGGTTCTCCCAGCTCTTCTCTGGCCTGATGGTGGCCCAGCTGGCCAACACCGCTTTACCAGCCCACCTGGGGATAGTGGCCAGGGCCTATTGGATCGGCCAGGTGGGTGAGGTGAGCAAAACCTTCGCCTTGGGCACCATCGTGCTGGAGAAGGTAGTGGAAGGGATAACCCTTTTGCCCTTCTTGGTTCTCCTTCCACTGCTTTTACCTTTTCCGTCGGGAGTGCAGCAGGCTGGGTGGGCCCTGGGCGTGGCCTTGGCTGCCCTGGGCCTGGTGATGGTATTGCTGAATCGGTACAAAGAGGGCCTCTCCAGGTTCTTGGTTGCCTCTCTAAGCTCGTTCGCGGGCTTGGGTCCGTTGCGCGTGCCCGAACACTTGACATCGGTCATCGAGGGCTTCGGCGCCCTGCAGGCCAAAGAGGTGTGGGTTCCCATCTGGGGATGGTCACTAGGCATCTGGACAACCATCGCCTTGTCCTACTATCTGGCTCTCAGGGCCTTCCACATCCAGGTGCCTCTGCTCGCTACCCTCTTGCTCCTGATCGTCCTACAGGTAGGCGCGCGGGTGCCTGCCTTGCCGAGCGGCATCGGGGTTTTTCATTACTTGGTCGTCCTCACCCTGTCCCCCTTCCTGGTGGACAGGGATCTGGCAGTGAGCTATGCGTTGGCCTTACACGGGATGATTTTTCTGATCCCCAGCCTCCTGGGTGTCTTCTGCCTGTGGAGGGCCCACTGGGGCCTGGGGCACCTACAGGACCTGGAAGCCGTCCCTGAGTCTGGTTCAAGCGATGGATGAGCAGATCAGGGTATTAGAGGTGATCGAGGCCACCACGGCGGGGGCTAAGAAGCACGTCTTGTCTCTGGTGAAAGCGCTGGATCGGACCCAGTTCAGCGTGGCCGTTGCCTGTCCTCGGGTGCGCAGCCACGCCTATGGTGATACCTCCTTTGTGGAGGAATTGGAGAGCAAGGGCGACATTTCTGTATCCCTGGTGGAGATGCGGCGGAACATCCATCCCCTTTCTGACACTAGGGCGCTAGCAGCTCTTTATCGAGTGATCAAAGAGGGACGGTATCACATCGTCCATGCCCACAGCTCCAAGGCGGGGGTCTTGGGTCGGCTGGCAGCCAAATGGGTGGGCATACCAGTGATCCTGTACACTCCCCATGGATTCGCTTTTCGAGGCGTCCGGAGCAAATTAACCCGTTGGGCTTATATCCAGATCGAGCGCCTGTGTGGCCTGTGGACGGATCGGATCATCTGTGTCTCGCCCAGGGAGAGAGAGGAGGCTCTGAGGAACCGGATCGCCCCAGTGGACAAGCTAGTGGTGATCGAAAACGGCCTGGATCTGGACGAGTTTGTCCTGCCTCTGAACCCTATAGCCAAGAAACGGCAGTTAGGCCTGGATTCCCGTGGTCCCATCGTGGGCACCATGGGGCGTCTGTCCTGGGGCAAGGGTTTGGGCTGTTTCCTGGAGGCAGCCGTCAGGGTGTCAACAGCTTATCCTGACGCCCAATTCCTTATTGTGGGCGACGGGGAGGCAAGGAAGGAGTTGGAACTGCTAGCCACGGACCTGGGGATTTCCCCCCAAACGATCTTCACTGGCTTCCGTCCAGATAGCTTGGAGATTTTGACTCTTATGGATGTCTTTGCCCTGTCCTCTCCCCATGAGGCCATGCCTTACACGGTCTTGGAAGCCATGGCCTCTGAAAAGCCGGTCGTCGCCATTGAGGGCACCGGGGCACAGGATGCTGTCCAACAGGGAGAAACAGGGTTGTTGGTCTCACCTCGAGACCCGGAGGCCCTCGCGGCTGCCATCATGGCCCTGTTGCGAGACAAGGCCAAGGCCCAAGCCATGGGGCTTGCCGGCCGAGAGGTAGTGGAATCGCGGTTCACCTTGGCGCAGATGGTCCGCCGAACGGAGGAATTGTATACAACGCTTTTGGAAACGAAGCTGGCGTCGTCGTTTGTACTCGATAGAGGGATAGCTTGATGAATCGGCAGCCCAGGCATCTATATGTAGCTTTTCTGGTGGCTGGAGATCTGGCTCTGACGGGACTGGCTTTGTTCCTGGCCGATCGAGGACGCCAGCACTTGCCCATCGGTGCCACCATCCCTGCGGACACCGTCTACCTGACTCCCTTAGTGTGGTCCTTGGTGGCCATTATCTGGATGGCAGTGTTCCATCTCTGGGGGGCTTATGAGCGGCGTCACTTGGGCAACGCAGGCGAGGAGCGCAGAACGGTCTTTTTCGCCATTACCTTCTCTTTTTTCACCTTCGCCAGCTCTATCTACTTCCTGAAGATTCTGGACTTCTCCCGTCTGTTGTCTTTCTACTTCTACCTGTTGGATCTTGGCCTCCTCCTGGGGTTTCGCACCCTGATGCGCGGGGTCTTCTCCCGTCTCAAGGTGCCTGGGTATGGCACCAAAAGGATCCTGATCGTAGGCGCAGGTGAGGCCGGCCTGGGGCTGGCCGAGCACCTGGCCCGCTGGCAGGAATACCAGGTGGTGGGTTTCCTGGATGATGCTTCCGGGCTGAAGAGCACCCACCTGTCTACCCCCGTGCTGGGAGGATTGGCCGATGCTGGGCAGGCGATCAATCAATACAGCATAGATGAGGTAATCGTATCTGCTGCCGCTAAAGACCGAGTGGAGCTAGCCGATCTCATCCTGGCATTGCGAGATCAGGCGGTGAAGATCCGCATGGTTCCGGATCTCTTGGAGATGATTACTGTCCGAACAGGCATTGAGAACCTACGGGGCATTCCCTTGATCAGCCTTCGGGAGCCGGCCATCACGGGCCTTAACCGGGTGATGAAACGTGGGCTGGACCTGGTTGGTTCCCTGGTGGGGTTGGTGGTCTTAGCCCCCTTCATGGCACTTATCGCTCTTCTGATCAAGCTGGACTCGCCTGGTCCCATCTTCTTCATCCAGGAGAGGGCAGGGCAATACGGCAGAGCGTTTCGCATGTACAAGTTTCGCACTATGGTGCAGAACGCCGAAGAGCTGCTGGAGCAATTGATTGACTTAGAGAAGCTGGAGCAGCCGGCCTTTAAACTTAAGGATGACCCTCGGGTCACCCGGGTAGGGCTATGGCTGCGTCGAACTAGCCTAGACGAGATCCCACAGCTCTTTAACGTCCTCAAGGGCGAGATGAGCCTGGTCGGGCCCCGCCCTGAGGAGGTACGGATAGTCCAGAAATATGATCCCTGGCAGAGTCAGAGGCTATTGGTGAAGCCAGGTATGACTGGCTCCATGCAGGTTAGTGGCCGGGCCGACCTGTCGCTGGAAGAGCGGGTCAAACTGGAGCTGACCTACATCGAAAACTACTCGATACTGGAAGACATCAAGATTCTGGTAAAGACCCTGCCTGCCGTGCTATCGGGGAGAGGTTCATATTGAATTCTCAGCGAAGGAGAGTGTCATTATGAGCTTGGATAACCACAAGGGCAAAGTGCTGCTTTTGCTCCTCGGCCTGACCCTGGTGAGAGGGTTAATCTATAGTGCCGTTGTTCCGCCCTGGCAGGCTCCCGATGAGCCCCAGCATTTCGAATACGTGAAACTCCTGTATGAAAAGCGCCGCCTGGTGGGCTGGGGTGATGTTACGCCCTCAGTAGAGCAAGAGATCATCGCTTCCATGGATCGGTATAATTTCTGGCAATTTGGGGTCTTTACCGGGCCCGTAACGCCGAGCCCCCAGGCACAGTTCACGACGTTCAGTCAAATCTGGAGAGAGACGCAGCATGAATTGCATCAGCCCCCTTTGTCTTATCTCTTGTATGTGATTCCCTTAGCCCTGACTGCGGCGGAGGATACTGCCCTTCAACTTTACGCCATGCGCATAGTTTCGGTCTTCTTGACCATGTTGGTGGTGATGATCACATTCTGGACGACGAAAGAGCTCTTCCCGGAGAACCCTCTGTTGACCTTTTTTGTCCCTGCCTTTGTCATTTTCCTGCCATCCCATACCTTCACAACCAGTGCTGTGAATAACGATCATCTGGCAGAGGTCTTTGTCTCGATCCTAATCTCGTTCTGGGTCTTAAGTTTCAGAAGAGGGTTATCGCTGTGGCGGTCGGTCGGTATCGTTGTAGCTGGCATCTCAGGCTTGCTAGCCAAAAGAACGGCTTTGGTGGCTATTCCCCTCTGTGGGTCGGGAATCTGCTTATATCTCTGGGGTAGAGACATTCGTAGAAGATTCTCGTGGAAAAAGGGCTTTATGGTGATTGCAGTGATCGTCGTGATAGTGACCATTGTAGCCCTTGGCCTGTGGTCTTGGGCGCGAACAACGGCCGAGGCCAATCGGATTGGGTCTGGGCTAGAGTGGCTGCTTCACTTCTACCTTTTCCTTCCCTCTGATCGCTGGCCATTTTCGCTGGGTCAAGACTATTTTGGACCTGAAGCGTTGGCAATATACCGCTATTACGCCAAGACCATGTTTGAGACGTTCTGGGCTCGTTTTGGTTGGTACAATATCTACGTAGATACGATTCTCTACAGCTTGGTGGCGTTTTGTAGCTTGCTTGTCCTTGGCGGTCTATGCCTACTGCTGGTGCGGGCTATCAGGGGGCACAGTCGGCTTACTGGGTGGCAGAAACGTGTTTTGCTGTTCTACGCTTTGACGGTGCTTTTTGCAGTGTGCATCGGTGTGGGCGCGAGAATTCGATACTGGGATATGGAAAGCTTTGGCGCTCCTCACGGTAGGTACCTCTACCCCGTCATATTACCGGTCGCGACACTGTTCATCTTGGGGCTACGGGAACTGGTTGCTGTGCGTTATCGCCAGCTTTGGTTGGGCGGGTGGCTCTGTGGAATGATCTTGTTCGATGTTGTTTGTTTGGTGAAGTACATCGTGCCCTTCTATTATGGCTAGGGAGTAAAGGAAGGGGAACACGCATAATGAGAGGGGCGTCTTGAAACGGATTCTGAGTACCCGGCCTTTGTTGCTTAGCCTGTTGTGGATCATAGGTACCTTGGTTAGCCTTGTGGCCTTGGCTGTCCTTTTCCATAAGAACTACACGAGCGAGACTGCACTATCCTCTATTCCTACGGCAACCGGAACTCCTCAACCAGTGCTCGCTTCTACAGCGATACCAAGTAAGACGCCGACTATCAAACCCACAGCGACCATAACGTTGATGCCAACAATCACCAATACGCTTAGCTGCACAGCTACGCCCGCCAACATGCGGACATCCACACTGACGCCCTTTGAGAAGCCCTTGATTCCCTTTGGGGTTAATATGGGTTCAGACAGCCCCCGGGCCCGTCAGTTGGCCCGCAAGGCAGGAGCTGAATGGGTGAGGACGAGTGTCAGTTGGGCAACGGTTGAGCCAACCAATATGGACCTGACCAACCCAGCCAATGGCAACTGGCCCGACTCCTGGATCGGCGCTCTCACTAACGAGGGGTTTAGCATACTGGTGCTTATCTGGAAGAACCCCTCCTGGGCTGCCAGCACGAGTTGTGGTCCTTTGTATTCAGGCATGCTGGGAGAGTTCAGCGAGTTTCTGATGGCTCTGGTGACCCGCTACAGTCAGCCACCGTACGATGTCAAGTACTGGGAGTTGTACAACGAGCCAGACATCAAACACTCAGGGCTAGGGGAGGGATTCGGTGGTTGCTGGGGCAACAATGGGGCAGAGTATGCGGAGATGTTGGCGGTGGCGGATGAGGCGATTCATGGTGCCGATCCGGAGGCCAAGGTGTTGTTAGGTGCCCCAGCCTATGAGTGGTATAACGGTGATTTCTTCAACAGTGGGATTGATCCGAGTATCACGCCTGGGCCGACGGAGTGGTCAACATCGGGGAACGAGTTTCCAGATTTCCTGGAAGATGTATTGACCAATGGAGGCGGGGAGTACTTCGATGTGATGGCATTCCATAGCTACGTTGTTTTCCATCCTCGGTGGGATTCTCTTGATGATGGGAGTCTGCCTGGGGATGTAGCCTACGAGCCAGCCTGTAGCGGGTCAACGGACTTGATGAAGCGACCTCAGGAAGGCGACATTCTGGGGAAGTTGATCTACTTGCGCAAGCGGTTGGAGAATTACGGGTGTGGGGATAAGCCGTTTGTGTTGACGGAGATGGGTCGAAGGAGTGATGCGGGGCAACTGATGCTACAGCAGGATTGTTTGGGTGGGAATGTGCCTGGAAGCCATGAACAGCAGAGTCGTTACGCGGTGCAGGGGAATGTGCGAGCCTTGGCGGCTGGGTTAGAAATCGCTATCTGGTTCGACGTGGTAGATTATGTAACTGGGGAATATGGTCTGTTGGACACGGCTTTGAACCCTAAGCCGTCGTATTGGGCGTACAAGACAACGACGGACGAGTTGATGGGTGCGACGTACGATCATCAAATGACAGCTACGGAAGCCAGTAGGTGGACGGATGTGGAGGGGTATGAGTTTCGGATGGTGGACGGGAGGCGGAAGTGGGTGCTGTGGACGCCGACGAAGGCGAGTGGGGAGACAACTAGACAGGTGTCATTCCCTGCGGATCGGGTGCGGGTGGTGCCGAAGCAAAAGTACGATGACACGTATCCTGACACAGAGATACCTGGGATCGTACAGGTGATTGATGATGGTGGGCCAGGGGACTTGGATGGTGTGGTGAATGGTCAGGTGACGATCAACATTACGGCCAGTCCAGTCTTCGTACAGGAATGGTCCTGATCCGTCATTAGCTGGGAGCTTTTCCCGAACCATGACCCCATTTCTCAAGGCGACCATCACCTTTAGCAAAAGGGTGCCTGTATGAAGAGAGCGATTATCCTATTGACTAGTTTTGGATTGCTAGCACTGCTTGTTCGTGCCGCAGACATATTCTGGCCATTGAAGGTGGGCGCTGGCCTAGGTACTCCATATCATGAGGTCACCGCAAACTGTATATCAAGGGCTTTGAGCACCGGAAACAGCTCAATTGACGTAACCTTTAGCGGTTTTGTTCCTGCAGGTATCAGTACTCCTACCCAGACAGTTGTATCTACACCTACGGATACCATCAAACCGAAGCCTACTAGCTCAGCTACGTTAGTACCAAAATCTACCGATACGCCATCTTCCACCCCCCTACCCACTAGCACAAGTATTGCGACCATTACACGTGCGCCCATCAGTACGAACACCCAGACAGTCATGCCTATAAGCCGTGCTACGGTCACCGCAACCCCTAAGCCGACCAACACGCTGATCCGAGAACCAGTAACTGCGGCGATTGAGATGCCGTCGGCTATGCCCGCACAGCCAACGTGGACAGCCGAGGTGACACGGGCGACGTGGACAGTTACGGTAGCGAGTGTAGCCACGAGCATAGCCACGTACACGGCCAGGGTTGAGTCAGAGCCCTCTTCCCCCTTGCTGGATCGCCTTGTTAGAAACAAACCATCCATCTGGGGGAACAAGGGTTTCTATATTCTGTTAGGTGTTCTATACTTGACGTTGCTTGGTCTATTCCTTAAGCAGATTATCAGCACCCTTAAGCGCCACCCCTGACCTGCACCGCGGATTCACTAGGCGGTTCAGGATGTATTTGGGTCGGTAAGGGACAAAAGCGAGCTTGGTCCAGCTAGTTCTAAGAGAGGAGCTCTAACATGTTTAAGAGAGTTGCTATGCTTTTTGCTCTTGGTGCCACAGCTTTGGTTTCCATCCCTTCAGTGACGTATATGGTATCTAGTCCTCCCATCAACGCCCGCCAGTCGCTGCAAATGTCTACTATTGTCATAGGCCCCTGCGATGTGGATTTCAATGGCAATGGCGTTGTGGCTGTTGATGACATTATGCAAGTGGCCAGCCGCTGGCGGAGTACCGCCCAGGTGGATATCGATGACTACGATCTCGACGGAGATGACGATATAGATGTCGTTGACATCATGCTCGTGGCGGTTCACTGGGGTGAGCTCTGCCTGACATATATGCCTCCCTTTGGAGTCAATATGGGCTCAGGCAACGCGACGGCTCGCCAGTTGGCCCGTGAGGCAGGGGCTCGATGGGTCAGGACAGGCATCAGTTGGAAATCGGTCGAACCGACCGACATGGACCTGACCAACCCAGCCAACGGCAACTGGCCCGACTCCTGGATCGGCAATCTGGCTAACGAGGGATTTGGTATACTGGTGCTTGTTTTTGAGAACCCCTCCTGGGCTGCCAACACGAGTTGTGGTCCTTTGAAATCAGGCATGCTGGGGGAGTTTAGCGAGTTTCTGACAGCCTTGGTAGCCCGCTACAGCCAGCCTCCCTACAACGTTAAGTACTGGGAACTGTACAACGAGCCGGACATTCATCGGGAGGACTGGTATGGAGAGGGCATAGGCGGTTGCTGGGGCAATCACGGGGCAGAGTATGCGCAGATGTTGGCGGCAGCAGATGCAGCGATCCACGGGGCAGATCCGGAGGCCAAGGTGCTTTTAGGGCCGCTGGCGTATGAGTGGTGGACTGATGACCACTTCAACAGCGGGATTGATCCGAGCATCACGCCTGGACCAACCGAGTGGACAACGTCGGGGGCAGAGTTTCCGGATTTCCTGGAAGTGGTATTGAACAATGGGGGTGGGGATCACTTTGATGTGATGTCTTTCCATAGCTACATTGTTTTCCATCCCCGTTGGGACCTTCCGGATGATGGGAGTCTGCCGGGGGATGTAGCCTACGAGCTGGCGTGCAGTGGGTCAACGGATTTGCTGAAGAGGCCGCAGGAGGGGGACATCTTGGGGAAGCTGATCTACTTGCGGAAGCGATTGATGAAGCACAACGTGGCCTATGGGGACAAGCCGTTCGTCGTGAGTGAGATTGGTCGCAGAAGTGATGCTGGTCAGCCGATGCTGCAGCAGG
>JBAWAP010000149.1:0-40526 GCA_049589355.1 Anaerolineae bacterium
GGCGCGATCTCAGCCCACAGGTCGTCGGGAACACGCCAGATGGTCGGTGCTGGTTTCTTCTTGGAAGCTGTTTCATCGCTCATGCCACCATTCTACCACAGAATCGACTTTTAGGATAGGCTCTAAGCAACAAGCTTCCTGTATTAAATGAAGATAACATTATTGAACTTAAGGGACGCACAAGGCATCTTGCTAGTAGTGGACTTTCTATCATCTATCAACCAAATGAGCAGGCGGGGATAACTGATTGTGGCTACCTTGTCTTGGTCAAGTGCACGTCTCGGAAATACCCAATCGATCAGCTATGTCGAGTAGAGCGTACTGTCTTTGAGTCCTCGGCGGATTTCGGTCCAACTGTGCAAGTTGACCTCAGAGAAATCGACGAGAACCTGAATCCGTTCGGCCCACTACTTGATCATATATGAGCGAAACGGGGGACTTCAAAGTAAGTAGAGCGATTGGCAGTAGAACTATCACCAAGTGGCGCGAGGTGATTGCTGAGTGCGTGACGCTGATGTAGGAGAGGTGATGGGAAATCTCAGCTCAAGGAGGAGTGAATGAGCGTGGCTGTGGCCCAGGTCCGAAAACGAGACGGTCGAATCGTGCCTTTCGACCGCGAGAGGATCGCCAACGCCATCTTTAAGGCCGCCCAGGCGGTGGATCATAAGGACGGCAGAAGGGTGGCTGAGAGGATCACCTGCGACGTGGTTGCCACTCTGGAGAGGGATTTCTTCGGCCAGGGCAGGGTTCCCTCGGTGGAGGAGATCCAGGATTTGGTGGAGGCGGCGCTCATCGAGAACGGCTACGTCCACATGGCTAAGTCCTACATCCTCTACCGCGAGCAGCGTGCTCAGGTCCGAGAGACAGAGAAGCTGCTCCTGGACAGCCTGGAGCTCATGGACAACTACCTGGAATGTTCCGACTGGAGGGTGAACGAGAACGCCAACATGAACTACTCCCTCCAGGGGCTGAATTTCCACGTCGCCTCGGCAGTCTCGGCCAGGTACTGGCTGCACAAGATCTACCCCTCGGAAGTCCAGGAGGCACACATAGAAGGCGACTTCCACATCCACGACCTCTCCATCCTCGCCGCCTACTGCTGCGGCTGGGACCTGCAAGACCTGCTAATCAGGGGCTTTGGCGGCGTACAGGCCAAGACGGATAGCAAGCCGCCCAAGCACCTCCGCTCGGCCCTGGGGCAGATTGTGAATTTCTTCTACACCCTCCAGGGAGAATCGGCGGGCGCTCAGGCTTTCTCCAACTTCGATACCCTGGTAGCTCCCTTCGTCCGCTACGACGGGCTGGACTATCGCGGGGTTAAACAGGCCGTTCAGGAGTTTATCTTCAACATAAACGTACCCACTCGAGTTGGATTCCAAACTCCATTCACGAATCTGACCATGGACCTGGTCCCACCTAGCACCCTGCGCGACATGCCGGTCATCGTCGGCGGCGAGCTCAAGGAGGAGCCCTACAGCGACTTCCAGCACGAGATGGACCTCATCAATCGCGCCTTCGCCGAGGTGATGCTGGAGGGAGACGCCAAAGGACGGGTGTTCACCTTTCCTATCCCCACCTACAACATCTCCAAGGATTTCGACTGGGAAAACTCCCTCCCCGAGGCCATCTGGCAGATGACCGCCAAGTACGGCATTCCCTATTTTGCCAGCTTTATGAACAGCGATATGAGCCCCGATGACGCCAGAAGTATGTGTTGTCGACTTCGCCTCGACAACCGCGAGCTGCGCAAGCGGGGCGGGGGCTACTTCGGCGCCAATCCCCTCACCGGGAGCATCGGGGTGGTGACCATCAACATGGCCCGCCTCGGCTATCTGGCCAGAGACGAAGAGGATTTTTTCTGCCGTCTTGAACAGTTGATGGAGATAGCCAAGACGAGCCTCGAAATCAAGCGGAAGACTCTGGAAAGGTTCACCGAGAGAGGGCTGTACCCTTACGCCAGGCACTACCTGGGAGGCATCAAGGAAATGGCCGGCGGCTATTGGGCGAACCACTTCTCCACCATCGGGCTGAACGGCATGAACGAGGCCTGCCTTAACTTCCTGGGGGGCAGTATCACTCACCCCGACGGCAAGGCTTTCGCTCTGAAAACGCTCCACTTCATGCGTGAGAAGCTGAGGGACTTCCAGGCGGAAATGGGCAACCTCTACAACCTGGAGGCTACCCCCGCCGAGGGAGCCAGCTATCGGCTGGCTAAGGTGGACAAGGCCAGGTTCCCGGACATCATCACCGCGGGCACAGACGAAGCTCCCTACTATAGCAATTCCACTCATCTGCCGGTGGGCTATACCGACGACGTCTTCGAGGCCTTGGAGCACCAGGACGACCTGCAAGTGCTCTACACGGGAGGGACGGTGTTCCACGCCTTCCTGGGCGAGAGGGTAGACGACTGGCAACAGGCGCGCCTGCTGGTGCGGCGGATTGCCGAGAACTTCCGCCTGCCGTACTATACCCTCACCCCCACCTTCAGCATCTGCCCCATCCACGGCTATATCTCAGGTGAGCACTTCCACTGTCCCTACGACCACACGCCAGAGGAATTGAAGGCCGTAGCGCACGAGGACAGCAAGGTGCCCTGCGAGGTTTACTCCCGGATAGTGGGCTATCTACGTCCCATTCGGAACTGGAATGTGGGCAAGAAGCAAGAGTTCGCCGAGCGCAAGGAATACGTGGTGCAGGCGAGGACAGTTGGCTGATGCAGATCAGAGGTTGGGTGAAGACCTCGCTTATTGACTATCCGGGGAAAATCGCCACCGTGCTCTTCACCAGCGGCTGCAACTTTCGCTGTCCTTACTGTCAAAATTCGGAGCTGGTGCTGCATCCGGAGAGCCTTCCGGAGATTGACCCCGTCGAGATCTTCCAGTTCCTCGCACGGCGACGGGGTTTGATTGATGGGATGGTGATCACCGGCGGCGAGCCGACGTTGCAGAACGGCCTCGAACACTTTCTGCGGAAGGTTAAGGAACTGGGTCTGGCAACTAAAGTGGACACCAACGGCTACCGCCCTCAGGTTCTCAGAGAGCTGTTGGAGCGAGGGCTACTGGATTACGTGGCGGTGGACATCAAGACATCCCTGGCTAAGTATCCTCTAGCGGCAGGTGTGCCGGTTGACGTGCGACGAATCGAGGAGAGCGTGAGGCTGATACTGTCTTCGGGGATAGATCACGAGTTCCGCACCACGGTGGTGCCGGGCATCGTGGCCCCTGAGGATGTGGAGGAGATGGCTAAGCTGATCGCCGGGGCCGGAAAGTACATCTTGCAGCAATTCCGCCCTCAGGTAACTCTCGATCCCCACTTTAGAGAGATCACTCGCTATCCGGCACAGACGTTGCTGGAGATGGCCCAGGCAGCGGGGAGATGGATAGATAAGGTGGAAGTGAGAGGATTATAGTGTGTTCACGAACACATGGAAGAGAAGGGTGCATTGTCTGCGGCTCATGCGGTTACTCGGAGTGTTTGTAGATCGTTGGCCCAACTGCTTGCTCATGGAGATGGTGGAGGAAAGCGCGCCCAAGCTCACCATTCTCTTCGGATCTCCCGAAGGCCAGATGTTGGGCTGTCATCACAACTTGAGCAATTCTCTGAACCCGTCCTCATCTTGGAAGGGGCCTACCACAGCCAGATTCAGCTTTTCCTCCGAGAAAAGCTTCTGCGCCACCCTCTGAACGTCGGCTGCGGTTATGGCTTCGATGGCCTCTATTGCTTCCTCGTACGTTAGGATCTCAGAAAAGAGTATCTCCTGGGAGCCGAACCAGATAGCTACGCTGAGACTGTCTTCCATAAGGAATAGCAGTTGCCCCTTGATGAAGTCCTTGGCTCTTGCCAGCTCTTGGGGCGGTATCTCTTCTTGCCTGAGCTTGTCCCACTCCTCCAGAATAGCTTTGGTGGCAGTCTCAATGTGCTCTGGAGCGACGCCAGCGTAGACCCCTACCACTCCAGTATCATACAGCGCACTGATGTAGGAGTTAACACTATAGGCTAGATCTCGTCTTTCCCTGATGCAAGTGAAAAGCCGGGAGCCCATACCCTCTCCTAGCACGGCGTTTAGCAGACGCAAGTTGAAGCAATCGGGATGATCACGGGGAAGGCCTGGTACACTTAGACAGAGATAAGCCTGCTTTGTATCCTTGTCATGAACCCGCACCCGTGGTTCGCTTTGGCCATCTTCAGCCGGCTGATACGGCGCTACCTCTGCCCTGGCCCAGTCACCTAGGCAGGCGGCAATTGGGTTTACTACAGCTTCGTGCTCCACATTGCCAGCTATGCTGACCACGGTGTTATTCGGCAGATAATGGTTGTTCATGTAAGCCAGCAGCCTGTCTCGGTCCAAGCTGGCGATGCTCTCTTTGGTGCCAGCGACATCGCGCCCCAGGGGGTGATTGGGCCAGACCAACTGATTGTTTAGAAGTTGAACTAGATCATCTGGCATGTCCAGGGTCAGGTTGATTTCTTTTATGATTACGCCTCGCTCCTTATCAATCTCCGACTGGTCGAACTTGGCGTGGCGAAGCATGTCCACCAGCACATCAATGGCGATATCCAGGTGAGGCTGGGTGACCTTGACCCAATAGGTGCTCTCTTCCTGGCCTACGCTGGCATTGAAGAGGCCCCCGATCTGTTCGATAGCAATCGCGATCTCACTGGCGGTGGGTCGTTTCGCGGTGCCTTTGAAGAGCACGTGTTCGATGAAGTGGGATGCTCCGCTCTGTTCATCCGATTCGTAGCGGGAGCCCACGCCGATGAAGAAAACGATACTCACCGAGTGCGTGTGCGGCATCGTTGAGGTCAGGATGCGCAAGCCGTTATTGAGGACCGTTCTTTGGTACATTCTTCATCCTCTATCCTTGATAGTCTCCCTCTTGAGTGCTGCTGGCCTACTGGCCTCTAACTGTGCTGCTCTGGCCGGATCGCCAGATCCCGCTGGAGCAAAGCGGGGCAGCAACACCCAAACGGGAGGCTACCCTATCTTCAGCTCCGAACAAAAAACCTGCGACTCCGATTCAACCGGGAGGCCGCAGGCATCTTCCCACTTATCACTGCAAATAAGCAATAAGCGTTACCCGCTTCGGCAACCCGGCAATCATAGCTAAGACTCTAGCCTTAGACCCGTTGCTTTGCGCCCCTCCCTTTCGAGAGGTTAGCCTTTATCGGCGGACATCTCTTCTCATTTAGCTGACTACTATAAGTTTAGTATAATTATACCATAAATCTCAGTATTTGGCAAGCCCATTTGATAGTAGATGCAGGGCAATCGCAAACTCCGCTAACGCGGTCATTGCGAGCCGAAGGCGAAGCAATCTCCGACCTGGTAGGGGATTGCTTCGGCGCAAAAGGCGCGCCTCGCAATGACGGAACGTCACCTGATCTCACCTGCCGAGCGACTTTGCGATTGCCCTAATAGTAGATAGTGTGTCTTTCCCTCGGAGATTCAGGTGTAGGTGCTAAAAGCAGCCTAGACCTCCACGCCGATACCAGAAATCACTCGCAGATGGCAATTCATGTCCACTCATGCCCAGTTGGGGGGCATTTTCAGGGTAAAAACCGATCACCTTACACCACTATCCTTGCTAGCGCAGAATTTCCTGAGCAAAGGAGTCATTATCCAATTTTGAAACAGTCACTCTACGGAGGAGGCATTGCCTTGAAACAGAAACTGGAGTATAATGTGCCGAAGCAGGCGTCGGCGGGCCGGTGATATTGTAGACGCCGGAGGGGCGATTGGCTGGCCTTGCTGGCCAGGCTGGGCGTGCCGAAAAGCGAGGTGAAGACGGCTTTCATCAACAATCGGCGGCAGAAGCCTCAAGCTCCTCCGATCTGGAGGGATATAGGTTCCACTACAATCCGAGAAAGGCGGGTAAAGACGATGAAAGACAGAAAATTGCTCATGATCCCTGGTCCCATCGAGTTCACCCCGGAGGTATTGCGGGCGATGGGCATGGCTACCACCAGCCACGTGGCCCCCAACTTCATCGAGGCCTTCGGCCAGGCGCTGGAGCGGCTGCGGCAGGTGTTCCTTTGCCCTAGCGGGCAGCCCTTCGTCGTCGCTGGCTCCGGCACGCTGGCTATGGACATCGCCGCGGCCAACCTCATCGAACCCGGCGACAAGGCCCTGGTGGTGAGCACCGGCTACTTCAGCGACCGCTTCGCCGCCATCCTGGAGCGCTACGGCGCGGTTGTGACCCAGGTGCAGGCTCCGGCCATCGGCGACGCGCCTGCCCTGGAGGAAGTGGAGGCCGCACTGAAGGGTGACCATTACAAGCTGATGACCATCACCCACGTGGACACCTCCACCGCCGTGGGTGCGGACGTGAAGGACCTGGCTGCGTTGGGGCGCGAGTGCGGGGTGCTGGTAGTGGTGGATGGGGTGTGTTCGGTAGCCGGGGAGGAGATGCGCCAGGAGGAGTGGGGCATTGATCTGGCGCTCACCGCCTCCCAGAAGGCCATCGGCGTGCCGCCAGGGCTGGCCCTGGTGATGGCCGGGCCACGGGCGATGGACGCCTTTCGCAAGCGGAAGACGCCGGTGGGCAACTACTACGCCGACTGGACGGAATGGCTACCCATCATGGAAGGCTACGAGTCCCGCCAACCCCGCTACTTCGGCACGCCGGCGGTGAACCTCATCTGGGCCCTCAACATGAGCCTGGGCCAGATCCTGGACGAGGGGATGGACGCCCGCTTCGCTCGCCACCGCCGGTTGAGCGAGGCACTCAAGGCGGCAGTTACCGCCTTGGGAATGAAGCAGGTGCCGGTGAGCCCTGACAAGACGGCCACCACCCTGACCGCCCCTTACTACCCGGACGGGGTGGACAGCACGGTGTTAAAGTACATCAATGAGGCGGGGGTCATCCTGGCCGGCGGCCTCCATCCGGCCATCAAGGCCCGCTACTTCCGTATCGGGCACATGGGTGCGGTGAGCGCGTCCGACATCCTGACTACTGTGGGAGCCATTGAGACGGGGCTGGCCCAGGCCGGGTACGAATTCGAGGCTGGGGTGGGGCTGGCGGCGGCGCAAGAAGTGCTGATTGAAACGTAAAACAATGTACAACAAAAGTAACCCCTGACATCGTCAATGCCCTGCGCCAGATCGTGGGCGAGGGCAATGTCCTGACCAGTGCCGAGGATATGGAGCCCTATACCCACGACGAGGTGGTGGGCTTGCGGGCCGACCCCGAGGTGGTAGTCAAGGCCACCAGCGCCCAACAGATTGCGGAGATCTTCAAGCTGGCCCAGCGGGAGCTCATCCCGGTGACGCCCCGTGGAGCGGGCTATGGTCTCAGCGGCGGGGCCGTGCCCGTTCACGGCGGCATCGTCCTCTCGACGGAAAAGATGAATCGCCTCCTGGAGATTGACAAGGAGAACTTGATGGTCACCGTCGAGCCCGGCATGATCACCGGCGATCTCCACCAGGCTGTTGAGGCCGAGGGTCTCTTTTATCCACCCGATCCAGCCAGCCTCGATTCGTGCTCCATCGGGGGCAACATCGCCGAGGGGGCGGGCGGCCCGAGAGCGGTCAAGTACGGGGTGACCAAGGACTACGTGTGCGGCCTGGAGGCGGTTCTGCCCTCGGGCGAGATCATCACCTGCGGGGGTAAGCTGGTCAAGAACGTCACCGGCTACAACCTGATCCAACTGCTGGTCGGCTCAGAGGGCACCCTGGCCGTGGTGACCAAGATCATCCTGCGACTGCTGCCCCTGCCCAAGCTGCAGGTTGACCTGCTGGTGCCTTTCAACGACTTTCAGGCGGCAGCCAACACGGTCTCCGACATCATCGCCCAGCGCATCGTTCCCACTACCATCGAGTTCATGGAACGGGACAGCGTCTTGGCCAGTGAGCGGTACCTGGGGAAGGAACTTCCCTTCCACGATGCCGCAGCCCACCTCTTGATCCAACTGGACGGCAATCACAAAGAAGCGATAGACGCGGACTACGATAAGGTGGCTGGAATCTGTCTGGAGAACGGAGCTCTGGACGTCTTGATCGCCCTGAAGCCACGCGACCGAGACCGGCTCTGGGAGGCACGGCGGGCGATCATTGATGCCCTCAAAAAAGAGAGCCCCATAAACCACATGGAGGACGTGGTGGTGCCCCGGGCCGAGATCTCCGCCCTCCTGAGGGGAATCAGGGAGATAGCGGAGCGTTACGCCGTGCGCATCGTCAGCTTCGGACACGCTGGCGATGGCAACGTCCACGTCAACGTGCTGAAGGATGACCTGGCCCTTGAGAAGTGGGAAGAGATCATCCCGTCATTGGTCGAAGAGATTTACAGGCTGACCATATCCCTGGGTGGGATGATTACCGGCGAGCACGGGATCGGTGCCACCCGCCGACAATATCTCCCTCTAGCTTTGGACCAGGCCCAGATCGAAATCATGGAGAGGATAAGGGAGGTCTTTGACTCTAGTCGCATCCTGAATCCGGCCAAGATATTCCCCTAAGGCCACGGGAGAGCGGATTTGCAGGATCAGCAGATTGCTTGTTTCTCCGCCACCACGAAGTGTGAGAGTCCAAAAGCTCGCAGCGGCGTGCTTTCTAAGGCGTAAGTGACCCGGCGCAACAAGGTCCCTATCGTGGGATGGCGAGCAGCGATCTTATCGTAGCCGGGGTAAATCTGGATGTGAACTAGGACCTCAACGTTCAGGCCCTCGAACAGTCGCCGAATATCGCCTCTCGTATAAACCCGCACGTGAGGGCAAAGGCGTCGCCGCAGGGAATCCGGCAGGTAGTTGACCAGCGGTACGTTGCCAAAGTGGTACTTTCCTCGCCAGAAGATGCCGTGGGTCTCTAGGGGGTAGAGGCGGTTGGGAGCGAAAATGACAATGCGTCCTCCCCCTTTTATTACCCGATGGGCCTCACGGATGGCCTGGCGGTCATCTTCGACGTGCTCGATGACTTCATGCAGGAGCACCACATCGAAGAAGCCATCAAGAAAGGGCAAATTCTCTGCTGGAGCGAGTTGGATGTTGGGTAGCGTCCGGCTCGCCTCTGCCACTTTCTCCGGGTCTACGTCCACGCCGTAGACCTCCTCGCTGAAATCCCGCATCTTTTTCACATACATCCCCAGCCCGCAGCCAACGTCCAGGATGCATTTGCCCTGCAATGGCGCGTACTGACGGATCAGGGCCAATCTCCTGTCCTGCCCAAAGCGCCAAACGTAGCTAGGGTGGCCGAGGGTGATGGCTTTGTCGTCAGGTGACATCTTGGTGCTCCATCACTGCTTGGATTCCTTCGTGCTTACTGACATTCCCAAGGCAGCCAGGGCAAAGATCCCCGCTGTGCAAACGAAGATGAAGCGGAGGCCCAGGCCCGCGGCGATAGCCGCGCCAACCATTGGAGCTACAGCATTAGCCAGGGAGACGGCGCTGGCGTCGAGGCCGTACACCACCCCCTGCCGGCCCTCGGGCGCCAGGTTGGCCAGCGTGGCACTGACGGAGGCCAGGATGCCCCCTAGCGCTACTCCCACCGCACCTTGCAGGATCAACAGTTCAGTGGGTGTGGCCACAAAGAATTGGGGGGCGTACAGCGCTGCTGCTCCCAGCGCACAAGCCACCAGTACACGCCGATGGCCGATGCGATCACCGACCCGCCCCAGGGCCACCGCCCCCAGGGCGGCAGTGGCCGCCCCTACACCCGTGATCAGCCCCGTGACGGAGGCCACTCGTTCCCCATCTGGCATCAGGGACTGAATGAAAAGCGGCAACATCGGTCCCATGATCCTCGATCCAAAATTCATTACCAGACGGGTGCCGAACATGACCAATAGCGCCCGAGATCGCAGCACCAGCGCCAACCCCTGCCAGAAGCCCTCAGGTGGTTCTTCGACGCTGAGCCCTTCGCCCCTTCGACTCCGCTCAGGGCAGGCTTCGCTCAGGCCAGGCTCATGCCGAAGGCTCGGGCTGAGGCCTTCGGCTAGCAAATCCTCCCTCCGCAGGGAGGGCTCGAATCGCTCTTCGACCAGGAAGAATACGCTCAGGCCCGCTGCGAAGAGCAAAGCAGCCGTCACCCAGAAGGCAGCCCGATAGCCGAAGGCGTCGGCTACCAGGCCGCCTAGTAGTGGCCCGACCGAGGCTCCGCTGTAGACCGCCATCTGTAACAGCCCCAGGGCATAGCCAGACCTCCGGCGGGGCACTGAGCTGGCTACCAACGTGGTTGCCGCCGGTATAGTGCCTGTAACACACCCCTGCAAGGCCCGCAGGATCGCCAGTTGCTGCACGTTACGCACCAATCCCATAGCGCCGAGCAGCATCGCCCCGCCGAACATTGCCCGCTCCACCATCAGCTTGCGCCCGTAGCGGTCAGCCAGGGAGCCCCAGATGGGGGCAAAGATGGCCATGGTGACAGCTTGGCCGGTGACCAGAAGCGCCGACCAGATCTCCACCTGTTCCAGGTCGGTCACCCCTAACTCCTGCACGTAGTAGGGCAGGAAGGGGAGGGTCACGCTGAAGCCGGCGATGGCCACCAGCTCCGCCACCCAGATAACGTACAGATTGCGCTGCCACCCTCGCGTCAATGAATCCGTTTCCATTTAGCATACTGGCCCTTGGTGCGAAAAGAATGCTGTACGGTAGCACCGCACAGCATCATTGGGAACTCAGTCAATTGCTTGACCCAGTTAGACCATTAGCTCGGAACAGCATTGGTGTTATACAACACGCGGGTCTCGGCGTCGAAGGTGATGGTAGCGGTGTTATTGATGGGGATGTAGGTCATTTTTCACTGAAGGTCTACACATAGCGTAACTGCATTTGCATCTCGTCAGCAGTAACCGAGTTCAATAAATCAAGTAGTTTGGCGACAGTGATCTCATCCCGAGACCGGCGCTTGGCTATGATAATGCCGTAGTGTCTTGCCCCCTCGTCCAAGTAGCGACGATGTCGAGCCTCAAAGTTGTAGCGGTTATGAGTTACGAAGGCTCTGCCTTGTGAAACGGCGAATTCCAGTTGGATATCATCGTCCCGCCCTAGCATGGCGACATCACGAGCGCATAGCACGTCAAACCCTCGATTACGAAGGTTGTTCACAATGTCAACGGATACATCCTCATCGAAGTAGAACCTGATAAACAGAGGCCGAAGTTCTTCGTTAGCCCGTTGGCTCATCTTCCACCGGCACCCTGTTTAGCACGATGTATCGCTCGATCTCGTCACGATGATCGTCATAGTAGCTGAGAGCGTCGAAGATGTGCGCCAGACGCAAGTGAGGAAGCTTGCGAGCGATTTCATCCGGGGGATCGCCAAACTTCCAGTGTTCGATGATAGCTCGCACCGGCGTCCGCGTCTCTTTAATCACCGGCTCACCGCTCAGCACGTTTGCCTGTCGCTCGATGTAGGGATGCTCAGTCACTTCGCCTGCTGGCCGAGCAACGACTCGGGATTGGAGCAACTCACGTAGCTCACGGACAGTGCCCTCAAGGATGTCCAGCCGATGGGCGAGTTGTTGTGCGCTAGGGATTGTCTGACTCATCTGGTACTCCTGGGGAATAAAATGGTTGGTTAAGTTCATATTGTACTATAAGTAACCTGGCAAGTAAAGTGTCATATTAAGCGAAATGCCACAACTGGAAGAGAAGCTGCAGTTTTCGCGCCGGCGTCATCGGCCGCCAGATAGCTACCTGCTGGGGGTCCCGCGTACCCAACCGTCGGCGAAAGTCTTCGGCCAAGTGAAGTATGGCCGGTGGGAGTTCATTATTGCATTGCGCCTCTCTTCCTCCTGTCGTGCCGGCAGTTAATGATAGCTAGAATTCTCCAAGTATTCCCCTTCTGATAGAGCACAAACAGGTCGGTGTCTGGATAGTCCTGAAGTTGCGTCTGATCGCATCGCCTTTTAACCGGCACCTTGTTATAGTCGATGATTGCTTGAATGACACCGGGGTCATCAATTAGAGCGGAGAGGGCACTTGCACTCATCTTTCGCTCAAATTTCTTGTGTATTCCCGAATTAGACCATACAACATCTTGTGGTCTATGCCGCAAAATGCCGTCTTGGAACAGCATGAAAAGACACTTTCCGATCCGTCTTGTGTACCGATAGTTGTTCCCACACTATATGTTGTGGTTAAATTCAGATTTGGGTCTAAAAATAAGCGAACGATGAGTTGCAGTTCCTTTGATGATAAATATGCCTTGAGGATTCAAAAGCTCGTTCAATATCATACCCACTATTGCTTCAAAGTCTCTACCGTAAAGAGCTCGTCGCCCTTGAGCAGTGCTGTCATCGAGAATCGTCATGTTCATCCCCTCCTATAGTGTATTCGGCCACTTGCTCAAGAAGTCTCAACTGGCTCTCAGCTATCTTTAGAAGGTGCAATCTTTTAGCTGCTAATTGACAGTACTGCTCTGATATGTCAATATGGATATACTTTCTTTTGGTTTTGTAGGCGACAGCAGCTACAGTTCCTGTACCTCCGAACATATCCAATATTACGTTATCTTGGTAACTGTAGTATTTTATCAATCTGTATATTAATTCCTCTGGAAATGGGGCCGGATGTCCATTCCTTTGGCTCTCAGCAGGGATATGCCAGAATCCATCGGAGAATCTCTTGAATTCTTCGGCAGTAATATCTATCTTGTTCTTGTCTCCATCCAGTCTCCAGTTCCCTTTAGAGAAGATATAGACATATTCCCAAGACGGTATAATGTGAGGATTAGAAGGGCTCTGCCAACTTCCCCAGGCCGTTCGGCGGGCTGTCATACTCTGCTTGTACCAAAGAATCTCCGTTCTGAAAATCATACCTAAATCTCGTAGTTGATTTACCAAGTCAATATGAACGGGACAGAAATCGCTTATGCTAGTTGGGGCAATATTTAGAGCAAACCTCCCACCATCAACTAAAACCCTGATTAATTCTTTCCATACTTCATTCAACCAGCCCAAGTACTTGGCGTAATCCAAATTGTCATTGTGAAGATCATACTCCACACCCACGTTGTAGGGAGGGGAAGTTATGGCCAGATGGACACTCTTTTCAGGCATGGCCTTCATGACTGTGAGGCAATCCCCACAGATCACCTGATCGAGTAAGTCTTCCATACTCAATTGCTCATGCCCTTTGTAGTACAGAACCGACGTCTCATACTGCGTATGCATTCCCCTCCGTTGCGAAGCCTCTTCTATCCTTGCATGTACAGCCTCATCCACGGCGTAGCAATCCTCGGAAGGTGTCAGCTATCGTAGTGGTAAATGTCACAACAACTGTAACTCCGTCACCCTGCTCGATAGTGTTCTCCGATCTTGCATGAATGTTGAAACTTGCCGCTCAAAATCGCGGAACATCTACTCCAATTATAGGCGAATATGGGCCGGGGGTCAAGTGGCAAAATCGGGCGACCTCAGTCAGCCGCAGAGGGACTCAAAAAGCTCACACTACGGTGAGCTTTATGGCCAAGGGGCTCATGGAGCTACTTCCACTACGACGGGGTAATCTCACGGATGCAGTTGTTGCCCGAGTCATCCACGTAGATGCTGCCTTCGGGCCCAACGGCCATCCATAGCGGATGATCGAACTTGGACCACCTCGCCCGGTCCACTAAGTCACCGTCAGACCGGCGGAAGCTCCTGGGGCGTAGTGTACATGGCAACGATGTTCTCCAGAGGTGTGTCAGCCTGGATGTAATGGGCTGAAGCGCAGATGTAGCCCCCGCCCTGGCCCAGCACCCGGCAGCGTTCTTGTACCTCGGCCTGCACTTCCTGAGGTGTGCCTCTGGGCAGAGTCTGTTGGATGTCAACGGCCCCGTAGAACGACAGCCATCACCAAACTCTTTCTTGATAAGGGCTGTGTCCATGCCAGCCGCCCGGGGCTGCAAGGGGTTGAGCACGTCAATGCCCATCTCGTTGGTCAGGGCTCCGATGTTATGAAATTCCACTTGCCTACTTGCTCACTAACACCCCATCTACGGCCACCCTAAAGCCAGCCAACACCTCCGAATGAGCCTCCTCGCCTCCACCCCACTTACCCAACAGTTCATAAGCCCCCTCCCGGAGTATGAACACCTCCACCGTCTGCCCCTGGGGATCCAAGATCCAATATTCCCTCACCCTGGCTCGCGCGTATTCCACCGTCTTCTCCAGGCGATCGGTCCGCCGGGTGCCAGGGGAGAGCACCTCAACTACCAGGTCTGGTGGGCCATAGGCCTGCTCACCAATGAGGTGACTGTGTTCCCTGGCCACGAAGAGGATATCCGGCTCGCGAATCTTGCCCGGCCAGAGGCGCACCGGCAATGGACCAAACTGTACAGTACCCAGATCGTGCTCAGCCACGAAATCATACATAGCGCGGTATAGCTGGCTCACTATCCGCTGGTGGGTATGGGTTGGATGTGGCGGCATGACCAATTCTCCTTCTGATAGCTCGATAAAACGATTGGTATCCGGCAAGGCGAAATAATCCGCCTCTGTCCACTGTCCTCTGGGCGGCCATAGCTGTGCCACTTCAACCGCCAATCCTTCGACAAGCTCAGGACACCGTTCCGATGGCTGAATAGATCCTTCCACCACGCTGCTAGATGCAATTGTTTTCATCATACACTACACCTCCCGCCTGTAGCGAATGGCCGATGGCTAACTTACCCCCTGCCTCTTGCCTCCTGCCCTACTGTTTCTCGTACGGCTGCCCATCAGCGGCTGGTGGGATGGCCCGGCCGACGACACCGGCCAACACAATCATGGTCACTATGTAGGGAGCCATCAGCAGGAACTCAGAAGGGATAGGCACGCGCAGGATCTGTAGCTTAATCTGCAAAGAATCAGCGAAACCAAAGATAAGGGAGGAGGCGAAAGCCCCAAAGGGGGTCCATTTGCCGAAGATCATGGCCGCCAGGCCGATGAAACCTTTGCCCGCGGTCATGATCTCGTCGAACCGGCCCACCGAGCCGATGGTGAAATAGGCCCCACCGATGCCGGCAATCATCCCACCCAGGATGACGTTGACGTAGCGTACCAGGTAGACGTTGATGCCCAGCGTGTCGGCGGCACGGGGATGCTCGCCCACGGCGCGGGTGCGCAGGCCCCACGGCGTGTAGAAGAGCACGATGTGGAGGAGCACGGTCAGGATAAGCATCAGATAGATGATGAAGCCGTTCTCGAACAAGATAGGACCGAGTAACGGGATCTTAGCCAGAAGAGGGATGGGGATTTTGGGGAAAACACCGGAGTTGTTCAGAAGGTCAATGTTCTTTTCCAGAAAGCGAGCGCTGATGAAACTGGTAGCACCCGTAGCAAAGATGTTGATGGCCACGCCGCTGACTATATGATCCACTTTGAAGGATATACAAAGCACGGCATGGACGGCGGCCAGGATGGCGCCGGTGAGCATGGCCACCAAGAGCCCGACGTAGAGGTTGTGGCTCATGGTGCCGGCGACTACGGCGGCCAGAGCCGAGGAAAGCATGATGCCTTCAATGGCGATGTTGATCACAGCGCACCGTTCAGACACAACACCGCACAGGGCAGCCAGGGCGATGGGGGTGGCCCGGACCAAAGAGCTGGCCAGCATCCCCACCAGGTTGAAGGACTTGCCCCGGCTGGCCCAGGTCAGGAAAGCAGTCACGAAGAAGAGGGCCACCACTCCCAACACCGCATCGGTGGAGCGAAAGCCCCGCGCCAGTTGCCACCCGCCCAGGAACAGGGCGAGGAGGGCCAGAACATATATGGTGGGCTGCACTGGAAGAGTCAGGTCCGGTATGGGGATGGCCTGGGAAGCATAGCCGGGATTGAGCCCAAATTGGGCCTGCTGCCCGGGCTCCAAGCCCCTCCCAAACAGGAGAAAAATGGCCAGGCCGATGGCCAGGAACAGGATGCCCATCCACCGATTGCGAGTCATCGAGATGATTCTTGTTTGTGGTCGCGCAGTGGTGATTGCCATGAATAACCCCCTTTAGGGAATCAGGCAATCAGGGAACTAGGGAATCAGGGATTGCACCCTGGTTTCCTGGTTCACTGATCACTGATTCACTGTTCACCGATCACTAACTCCCCCACCCCCGTGTAAGCACAACCTCCTCGGCCCGGGGCATACGGATGCGATAGAGCCCGCGGATGATGGCTGGAGCAGCCACGAAGATGATGACCAGCCCCTGAATGATGGAGATGATGTCAATGGGTATGCCGGCAAGGGACTGCATGCGGGTGGCCCCGCTGCGCAGGGTGCCGAATAATAAGGCCGCCAAGACGACGCCCAGCGGGTGGCTCTTGCCCAACAAAGCCAGGGCAATGGCATCAAAGCCATAGCCAGCCGAGAACCCCTGACCCACCCAGTGATCCGTTCCCAGGACCTGGCTGGCTCCGGCCAGCCCTGCCAGCGCGCCACTGAGGATCATGGCCAGGACGAAGTTCCAGGTGATGTTAATCCCTGCGTAACGTGCCGCATCGGGGTTGGCTCCGACGGCGCGGATCTCAAAGCCAATGGTGGTCTTGAACAGCAGCCAATACACCAGGGCCGCCACTGCCAAGGCCAGGAAGAAGCCCGCGTGAACGCGCAGCGGGGCGGGAAAGAGGCGGGGCAGAGCAGCCGTGGCCTCGATCTGGGGCGTGATGGGACGGTAGCCAGGAGCCTTCATGGGGCCGGTGAGCAACCAGTCGCTTAGACGGAAGGAGATCCAGTTCATCATGATGGTGTTGACCACCTCATGGGCTCCCGTGGTGGCCTTCAGATAGCCAGGGATGGCCCCCCAGAAAGCCCCACCCAAAGCTCCAGCCAGCAGAGCCAGAGGCAGGTGGATAAACCAGGGGAGGCCGGTAAAGGTGTAGCCGACCCAGGCTGAGCAAAGTGCCCCGATAAAGAACTGCCCTTCGGCGCCGATGTTGAATAGACCACAACGGAACCCCAGGGCTACGGCCAGACCAGCGAGTATGTACGGGGTCGAGGCCACCAGGCTCTCAGTGATGGGCCAGAAGGCCTGGAGCAAGGGGGCTGTATCCCCTGTGGCCCGATAGACCTGAATGGCTTGTAGGATCTCTTTTGGGGAGCCGATGGAGCCATGCAAAAGGGCCCCGTACGCGGTGGAAATTGACTGCCAGGCGGCTGAGAGAGCCGCCCCCGGTGCGCCCAGGAAGTTGCGGAACGCGCCCACCACCGTGGCATCGGTGATGATGATAGCAATGGCCCCGATGACCAGCCCGGTAAACACAGCCAGGGCCGGTACCAGCAGCGTCCTCAAGACACCCTGCCAAGCCGTGAAGCTCCTCAGGACCTCGGCCTCAACGGCTTTTTGTTCCACTTTCTGCTCGATGTTCGGTTTGTCCAAAGCCCCCTCCTTTGCATCCTCTTCGATGGCGAGGAGTTGTACTCCGAGCCCTCCGTTGGGCACATCATGCAGACATCCCACGCGGTTGAGCGCTTGCCTAAAAGACGCGCTCGACCTCGATCTCTTCCACCAGCGGCGGAGCTACCTCGATGGCCTCAGCCGGCTTGACCCCAGCCATCAGCAGGCCCAGGTATTCCTTGTTCACCCCTAGCGCCAGCACAGTGTCCACGATCTCACCCTTGTACATCACCGCGATGCGGTCGGACAGAGCGATGATCTCGTCCAGTTCCGGAGAGACCAGTAGCACCGCCGTCCCCTCATCCCGTTTCTCAATAATACGGTTGTGGATGTACTCGATGGAACCCACGTCCAGACCTCGCGTGGGCTGCGAGGCGATGATCAACTTGACGGGACGGGAGAATTCCCGGGCCACGATGACCTTTTGCTGATTACCACCAGACAGGGTAGATGTAGGCACGAATACGCTGGGAGTACGCACGTCAAACTGCTCCACCAGTTGTCGCGCCGTGGCAATGACTGACTTCTCCTGGGTGGCTATGCCTCTGGCGAAGGGAGGCAGGTAATACGAGCACAACACCAGGTTGTCGTGGACTGGGAAACTGAGAACCAAGCCATGTCGCAGCCGATCCTCCGGCACGTGGGCCACCCCTTTCTCCAGAATCTTTCGGGGATTAGCATGGTCCACGAGCTTGCCGAGAATACGTATCTCACCACCGACAATTGGACGCAGCCCGGTGAGAGCGTACACCAGCTCCGTCTGCCCGTTGCCCTGCACCCCAGCGATTCCCAGCACCTCTCCCGCTTTGACTTCAATAGACACCCCGTTTACCCTCAGGTTCTGGCGCTCGTCAAGCACCTGCAGGTCCTTTACCTCCAGCACCACTTCCCCAGGGGAGGCCAGCCTCTTGCGCACCACCAGGTCCACCTCGCGCCCTACCATCATCGTCGCCAGCTCCACCTCGGTGGTCTCACCTGGCGTGGTGATGCCCACCACCCGGCCGTTCCGCAGCACCGTGATGCGGTCGGCCAGAGCCATGACCTCTTTCAGTTTGTGAGTTATGAATATGAGGGACTTGCCCTGAGATACCAGAGAACGCAGTACCTTGAATAGCTCCTCAGCTTCCTGAGGAGTGAGCACGGCCGTGGGCTCGTCCAGGATGAGGGTGTCGGCCTCGCGGTACAGCACCTTGATGATCTCCACCCGCTGCTGCACGCCAACCGGGATGTCTTTGATATAGGCCTCGGGGTCCACCTCCAGGCCATGCTGTTGGGAGATCTCCCGGATGCGCTGAGCCACCTGGGTCTGGTCAAGGAAGAGGCCATTGCGGGTGGATTCCACACCCAGCATGACGTTCTCCGTGACAGTCATGACGGGGACGAGCATGAAGTGCTGATGCACCATGCCTATGCCCTGAGCAATGGCATCGGAGGGACTCCGAATTTGGATCTCTCGACCATTGAGCATGATCTGGCCTTCGTCCGGGGTGTAGAGACCGTACAGGATGTTCATCAGAGTGGTCTTCCCCGCCCCGTTTTCGCCCAGGAGGGCGTGGATTTCCCCCCTCTCCAGCGTCAGGTCAATGTGATCGTTAGCTAAAACGCCGGGGAAAGCTTTGGTAATGCCACGCAATTCCAGCACTGGGGGCATATGCACTCTCCATGTAGCAAGGTTCGGGCCAGGGAAAAGTAGTTCCCTGGCCCGAACGCGTTGCATAGATACGACAGTCTACTGGCCCTTCAGCACGCCGTCCACAGTGATGGTGCCGGCGATGAGGTCCTTCCTGGCCTGCTCGATCTCGCTCTTCAGCGCAGCAGGCACCTTGGCGTCGAACTCATGGAAGGAGGTGATCCCCACACCACCGTTCTTCAGCGTGCCCAAGTACACCCCGCCCTTGAAGGTGCCGTCCATCACCGTCTTGATGGCATCGAACACCGTCACATCCATCCTCTTCACGATGCTGGTCAGGTAGGTCTCCTTGAACTCAGGAGCAGTGATATACCAGTCGGTGTCCACCCCAATGAGCATGGTGCCCCGCTCCTTGCAGGCTGCGGCAGAGCCCAGGCCCACAGGCCCAGCCACCGGCAGGATGATGTCCGCTCCCTCATCCATCAGCGACTCGGCAAAGCGGCGGCCATCATCGGTGGACTCGAAGTTGCCGGTGAACAGCCCCTCGTCCTTGGCCGTCTCCCAACCCAGGACTGCCACCTTGGTGCCGTACTTCTGGTTGTAGTACTTGACGCCGGCCTCAAGGCCCTTCATGAAGATGGTCACCGTGGGGATCTTGATGCCACCAAAGGTACCCACCTTGCCGGTCTTGGTCATCCCGGCCGCCAGGTAGCCAGCCAGGAAGGCCGCTTCGTCAGTGGCAAAGGTCAGGCCGAGGACGTTGTCCAGAGGCTTATCAGAACCGCAGTCTTTGCCAGGCACTGCCCCAGGCCAGCAGTCAGGATAGGAGTAGTCCACGATGGCGAACTTCTGAGCAGGGTTTTCGATGGCCGCCGAGGCGGTGTCCACCCCCAACAGGAAGCCAACGGTGACGATGAAGTCTAGCTTCTCGCCCAGGAACTGCTGGATGTTCTTGGCATAGTCCGACTGCTGCTGGGACTCCAGATACTTGCCCTGGACACCAAACTGGTTAATGGCGTCCTGAACGCCCTTCCAGGCGGTCTGGTTGAAGCTCTTGTCGTCAATGCCACCCATGTCCGTCACCTGACCAACCTGGAACTCTGCCCCCGCACGCCAAGTAGCCATGAGCTTTTCGGCTTCCTCAGCGCTGGGAATAAGGAACTTCCAGCCAGGGTGGATCAAGTTGGGGTTACTGATCGTGGCGAAGGTCGGGTCTTCGAGGTTCTTGGCATTGGTGGCCATGACGATGGCGCGGTAAACCGGGCCACTGCCCAGATACTTCTCCGCCAGGGTCCAGAGGTTGTCACCCAGTTTCACCGTGTAAGTCACTTCCTCCTGGGCCGGCGGAGCAGCATTGGCCACGTTCACCCCTAGCGTCACCAACATGACGACCAACAGAACCAGATTGAAAAGTTTCCTCCTAAGCATTTGTTAGCTCCTCCTTGAGATTTGATAGTGATCGGATAATAATGGTACGTTTGCTGTTCCGGCGATAGTCATCCCTCCTTTCAGTCGGTCAGACATGATTGATTGAAAAGCCCTCCAGGGAATCGCTACACCCTCCCTCTGGCCTGAAATCCCTCTATCTGACTGGCTATCACCTCCTCTCCAGACGCCTTGCACGCGGCTCACCTGCGCAGATAGCTCAACCCCTTTCGCTGACACCGTAGCTATTATAATCTATTTCGTCTAAAGGTGCAAATCCTCCGCTTTCTAGGCGTTGGTGCCGCTTCCCAAGAGCACCGGCGGCGTTGCCAACTCCTCGGCTTGCCTCACCTTGAGAAAGAGTGTGGTGGAGCGACGAATTTCTCTGACGGGATAGGCAAGGTGAAAACCGGGCCGTCGCGGCAGACCAGCATGCCCTCTCTCTGGCAGGACCCACAGATGCCTAAACCGCAGCGCATGTAGCCTTCCCTGCTCAACTGACAGGGAATGTAGCGGCCCACGCAGATCTCCGCCAGCCTGTCCAGCATGGCCTCGGGGCCGCAGGCGTAGACGGCATCGAAGTCACCCCAGGAGAGCAGACCGTCGGCCACGTAGGCCGCCAAGCCCCGGACGCCAGCCGATCCATCCTCGGTGGCGGCGACGACCCGACACCCCAACTCGGCAAAGCGCGACTCGAAGATGAGATCATCCTTCCTCTGGGCGCCGATGACCACTGTGACCTCGCACCCCGCTTCCCTCGCCCTCCTGGCCAGGAAGGCCAAAGGCGCTACCCCATAGCCGCCACCCACCAGCAAGAGGTTCTCTCCCGCCAGCTCGAAGCCCCGCCCCAAAGGCCCCCGGAACCATATTCTATCATCAATCCTCAGCCGATGCAACTTCTCTGTAAAAGGGCCGACCCTGGCCACGGTGAGGGTCAGGGGGTCCGCATCCACCAGGCTGAAGGGCTTCTCGTTCACCCTCGGCAGCCAGACCATGACGAACTGGCCAGGCTCAGCCTCCAAACTTGCCTCAAGGATGAAGGTCTTCACCTTGGCGCTTTCCTCAATGACTTCTGCTATCTTAGTTGGCCGAGGCAGACCACTTTTCATCGTACTCCCTCCCCCAGAGTTGGGGGAGGGCCGGGGCTTCGCCGTGAGCGCTCAGCCGAACGGTGGGGGCGGGCCATCCCCCTGAAATCGGCCAGGCTCCCGTAGCCATGCTCGGCCATGAAGGAGGCCATCTCCCCAAGGATCTCCTCGAAAACCCCCACGCCCCGGCAGTAGACGGCCGAGCCGATGCCCACTGCGGTCGCTCCGGCCATGATCATCTCCACGGCATCCAGGCCCGTAGTGACCCCACCGATGCCAATGACCGGGATGCGGACGGCCTGGCATATCTCGTAGACGCAACGCACGGCGATGGGCTTGATGGCCGGGCCGCTTATCCCACCCACCCGATTGGCCAGGATAGGCTGGCCGCAGTGCACGTCAATGACCATCCCGGCCACAGTGTTGATGGCTGCGATGGCGTCGGCTCCAGCCGTCTCCACCGCCCGGGCGATGGCTGCGATGTCGGTCACGTTGGGCGAGAGCTTGACGATGACGGGAAGAGGCGTCGCCCCTTTCACCGCCCTGGTAACGGCGGCAGCGCTGTCGGGGTCGGTAGCAAAGGGACGTCCGAATTCGGCGGCCACGTTGGGGCAGGAGATGTTCACCTCAATGAAATCTGGCTCAGCCTCGCTCACCCGACGGGCTACTTTGGCGAACCCCTCTACCGTTTCGGCAAAGAAACTGGCGACGAGAGGCACGCCCAGCGGTTGCAATCTGCCTTTGGCGTCTTTCAGGGTTGCCGCCATCTCCTCGACGCCGGGGTTGGCCAGCCCGATGGCATTGATCAGGCCGTGGCCCCAATCCAACACCGTGGGGTTGGGATGGCCCGCCCGAGGCTCCGGGCCACACGACTTGGCCGTCACCGCTCCAGCACCGGCCTTAGCCACTCTCTCCAGGAGCTCAGCCCCCGTCCCCAGGATACCGGCGGCCAGGATCAGAGGGTTGGACAAGTAGACGCCGCAGAGGTCAACAGCAAGCTCAGCCTGGGTCATAGTCTTCGGCTCCCCGCCAGGAAAGCTTTCACTTCATCTCGCTGCGCTGTCGAGATGCGGTCGTGTTGAGCCAGAACGTCCAGTATCTCTCCCAGGCCGAAGACAGCGTGTAAGCGATAGCCGCGTTCTCCCAGATACTCTCGCCCTCCCTGCTCCCGGTCAATGAGGACGACGACATCTTCCACCAGAAGGCCGAGTTCTTCCAGAGGAGCAATGGCCTCCAGCTTGCTGGCGCCGGTGGTGATCACGTCGTCGAGGACAACAACGCGCTCGCCCTTCTGGAACTTACCCTCCACAGCCCGTCTGGTGCCATGGGCTTTGGCCTCTTTGCGCGGATAGATGAGGGGATAGCCCGATTCCAGGCTCACCGCCGTCCCGATGGGCAGGGCAGCGTAGGGGATGGCGGCCAGGCGGTCAAACTTCAAATCCCAATGACCAATGTCCAAACCCCAATCTTCCTGCAAGAGCCGCACATACGCCTGTGCGACCTGGCGCAAGACCGTGGGATGGGAAACCAGCAGGCGCAAATCAATGTAGATGGGTGAGCGTTGACCTGAGCGTAGGGTGAAGTCGCCAAAGCGCACGCAGCCAATATCTGCCAGGGTCAGAATGAGCTGTTCCCGAGACGATTTTGCGATTTCCGATTTTCGATTTGCGATTTGCGATTTAGTCGTTTGCCGGGCGGCGTTGATTCGGTTGCGTAACTCCTGGGCTTCGACGCGGGGGTCTTCCGCGTAGATGATGCTGCGCGAGGCGCTGACGATGATGCCCGATCCCTGCTCGTCCAGACCAGCGGCCAGAGCGGCCTCCAGATCGCCTTCCTGGGCGCCGACCCCTGGCAGCAGGATCCACATCTGCGGGGCCATCTCTCGCACAGCCCGCAACGCCTGGGGGTAGGTGGCTCCGATCACCAGGCCGACGTTCTCGTCCCACCGGACCGCATACTCAGCCACCACCTGGTAGAGGGGCCGTCCTCCGCAGTCCAGCGTTTGCAGGTCTGTGGCCCCAGGGTTGGAAGTGTGACATAGCAGAAAGACGCCGCGGTCAGCGTAGGCAGTGAAGGGCTGCACAGCGTCGTGGCCCAGGTAGGGGTTGACGGTGACCGCGTCCGCCCCCCACACCTCGAAGGCAGCTTTGGCGTAGGCCTCGGCGGTGGAGCCGATGTCGCCCCGCTTGGCGTCCAGGATGGCTGGCACATCCGTCACCTCGTGGATGTACTCAATGGTACGGCGCAGCGCCGCCAGCCCTTCCAATCCCTGCACTTCGTAGAAGGCAATATTGGGTTTGTAGGCGCAGACCAGGTCAGCCGTAGCGTCAATGATAGTTTTACTGAAGGCAAAGATGGGGTCTGACTGAGCCATCACCTGAGGAGGGAAGCGATCGGGACGCGGGTCCAGTCCCACGCATAGCAGGCTGTTATTCTGTTCAACAGCATGAGCTAGCTTCTCAGCAAAAGTCAACTTTCGTGCCCTTCGCTTCTTTCGCGTCTTTCGTGCTAAGCTTTCCCCAACACCGCCGCCAACAAGGCCATGCGGATGTACATGCCGTTCTCCATCTGGCGGAAGTAGGCGGCTCGGGGGTCATCGTCTATGGCGTAGTGGATCTCTTCTACCCGGGGCAGGGGGTGCATGACGATCATTTTCTCCTTGGCCCGCTCCATCAGTTCCGGCGTGATCTCGTAGTAGCCCTTCACTTCCTCGTACTGGGACAGATCGGGGAAGCGTTCCTTCTGCACCCGGGTCACGTAGAGCACGTCCACCGTCTCGATCACGTCGGCCACGTCGTAGGTCTCCCGCACCGGCAGGTTGCGTGCCCTGACCTGGTTCATGATGTCCAACGGCAGGCGCAGGATCTCCGGCGAGACGAAGCTCAACTCGACATCGTACAGGCAGAGCAGGCGCGTCAACGAGTGAACGGTACGTCCGTATTTCAGGTCGCCCACCATAGCCACCGAGAGGCCATCAATCTGCCCCAATTCCTCTTTGATGGTGAAGAGGTCCAGGAGGGCCTGGGTGGGATGCTCGCCGATGCCGTCGCCAGCGTTAATGATAGGCTTGCGGGCGTATTTGGCCGCGACTCCCGAGGCCCCCACCTCCGGGTGACGCAGAATGATCACGTCGGCGTATTGCTCCAGGGTACGGATAGTGTCGGGCAGCGATTCCCCTTTGCTCACTGAGGAGAATTGCACACCCTGAGTGATGGGGATGACGGTGCCTCCCAGACGTGACATAGCGGCGATGAAAGAGGAACTGGTGCGAGTGCTAGGCTCGTAGAAGAGACAGGCCAAAACAGTGCCCTTCAGGAGGTCAGTGGAGCCAGCTCGCCTGACTATAGCTCGCATTTCCTGGGCTACGCTGAAAATGTAGTCCAGGCTCTCCCTCGTAAATTGGGACACAGAGATAATATCCTGGCCATAAAAGCCACTGTTCAGATTGGGAGCCAATCCTACTTTCTTAGGAGTTGAAAAATGCTTTGCGGCTGACATAGATCTCCCTCCTTACAGCGATTTTTCACTAATGTTATGACAAAAACAACGCCCGCCCGAAGCCAGGCTGGACGAGCACCTGACCATCGGCGTAAGCCAGAACGCCACGCAGGTAGACCCTCGCCACGCGACCTCGTACAGTCATCCCTTCAAAAGGTGTCCAGCCACACTTCGTCTTGAGAGACGAGCCATTGAGAACGTATCTCTCGTCGGGCTCTACCTCAACGTAGGTCCTCTCATCCCGTTTCAGGCCAAAAATGCGGGCTGGATTCTCCGAGGTGAGCTCGATCAGGCGTTCCCAGGAGAGTCGCCCATCGGCCACGGCGGTGAGGAGCAGGGGCAACGTGGTCTCCAGACCGGGGACGCCGGGAGGGGGCTCAGATCCTTCCTTCTCGGCTATAGTGTGGGGGGCGTGGTCGGAGGCGATGAAGTCAACGGCATCCAGGTTGGCCCACAGAGCGGTGCGGTCGGCCTCTGTGCCCAACGGGGGCTTCACGTGGGCGAAGCTCCCCAACCGCTCCCGGTCAGCCTCGGTCAGGAAAAGGTGATGGGGTGTCACCTCACAGGTAACCTTCGCCCCCCTCTCCTTGGCCATCCTGATGAGCTCGATTTCGGCCTTTTGGCTCACGTGGCAGATGTGCACTGGCCTATCGTATATCCAGGAGAGGGCAATGACGCATGCTGGAGCCAGGTCCTCGGCGTGTACGGCGATGAGCTTAGTGGTTGGCCAGTTTTGGAAGTGGCTCAGGAGGCTTGCCAGGTTGTCCACGCGTAGCGGGCCGTAGGTCTCGCCCAAATAGATCTTCAGCCCGGCGACCTGGCGGCTGAGCCCGGCGCAGTGGGCTGCGTTGTCGTCAGTGGCCCCCAGGTAGAGGCCGAAATCGCAGACTGCCTTCTGGGAGGCGATCTCCGTTTTACGTTGCAGCGTTTTCCCATCCACGGTGGGAGGGAAGTTGTTGGGCATGTCCAGGACGGCGGTCACCCCGCCGGCCAGGGCCGCCTCCGTGCCGGTATGGAAGTCCTCCTTGTGGGTGCCGCCGGGATCGCGCAGGTGGACGTGGACGTCTATCAAACCTGGCAGCCTATGGAGCGCCATTGAGTATCTCCATCAATCACACGCAAAAAGATGCTGAGTGGCTCGTCTACTCAGCATCGTCTTGGGGTGTTCAATTTTCTTCTTCCTCGATCAGAACCTCCCGCGAGCGACCGGCCCCCTGGTCTGGCCCAACGATGCCTTCGTCCTCCAGCAGATCAATCAGGCGAGCGGCCCGTGAGTAACCGATGCGTAACCTCCGCTGCAGGAGGGAGACAGAGGCCCGGTTGTGCTTCCGTACCACCTCGATGGCTTCCTCCAAGAGGTCATCTCTCCTGCTGGCTTCCTTTTCTTTGGCTTTCATATCCTCCCAGAGCGGTCGTTGGGTCATCTCCTCAGCTTTATAGAAACTGGTTGGGATGCTCGGACCTACCCCCGTTCCTTTCCAGTAGCTTACTAGGCGAGCCAGTTCATTATCGGAGACAAAGCAGCCTTGCAGCCTCACCAACTGGCTGGAGTCCGAAGCCATGTAGAGCATGTCTCCCCGCCCCAGCAATCTTTCTGCACCCGCCATGTCCAAAATCACCCGCGAGTCCACCTGGCTAGTAACGGCGAAGGAGATACGAGCGGGGAAGTTGGCCTTGATGAGCCCCGTGACGACGTCCACCGAGGGCCTTTGGGTAGCGATAACCAGGTGGATACCCGTGGCCCGGGCCATCTGGGCAACGCGAACGAGGGCCTGTTCCACCTGGTCGTGGGCCAGCATCATCAGGTCGGCCAGCTCATCCACAAAGACCACGATGTAGGGCAGGCGTTTCTCTCCCTGAGGGTTGACTCGTTTGTTATACTCCTCGATGTTGCGCACCTCGGCTGCGGCCAGCTTCCTGTAGCGCTGATCCATCTCACGCATGGCCCACTGCAGAGAGCCCACGACCCGCTCCAGATCCACTATTACGGGCGCTAAGAGATGGGGAATGCCGTTGAAATTGGTCAGTTCCACCCGCTTGGGATCAATCATCAATAGCTTCAGGTCGTCGGGTGTGTTATTGCACAGCAAGCAGGCAATGACAGAGTTGATGCAGACGGATTTGCCTGAGCCAGTTGCCCCTGCGATCAACAGGTGTGGCATGGTTCTTAGATCAGCCACTACAGGCTCGCCAGATACATCGCGGCCGAGGCCGATGACGAGTTTGGAATTCAGCTTCTTAAATGCCTCCGACTCCACCACTCCCCGCAAAGCCACCAAAGTCAACTCTGCATTGGGCACCTCAATGCCCACAATGGAGCGGCCAGGCACAGGGGCTACGACGCGGACGGGTGAGGCGGCCAAAGCCAAGGCCAGATCGTCGACCAAGGCGCTGATCTTTGACACCTTGACCTTCATGCGTCTCCCTCCGCGCCCCTCGATGAAACCCGGCTCGATGCCAAACTGGGTGATCACCGGACCCTGGCTGACCTCGACGACCTTAGCTGGCACCCCAAGGCTAACCAGGGTCTCTTCGATGATCTTGACTCGCCGACGGATCTCTGCTTGACTGATCTCCTGATCCAGGCTCTCTTCCAGGATTTCGGCGACAGGAGGAAGCCGCCACCCTTGAGCGCCGCCGATGATGCGGGGGAAGATAGGGCCCCGTACGGGGCGGGATGGCTCAGTTGCACGCCCAGGCGAGGAAGCAACGGAGGGCCTTGCTTGGCGCCAGTGTCGCAGGCGAGAAAGGCGACCCTCCCAGAGATAACGAAGTCTGTTCCATCCTTGTCTAAAGGCCTGACCTATCTCGGCAGGGGAAAGGCCGGAGAGCATGATGATGGCTACACTGGCCAGGGCTACGATGGCGATGTAAGCTCCCAGGTGGCCAAGGCTCGAGACCAGGGCCCAGCTTACCAGCCAGCCCAAGTAGCCGCCACCACCTTCTTGGGTAGCCAAGGCTTTTGGATCCTCAGGGGAAGAAAGCGAATGGGTCAGGGCCAAGCCCACAGTGAAAAGCAGAGCTGCCCCCACGATTTTTTCCCAGGCCACTTCCGGCTCACGCCTCGATCCCGTCAGGAGCAACCAGAGTCCTGCCGTCCCAAACATAAGGGGTGTTAGGTATGCACCCCAGCCGAAGGCCAGACGCAAGAAGTGCAGCCAATCCTCGGTGAGGGCCCCTCGGCTGAGGGAAATCAAGCTGAACAGAGTCAACAGGGCCAGGGCCAGCAAGGCTATACCTACTCTATCTGCTCGCAATAGCCCGGAGAGATTTATGCGGGGGCTGGTCTTCTTTTTCCTAGATTGCCTTCGCTTCGCCATATTAGTCAGTCGTCAGTTATCAGTGATCAGTCATCAGCGATCGGTGTTTACTGATCACTTATAACTGGATACTGGTTACTGGATATTATATCACACAATCCCCTGAAAACCAAGAACCCTCGAGGCTCTGATGTTTCGAAAGCCTGCATCTGAGGGCTCAGCCCGAAGGGTTGTCCAGCACGGAAAAGGCATCAGATTTGACGTCGTGGCCGGTACTGGATGGCTTCGGCCAGATGTGCCGTCTCTATCCGCTCCGAGCCTGCCAGATCGGCGATGGTACGCGCTAGCTTCAGAACGCGATGAAAAGCCCTGGCACTCATCGCCAGTTGCTGCATGGCTGCCTTGAGCAGGCTGCGCCCTGCCTCGTCAACTTGACAGTACTCCCTGACCTCAGCCGGCCCCATGTCAGCGTTGCAGCGTAGGGCCGGGACGCCGTGCCCCCCAATGCTGGCAAAGCGCCGCCGTTGCATTTCCCGCGCTTTCTCTACCCTGGCCCTGATGTCCTCAGATTTCTCCCCCAGCCGGTCGTCGGTCAGCTTCTCGTACTCCACCCGGGGTACCTCACCGTGGATGTCAATGCGGTCCAAAAGCGGCCCAGAGATGCGTTTCTGGTAGCGGCTGACCATAGATAGAGAGCAAGTACATTCCTTCACGGGGTCACCAAAGTAGCCACAGGGGCAGGGGTTCATGGCAGCGATTAACATGAAGTTGGCGGGAAAAGTGAGGGTTCCCTGCGCTCTGCTGATGGTCACGATCTTGTCTTCGATGGGTTGACGCAAAACCTCAAGGGTCCGCATGCCGAACTCTGGTAATTCGTCCAAGAAGAGGACACCACGGTGGGCTAAGCTAATCTCCCCAGGGCGGGGAAAACGTCCCCCACCCACCAGACCGGCGTGGCTGACGGTGTGATGGGGAGCGCGAAAGGGCCGATATTGGATCAGCGGGATCTCCGGCGGCAGCAATCCGGCCACGGAGTAGATCTTGGTCACCTCGAGGCACTCTTCCGGCATCATCCGGGGTAGGATGGAAGGCATAGAGCGCGCCAGCAGGGTCTTGCCAGCACCAGGCGGGCCAGTCATGATCACGTTGTGGCCACCAGCCGCCGCCACTTCCAATGCCCTCTTGATATGTTCTTGACCCTTGACGTGGGAGAAGTCCACGGCGTAGAATGGGGGCTCCTCGGCACCGAGGTTCAGGTCGTAGTGATACGGCTCAATGGAGCGCAGCCCCTGGAGGTGGGCGATGAGGGACGAGAGGTCCGCCACGGGGATGACCTCCAGTCCCTGGATGAGGGCCGCTTCTGGGGCATCCACCGCGGGCACGAAGACGGTGTTAAAGCCGCGCTCTTTGGCCAGAGCAGCCATGGGGAGGATGCCAGTGGTGTGGCGAACGCCACCGTCGAGGGACAGTTCCCCGACGAATATGGCGTTCTCGACCCGGTCCGGCCAGGCCTGCTCAGAAGCCAGGAGGATGCCCACGGCGATGGGCAGGTCGTAGGCCGGGCCCTCTTTTCGCAAGTCAGCCGGGGCCAGGTTGACGGTGAGACGTTTGTTGGGGTAGATCAACCCTGAGTTCTTTATGGCCGACCTGACCCTTTCCCGCGATTCCTGGACAGCCGTATCAGGCAGGCCAACGATGGTTAAGCTGGGCAGTCCGCGAGAGGTATCTACTTCTACTTCGACGATGGCTCCATCCAGGCCGACTATGGCACAACTGGTGACCTTGGCTAACACTTCTTCTCTCCCCCACCATTATCCGCCCCCAAGTTTATCACAAAGTGAGTTGAAAGGCAAAAACCCTTCCTACAAACTCCTCTCGAAATCTAACTTGACAAGCTTTCTGATGTAGAGTAATATTGCCATAGCCTGGAAGTGACCGCCATCGGGGTAGAGGGTTTGGCCGGCCCGGTAGCCATGTGATAGGGAGGGAAATGAGCGAAGACTTTTTTAACAGGAAACACTGGGAGCACGAGGTACTCGAACCCGTTCTTCGACGCTATCCTGAGCGCCGGGACCGCTTTGAAACCAGCTCAGGCATCAAGGTTGAGCGGGTCTATACGCCCAAGGAAGCGGAAATAGACTACGTCGAGGATTTGGGGTTCCCAGGCCAATACCCCTTCACTCGCGGCGCGCATCCCACCATGTACCGAGGGCGCCTCTGGACTATGCGCCAATACGCGGGCTACGCTACCGCCGAGGAGTCCAACCGCCGCTATAAGTATCTCCTCTCTCAGGGTCAGACGGGCCTCTCAGTAGCCTTTGACCTGCCTACCCAGATCGGCTACGACTCAGACCACCCCTTGGCTGAGGGGGAGGTCGGAAAGGTTGGCGTGGCCATTGATTCCCTGGAGGACATGGAAGCCCTTTTCGAAGGCATCCCCCTCGATAAAGTCAGCACCTCCATGACCATCAACGCGCCAGCAGCCATCCTCCTCGCCATGTATATCGTGGTGGCCAAAAAGCAGGGGATAGATCCCCAGGTATTGCAGGGCACCATCCAGAACGATATCTTGAAAGAGTACGTAGCTCGTGGGACTTACATCTTTCCACCCCAACCCTCTATGCGTCTCATTACCGATGTATTCTCTTACTGTAAAGATAACTTACCTCGCTGGAACACAATATCCATCTCAGGCTATCACATCCGTGAGGCGGGGGCGACGGCCGTGCAAGAGGTGGCCTTCACCTTCGCCAACGCCATCGCCTACGTGGAGGCGGCCATCGAAGCTGGCTTGAACGTGGACGAGTTTGCCGACCGGATTTCCTTCTTCTTTAACGCTCATAACGACTTTTTGGAGGAGGTGGCCAAGTTCAGAGCGGCTCGGCGGCTGTGGGCCAGGATAATGAAGGAGCGGTTTGGAGCGCGTGAGCCTAGCTCTTGGATGTTGCGCTTTCACACCCAGACGGCTGGTTGCACTCTGACTGCTCAGCAGCCCGATAACAATGTGGTGCGAGTGACTCTTCAAGCCTTGGCCGCTGTGCTGGGCGGCACACAGTCGCTGCATACCAACTCTCGCGACGAGGCGTTATCGCTGCCTACGGAGAAATCGGTTCAGACCGCCCTCAGAACCCAGCAGATCATCGCCCACGAGAGTGGCGTGGCTAATACCATTGATCCCTTAGCCGGAAGCTACTACGTTGAGGCGCTGACCAACGAAATCGAGACCAGGGCCCAAGAATACATCGAGAAGATTGACGCGATGGGTGGAGCGTTGGCAGCCATCGAGCGAGGTTTCGTTCAGCGGGAGATCCAGGAGAGTGCCTACCGTTATCAGTTAGAGGTAGAGGAAGGAGCTAGAGCGGTGGTGGGGGTCAACAGGTTCACAATAGAGGAAGAGGTGCCTCTGCGGCGCTTGAAGGTTGACCCCAGAGTCAGCAAGCAACAGATCGAACGGCTCCAGGCTCTCAGGGAGCGGCGCGATGGTGACAAGGTACGAAACTTACTGACTTTATTGAGGAAGACAGCGCAAGGCAAGGAGAATGTACTGCCTATTATTCTGGAGTGCGTAGAGGCTTACGCCACCCTGGGTGAAATCTGCGGAGTACTGAGAGAAGTATTCGGCGAGTACAAACCCACACTGGCGCTGTAGACCAGCTTTATGGATGCAACATGACTGCAATATGTATACACAATGGCAATTTAGAAAGAAGAACGGGTGGGTTTGTCGTAAGGCAAGCGACTCGGTCCGCCTCGACGGGCGGCGATGTCAGGACCAGCGCAGCAAGAACGCGCTCTTCAGATTATCATTGACTACAATCTGCATATATGAAGGAGGTGTTCCATGCTGAAAGAACTCTTTTCTTCATCGGCACGGGTCCAAATCCTGAGCCTCTTGTTATTGAACTCCGACACTAAATTCTACCAGAGGGAGATCGAGACCATAACGGGCCTGGCTATACGCTCCATCCAACGAGAAACCGAGAATTTGGAGGCCCTGGGAGTGATCCACAAGTCCACCGACACCAACAAAGTATACTTCCAGGGCAACCGTGACTACAGCTCGTTCCCAGAGCTGAGAAGGATGCTCCTCAAGACGGTCGGCTCGAAGGTTGTCCTGGCAGATGCACAGGCTGACAATCAGGTTAAAGTCGCTTTGATCCACGGCCCCTTTGCTTCGGAGCGGGAAAGGCTGACCGATCCCATAGCAATCTTTGTGGTGGGAGACATCTCGAAGCAAGAGCTTCAAGCCAGGGCCGAGGAGGTTCAAAGCTCTATCAACAGGGAGATCACTTGCTACGTCCGCACTCCCCAGAGCTTTCGCAGCAGGGTTCAATTAGGTTACGGTTTCGTGGCCAATGTGCTGGCTGGCCCGAAGCTGTTTCTGATCGGGGATAAGAGGACGTTGCGCTCGCTGGCCACCGGGGCATGGGAACGAAGAGTGCCTCTCAAGCGCGAGCGCGCCGCTGAGGTATTCGAATGGTGGAACATTCCTTGATGGATAGAGTCATGATCAAGAAGATAGACCACATCGGCGTCGTCGTGCACAGCATCGAGGAAGCTCTGCAGGTCTATGAGGAGGCCCTGGGACTAGAGCTGAACGATGTCAAAGAGGTACCGGAGCAAGCGGTGAAGGTTGCCTTTTTGCCTGTGGGCGATAGCGAAATCGAGTTGGTGGAGCCTCTGACCAGCGATAGCGGCGTTGCCAAGTTCCTGGAGAAGCGGGGCGAAGGGATTCATCACATCTGCTTCGAGGTTGACGACATCGAGGCCGCGCTGCAGGATTTGGCGGCCAAGGGAGTCCGACTCATTGACGAGCAGCCTCGCCAAGGAGCTCACGGCCGGGTGGCTTTCTTACATCCCAAAAGCGCCCACGGCGTGCTCATTGAGCTGATCGAAAAGCCGTGCTAGTGAGCGGCGGCATCGTTTCGACTCCCTGTTGTAGGCGGCCAACGCGGATTCCAGGACTTGCATTGATTATGAAATGGATACCGGTTGGAGGGTAAAGCACATGGCAGGCCAAGAGACGAGTTTCAAGGCGTATTCCTACCGGACGAGTTCCCGTTTCGGGAGCCGTGTCAGGGTGTCAGTGGATGGCCAGACAGTCTCGGTCACTGGTCCGAGGGTAGGAGTTATCATTTATCGTCTGTGGATAGCCGCACAACTGGTCCTTTTCTGGGCGATAGTGCCAGTGTTACTGGTCGCGGCGGTCCTCTGGGATTGGAGATACTTGGTTGTCGCGCTGGTGCTGGCAATTGCACACTGGGCCGTAAGCACTTTCGGAGCGGTGTGTCTGTGGGAACTGGAGAATGTCAAGGCTTTCACAGCAGGAACAGAGGGCCAGACCACAACGTTCGCTGTGAGTGCAGTCAAGCGTGTGACGGTCGGGCGTGGTTGGGCGAGAAAAGGCCTGTGGTTGGTCATCGCGCCGTATGTTGCTGGGATCAACAAGATGGCGGAAGGGTATGCAGTGTCGTTCGAAGCGCCGGCCGGGGAGAGGGACGAGGACATGGTCTACGCGCTACACATGCAGACAAAGGAAGAAGCCCAGGCTTTGGTGAGACTTCTTTGAGGGCGGCAATTCGCCGATTGAGAAGACGGAGGCCGCCTAACTCGTGGCCGTTAAGGAGAATCTAATGCCGTTAGAGCGTGGTCTCATCCAGGTTTACACTGGCCTGGGCAAAGGCAAGACCACTGCCGCCCTGGGGTTAGCCCTCCGGGCAGCAGGACAAGGGCTCAAAGTCTACATCATCCAGTTTATGAAGGGCTGGCCCGAGTACGGTGAGCTAGTCAGCGTAGAGAAGCTGCCTAACATCACCTTGCGCCAGTTCGGCCGACCTGAGTTCGTGGACCAAGACAACCCCGATCCTGAAGACATCCGCCAGGCTCACGAAGCCCTGGATCACGCCCGCCAGATTATTCTGGGTGGCCAGTACGACATCGTGATCCTCGACGAGATCAACGTGGCCTTGGGCTTCGGGCTCATCAGCCTGGCCGAGGTGCTAAGCCTACTCGATGCCAAGCCAGAGAAGGTTGAGCTGGTGCTCACCGGCCGCTATGCTCACCCTGATGTAGTCAAGCGGGCCGACTTGGTGACGGAGATGTTGGACATCAAGCATCCGTATGCTGAGGGGGTAGTGGGGCGAAGAGGGATCGAGTATTGATTACAGATAATGCTTACTCTGCTTCGTAGATCACCTTCCCTATGCGCTTGATCTCGCCTAGGAAGGTAAGATGATGAGCATTTTCGTATTCTTCAGAGCTGTAGCCTAGGGCCTCCAAAGCCAGATCACATCCCAAGCGTTTGCGTCCTAGGAGGCCTTGACGTTCCCATTGATCAAGGCTGTCAAAATCCGGGGAAATAACAGCGATGTCTACATCGCTCCACTCATCTGGATGACCGCGGGCATAGGAGCCATAAAGGATGACTCTTGAAATGCGGATTTCATCCTCTAATGCTTGCACATATTCCTTGATTATCCTTCTGAGCTCAGCCTCTGTCTTAGCCATTTGTACAGTTCCTTCGTCTTATCCAGGCAACTCTGGGCTCGCCCTTTGGTGAAGCCTTTAAGGTCTTCCGGGTAGCGTGTCGGCACACTCTGCTCAGACATCTCGGCTGCGAATTCTTGCAGATGGGACGGGAACTCGATTCCAGCGACATGTGCCAGTCGCAGCCAATTATGAATCTTGGGAGGAAACCGGTCGGCAAACTCCACCACGCAGGCCTTGAGCAGCTTTTCGATGCAAAGATGGCACATGAAGACCACATAGACCCAGCGTTCTGTTCTGAACAAGGCCTCAGCGGTCTCCAGGTCATATTTGGCTCTTTCGACCCAAGATTTTGTGTGCTCTTTCATCGTTGTTATGATACATCAGTGAAAGAATTTTGTCAACATTGGGAGGATGTTGCATGTTCAACAAGGAGAAGCGGGACGAGATAAGGGAAGAACAGGATAAGTGGAAGGAGACTACCCTCCAAAAGACGTTGACTCGCTTCCCTGAGCGACGCGATACTTTTATCACCACCTCCAGTGCTCCTGTGGAGCGCCTCTACACCCCCCTGGACATCGCCGACTTCGACTACGAGCGCGACCTGGGCTTTCCCGGCCAGTACCCCTTCACCCGGGGCGTGCACCCTACGATGTACCGGGGGCGGCTCTGGACAATGCGCATGTTCGCCGGCTTCGGCACCGCCGAGGAGACCAACGCCCGCTATAAATATCTCCTGGAGCACGGCGAGACTGGCCTCTCGGTGGCCTTCGACATGCCCACCCTATACGGCTACGATACCGACGATCCCCAGGCCGAAGGTGAGTTCGGCAAGTGTGGGGTGGCCGTCTCCTCCCTGGCCGACATGGAAATCCTCTTCGACGACATTCCCATGGATGAGATCACCACCTCCATGACCATCAATTCCCCTGCGGCCGTCATCTGGGCCATGTACATTGCGGCCACTGAAAAAAGGGGCATCCCTATGGAGGTTTTGGGCGGCACCATCCAGAACGACATCCTCAAGGAGTACATCGCTCAAAAGGAGTTCATCTTCCCTCCCAAGCCATCCATGCGCCTGGTCGTAGATACCTTCGAGTTCGGCACCAAGTACCTGCCCAAGTGGAACACCATCTCCATCAGCGGTTATCACATCCGCGAGGCCGGTGCTACCGCTGCTCAGGAGCTGGCCTTTACTTTGGCCGACGGCCTCGAATACGTCAAGGCGGGCATGGAGCGGGGGCTGGACGTGGACGAGTTCGCCCCTCGCTTGTCCTTCTTCTTCAACGCCCACAACGACTTCTTCGAGGAGATTGCCAAATTCCGCGCCGCGCGAAGGATTTGGGCGCGGGAGATGAAGGAGAAGTTTGGCGCCAAGAACCCCCGCTCCTGGTGGCTGCGCTTTCACACCCAAACCGCCGGCTGTTCCCTCACCGCCCAGCAGCCGGAGAACAACATCGTGCGCACGGCCATCCAGGCCCTGGCCGCCGTTCTGGGCGGAACTCAGAGCCTGCACACCAACTCCATGGACGAAGCTTTGGCCCTGCCCTCGGAGTCTGCCGTGCGCATCGCTCTCCGCACTCAGCAGATCATCGCCCACGAATCGGGGGTGGTAAACACTGTTGACCCCCTGGCCGGCAGCTACTTCGTCGAGGCCCTGACGAATCGCATGGAGGAAGAAGCTTACGAGTACTTTCGGAAGATCGAATCCCTGGGGGGAATGCTCGGTGCTATTGAGCGGGGCTTCCCTCAGCGTGAGATCGCTGAGAGCGCCTACCGCTATCAGCGCGAGATTGACACCGGCCAACGCACCATCGTCGGCGTCAACGACTATTTGACCGACGAGCCCCTGACCATTCCCCTCCTGGAGATAGACCGCGAGGGAGAGCGGCGGCAGCGGGAGCGACTGGCCCGGGTCAGAAGGGAGCGGGACAACGAGTTGGTGGCCCAGAGGCTGGAGGCCCTGCGGGAAGCAGCCCAAGGCACCGAGAACCTGATGCCCTATATCCTCGACGCAGTGCGAGCCTATGCCACCCTGGGCGAAATATGCGGTGTGTTCCGGGAGGTCTTCGGCGAGTACCGGGAGCCGGTGATTCTGTGAGGGTTGGAGACTGGATGTTGGAAGCTGGAAGTTGGAAGTTTGAGCTTTGAACTTTGGATTGGGAGGAATCTATGCCCGAGAAAAAGATTCGAGTGCTTATCGCCAAGCCGGGCCTGGACGGCCACGATCGCGGAGCCAAGGTAGTGGCGCGGGCCCTGCGCGATGCCGGAATGGAGGTCATCTACACCGGCCTCCGCCAGACGCCGGAGATGATCGTGGAGGCAGCCCTGCAGGAGGACGTGGACGTGGTGGGCCTCTCCATTCTGTCGGGAGCCCATACGACGCTCTTCCCTCGAATCATCAACCTTCTAAAGGAGAACGGCCTGGACGACGTGTTGGTCGTTGCCGGCGGGATCATCCCCGACGAGGATGTGCCAGCCCTCAACGAACTGGGTATCCGAGGCATTTTTGGGCCGGGCACATCCACCAAGCAGGTGATCCAATTCATCGAGGAGGAGATTGGTGAACGGTAATTGGTACACTGGTAAACTGGTAAATCGGGAAACGATTCACCAATCTACCAGTTTACCAATCTACCAATTTACCAACCTACCCGACATCATGGAACTTATCCAACGATTGTTGACGGGCGATCGCCGCGCCATCGCCCGTTTGATTACGATAATAGAAAACGATGGGGCTGAGGCGCGAGAGGCCCTGTCCATGCTCTATCCCCACACTGGCCAGGCTCACATCGTGGGCGTTACAGGCGCGCCGGGCACGGGCAAGAGCACCCTGGTCAACGAGCTGGCCAAGGTCTACCGCCAGAGGGGCCGCACGGTGGGCATCATCGCTGTGGACCCCACCAGCCCTTTCTCCGGCGGAGCCCTCTTAGGCGATCGCATCAGGATGCGGGACCTGTCGGGAGACCCGGGCATCTTTATTCGCAGCATGGCCACCCGTGGTAGCCTGGGTGGCCTGGCCCGGGCCACCGCCGACGTTATCAAGGTACTGGACGCCGCTGGCTATCAGACGATTTTCGTGGAGACGGTGGGGGCCGGCCAGGCGGAGGTGGACATCGCCAAGGCCGCCCACACCACTATTGTGGTGGAAGCACCGGGCCTGGGTGACGACATCCAGGCCATCAAAGCCGGCATCACCGAGATCGCCGACATCTTCGTGGTCAACAAGGCCGACCGGGAGGGAGCCGACAGCACCGCCCTGGCCCTGCAGATGATCCTGGACCTCAACCACCTCTCGCACCTTTCGCCCCAGAGTCCTGGCTGGCGCCCTCCCATTCATAAGACGATAGCCCTCCACGGCGAGGGCATCGGTGCCGTGGTAGAAGTCATCGAAGAACACGCCGCTTACCTGCAGGAAAGTGGGAATCTCCAGCGACGCGAGCGAGAGCGCGTTGAGGGAGAACTCAGGAGTATTCTAACTCAGGAAATGGCCAGGAGCTTCTTCGGAAGACTGGATGACGTGCAGTTCGACAGCCTTATTGACCGCATCCTTCGCCGCGAGCTGGACCCCTACTCGGCTGCGGCGTTGCTTCTTGAAGAGTGAGAACGTATGCCTGAACTACCAGAGGTTGAAACCATTGCGCGCGGCCTGCTAGACCCCCTCGTCGGCCGCACTATCGTTGGGGTCCGCATCGGCTGGGAGAATTTGGTCGCCAAGCCAACGGTGGAGGAGTTCAAACGCGGCCTCGTGGGCCAAAAGGTCCTCGCTGTGAAGCGGCGGGGCAAGTACCTGATCTGCGCTCTTTCGGGGGGAGAAAGCCTGATCTTTCACCTGCGCATGACGGGCCGCCTTCTGATCAAGAATTCCAGCGATGAGCTCGACAAGCACGACCACCTTATCTTCGAGCTGGACGATGGGCGGGAACTGCGCTTCAACGAGATGCGCAAGCTGGGCCGGGTCTATCTGGTGGACGACGAGGAGAAGATAGTGGGCGGGCTGGGGCCGGAACCCCTGGACGACGATTTCGCCCTGGCCGATTTCGCCGCCCTCCTCTCTGGAAGGCGGGGCATGATCAAGCCCCTGCTCCTGAACCAGCGGTTCATCGCTGGCATTGGCAACATCTACGCCGACGAAGCCCTCTTCACCGCCCGCATCCACCCTGAGCGCAGGGCCGACACGTTGACAGCCGAGGACATCGAGTGTCTGTATAGCGCTATCCACCAAGTTTTGCAGCAGGGGATCGAAAACAGGGGCACCACTTTAACTGCCTATCGCGACGCCGAGGGGAGGGAGGGGAGGAATCAGGAATATCTTCGGGTGTTCAGGCGCACGGGGCAGCCCTGCCCCCGCTGCGGGACGCCCATCGAGCGCACGGTAGTGGGCGGACGGGGGACGTTTTTTTGCCCCCAGTGCCAGAAGTGATCTTCGCCAAAAACGAAGGGCGGGGAAGAAGCCTCCACCCTCTTCGTTTGCTAGGGCTTTCCTGATTCGGGTGCCACCTCGATCACTTTGTACTTCCCATCCTCCTCCCGCAGATACCCCATCTGGACCCGCGAGTCGTGCTCAAAGATGAGGAGGGCCTCCTTCTCCAGAGCCCAATCTCTAATGCGGCGCTTGGTTTCTATAGTTTCCAAAGGCTCTACGTCAAAGGCGGACACCCAGGCGAGGCGCTCGATGCCTATCGCCCAGGAGGCCAGGTCACCCAGGTAGATAGCCGTCTCCCCACCTGATTCGATAACGACACTCTGGTGAGCTCGGGTGTGGCCTCTGGTGACAATACATCGCACCTCGGAGGTGACGCGCGTGTCGCCGTAAAGGAGGCGCAATTGGCCACGCTTTTCCAAGGGGACCAAATTCTCGGCCAGGTAGGTGGCTTTGGTGCGCTCGTTAGGGTAACGGGCATCGGCCCACTCCAAGCGTTGGACCCAGTATTCGGCGCTGGGGAAAGTGGGAACGACCTCTCCCTCCCTCAAGATAGTGTTCCCGCCGCAGTGGTCGGAGTGAAGATGGGTGTTAATGACGATCTCAATCTCCTCGGGAGCGAAGCCCAGGCGGCGCAAGTCCCCCAGCAGGCGACTCTCGCCCGCAATGCTGTAGATCTGGCGCTCTTTAGAAGACAGCTTATCGCCAAAGCCAGTATCTACCAATATCCTTCTGCCCTCGGAGACGACGAACAGACAGTTCAGGGCCATGGGGATTCGGTTCAACTCGTCGGCCTGAACGACTTTCTCCCAGAGCACTTTGGGCACCAGCCCGAAGTGTCCCCCGCCGTCCATCCAGGCGAGGCCATCGCTAACGATGTGCAAGTTCGCATTGCCAAGACGCAACTTTTTCCTCCCACAGACGATTTTCGATTTCCGATTGCCGATTCTCGATTGCTTGGAAATAGACATCAGTAATCACAAATCGAAGACCACACGACATCATTGCGCTGCCCCCTATTCTACCACGAAGGCCCCGTTCTGGCTAATCGCCTGGCTGACTAGGACTGGACTACCCCTAACATGGTAAAGCAAAGCTGGCTGCAAAGCCCTAAATGTCGGCCCAGTAAGTCAAAGTCGGCGATGCAGCCAGCTCAGTGGAGGTGAACGGTTATGCGGCTAGTAGACCATCAGGCTTCTCTTGAGTAATCAGCGACGGCTGTTGCTGCGGTAAGAAACCAATCCGCCCTCGCTGTCTATCTTGCTCAGGGTGAACATATTCACCCACAGGTACCTTGCCGCCTCCTTGGAGGTCATGAGGTTACCCCTATCCTTTGCCAGTTTCACACCTCCCTTCTTTTGCGGCTATTGTTGAGGTATTGGTTCAACATCCTGAGGCTGTACCTGCGGTGCCCCCCGGGAGTGCGGTAAGGCACC
>JBAWAP010000150.1:0-4634 GCA_049589355.1 Anaerolineae bacterium
AATGGATTCTCAGAATCCGTCATCCCTGTACAGCCTGAAAGAGTTAGTGCCATTGGGCTCCCGTGCCCGCGAATCGGCGGCGTGGGGGCCGCCTCTGCTAATAATTTTCCATCTACTGAGACTGGTAAATTGGTAGATTGGTGAGGCCCAGTTTACCAATCTATCAGTGTCCCAATTTACCAATGTGCCAACCTACTCATACCGCAACGCTTCCACCGGCCGCAGTCGCGTGGCCCGCCAGGCCGGATAGAGTCCGCCCACCACCCCGGCTACCATCGCCACCACGATGGCCTGCACGAACAACGGAGGCGTGTAGGCCGGTTCTATTGCCCCTCCCCATATTCCCGCCGAGCCGATCAATCCACCCAGTCCCAACCCCAGGGGGATGCCACAGACGCCGCCCACTACCCCCAACACCAGCGACTCCTTCAGAATCATTCCCAGCACTCGCCGCCGTCGCCAGCCCAGGCTGCGCAGAAGGCCAATCTCCCGCGTGCGCTCAAAGACCGACATGAAGAGCGTGTTGGCCATACCGATCCCACCGATCACGACCGCCAGGCCCGCAACCGCCATTCCTATCGCATCCAATAACTCAAACAACTGCTCTTGATTGGCAAAGCCTGCTGCCGTCGCCACGGTTAGTTCGGGGAAGCGCCGCTCTATCCGCGTCCGCGACTGGTCAGCCTCACCAGGATCCTTCAGCCTAACGTAAAGCATTGAGACCCGGTGTGGCTGCAGGGCCAGCGTCTGAGCCTCTTGAAGCGGGACGACCGCCGCGCCGTCTTCAAGCCCGCTCCCCGTCTCGTAGATGCCGACGACGCGGAAGGCGCTGCCGGTGATGCGAAGCGTATCGCCCACCTGCACGTCCATGCTCTGCGCCGTCCGCTTGCCCAAGATGAGAGGTTTGCCCCGCACGCCGCGCGCCTCCGCCAGCGACTGCCCTTCGACGATGCGGAAGTGATCGAGAGCAAAGCCATCGGGCTCGTAGCCAAAGATGATGAGATAAGTCGTATCGTCGATCAGGGCGTTGGTGTATAGCATACCATCTATATCGGCCACCCCCGACAGAGCGCGCACCCCGTCGGCCACCGCCTCATTGAGGCTGCTGATCAACGCGCTCATCGCCTCGGCCTGGCTAAGCACCAGGTCGGCCTGGCTACCCTGGGTCATGGCAGAGAAGCCGGCCTTCAGCCCTTTGGCCACCGCTCCCAGCGCGACGATGGCCGCCACGCCGATGGCAATACCCACCAGCGTCAGAATGGTGCGTCCCTTACGTCGAAGGAGATTTTTGAAGATCATCGGTCACCTCGGTCTCGGTATACTGGTAAATTGGGAAACTGGTACATCGGTCTCAGTCACCAGTCTACCAATTTACCAATGTACCAATCTACCAGTGTACCAGCCTCACCACACCCCTGGCAGCAGCCGGTAGCGCACCTGTGCGGCGTACTCCTTGTAACCGTCGAGTTCGTCTTGCAGCGTACGGTCCTCCAGCGCCGTACGGATGATTGTGACCACCCCTACCAGACTGCATGGGATGAGCGCCCACAGCGAGCCAAGCAGAATCGGCGTCACGAGGTAGGATACAATCCCGGTGGCGTAAGACGGATGGCGCACAAACCGATATGGCCCATCGGTGACGACGGTTTGACCTCGGTCTTTCTGAATGCGCACAACGGCCGAGAAGTACCTGTTCACCGCCATGGCCCAGATGCCGACAACGTAGCCCGGCACCATGATGGCCAGTGGAGCAAGCTGGAACGCGAGGGGAATCTGTGGCGACCACCCGAAGCGTTCATCCAGCCCGGCCACGATCATCCAGGCCAGCGGGCCAACCAGGATCAGGAGAAAGACGATCAGTCTGTCCCAACCCTTGACGTCCTCCCGGTCAAGTGATTGGGCCCGTTCTGCTATCAAATCTGGGTTTGTGCGTATCACGATAATCCGGCTAATCAATGTAAAAGAAACAGCTACGCCGACATAGACCCAACCCCACACCCAATTCAAGCGACCCGCCGCGATGAACAAGACCATTGGCAGTAGCAACGCGAATGCGGCGAACCTGAGCCATGCTTTCCAACCAACCGCCCTGATTACCTCAGATGCCCTTTTGGGTTGCTCAACATTGGTGTTCATTTGTCCCTCCTGTAAGATGTTCTATAGGTTTCCTCTCCACCCACTCCTGATGCAGCCCCACGTCACGGTCATAACTGTGTTTCCGCTCCTACTTCTTGCCGACGAACAGCCCATATCCCGCGTACTGAAACACTTCCGATGGCACATCGAACATCTCCTTGATGGACTGCCTGATTGCTGGATTCGTGATGTACAGACGCAGCACCCGGCCCCAGGCTCTTAGAAGCCACCGCCAACCGATCCACTGTATTCGGCTCTTGACTTCCTTGCGGGAGTCAGTCTGGCAGATTCTCACCACCCGCTCCTGTAACCCGGATGCCTCCCAAAGCGCCTGCCAGGTCTCAAGGGTCGAGATAAAAGGACCGATTGCATCCTTAACCCGCGTAACCAGCTCAGGAGACGGCTGCTTGATCCAGAAGCCCTCGTTCAGCCCAACGTAGCCACCTGGCTTTGTCACCCGCACGCATTCCCGAATCGCCCGCGCCTTGTCTTCTACGAATAGAAGCACCGATTCGGCAAAGACAACGTCAAAGCGGTCTGCTTCGAAGGCCAAGTCCAACACGTCGGCCGTCCGGAACTCGACCTTGGCCTCGACCCTGTCCTCTCTTGCGCGTCGTCGTGACCATTCAATCATCTTCTCCGAAATATCCATGCCCACCACATGGCAACCATACTTCTTGGCGATGTAGGCGGATCCGACGCCAATCCCACAGCCCACATTCAGGACTTCCCGAGCATCCCCAATGTGGCATAGCGATAGGAGCTCGTTAGTTGCTTCAAAGCCGCCAATGTGTTTAGTGATGCCGACATAGGCCTGCATGTCGAGAAAGCTCGCGCCCGATGCAGCCTTCTTTTTTGTAGCCATGATTCTTCACCTCCGTTTCGTAGGAAGCGGTTCGCGAACCGCCTCTATGGGCGATCACCAGACACCCAGCAGCAAGCGATAACGTGTCTGCTGAGCATAGTCCTTGTAGCCATCAAGCTCGGCCTGAAGCGTCCTATCCTCCAGCGCGGTGCGAATGATAAAGGCCAGCGCACATAGCGCCGCCGGGATCAGCGCCCAGAGCGAAGCCCAGCAGCGTTTGACGGCATCGAGCACCATCGCTTCACCGTGCATGTCGTGCATGTTGAGATAGGTCTCCTGCTGGCCGGCAAACGACATCTCCGGCAAGTCCTCAGCGGTGGCCGAGGAACGCACGGCGACGGGCACGTCACCCCCGCCAAGCTCGGCATACGCTCGTCGAATCGCCTCGGCAATATCATCCGGCATCGCACTCTGCGCGAAAAGTTGTCCGATCCGGCTGGATGCCTCTTCGAGCGTTGCAGGCTGATCGGGAGTGGCCGCGGAGACAGCCGCCAGAATCTGCGCTTGCAGCTCGTTCTCTGCCACGAATCGGCGATAGGCCGCCGTAGTGATGTGAAAACCGGGCGGCACAGGCAGGCCGGCCGCTGCCATGCGTGCCAGCGAAGCGCCTTTCCCTCCCACCTGCGACAGTCCGGCAGAGGCGTCGGAGAGAGACACTATGAAATTGGGTTTTGCTTGCATAGGTCCTCCTCATTGTCCGCAATAAAAGCTCTTCTCACCCTGCTGCCTCTCCAAGCCGGTAATGCACGATACGCACCACCTTGGCGACGAATGGGATGTACCGCATGAGCTGGAAGGCACCCAGGCGCGGCTCTGGCTTGTCGAAGTAATACCACTGGCTGAGCAGGCGAATGCCGGGCGCCCATGCTTCCACATCCCGATCATCCTTCAGTCCCCAGCGCGGCCGGGCCACAGCCGGCGGGCGCGGATGAAAGCGAACCACCACCGGCGAGTACGCGTCGCACACCAGCTCCGCGCCGGGGAAGCGCTCAGCGAGCGCCTGCACCAACCGCTTGACGTCGGCCTCTTCCAGATAAACCAGCATAGCCTCAGCTAGAAAGAGGATATGCTTGCCCGCCTGGCCGCTCAGGGCATCCATCCACGAGAAATCGAGCACCGAACACCCAATGAAATGACTACGCGGTGTCTCTTCGAGCAGCTCTTTCCTCAGCTCGATCACCTCCGGCAGATCGAGGCCGTACCACTCTACTTGCCCGTTATCGACCCGCTCGAAGCGGGTGTCGAGCCCGCAGCCCAGGTCGACGATCACCCCCTCGGGGTGCTCTGCCAGGAACGCCCACGCCAGGCGGTCGAACTCTCTCATGCGCAGCAGGTAATTGACCTGTTCGTCCTTCAGCCTCTGGACGCCGGAGAAGTCATAGTCGAGCTGGCCGACCAGCTCCACTGCCTTGGGATCTCGCACCAATGCATCGGGGCGTTGGCTCTCCATCGCCCGAAAATACAATGACTCTAATTGCTAGTTTCCGCTGGGAGTAGCTGCGGTGTGACGATGAAGCTGATAGTGTGAGCCAGGATTCGCGTTGCAATTCGCGCGATGATACCTGACAAACTCCTAGCTCTGGGCCATTCAATGTTCCAGACCTGGGCCAAGACACTCAGCGCTGTCTCGACT
>JBAWAP010000151.1:0-8372 GCA_049589355.1 Anaerolineae bacterium
TAGTAGGTCTCTGTACCGAGGAAGTGCTCGTCGGCGACAGTGTCGTCCGACGGCATACCATCCAGGTAGCCCCGGAAACCGTTCTTGACGATGCACGGGGCTGGCTGGTTGCCCAGGTAGCCGGGCATGGGCAGCTCCTCGGCCCAGATATCGAGGATCTTGAAGAACAGCTCGGTCTGCCTGTCCGGATCGGCCTCCGCCTCGACCTGATCCCAGATGTTCCAGATGTCATTGATCCAGTGGCCCTCAGGCGGCTTCTCAGCGTTGGGATCGCTGGGCTTCTGCAGGTACAGGCCCCAGGCGCAGGCCCACGGACGGTCGAGCTGGTACCCCCGGAAGATGACAGCCAGTGGCGCAAGGGGCAACAGCGTCCGGTCGCCGCCCCACCAGGCAGCCTCAATGTCGTTGGCCCCAAAGCGCTCGGTGTACAGCGAGCGCTCGTTGTACTTGTAAGCGCACTTGATACCCACGTCGGCGAAGTACTTGACAAGCAACTGGGCCGCGTCCTCGTCAGGTTGGCCAGCCTCCCAGGTACCCACGATTTCAAAGCTCAAGGTGCCGCTGCCGTCCTTCCACAGGCGGAAGCCGTCGGCGTCCTTTTTGTCGTAGCCGGCCTCGTCCAGCAGTCGGTTAGCCTCGTCCGGGTCGTAGTCCAGGTAGAGGTTCGACAGCTTGGGGTAGTACTGGGGCGACTGTTCCATCGGGCTGTACTGGCGCGGCGTGTAGAAACCGTCGTAAGCCAGCTCGTTCATCTCGTCGCGATTGACGGCCAGCGAGAGGGCGATACGCACGTTCCGCTCGTTGAAGAACTCGCGCAGCCGCTCGTTCTTGGTGGTGAGGTTGCACTGCAGGCATTTGTGACCGGCCGTCTTCTGGACGAAAACGTGGTAGTCGCCGCTTGCCTCGCTCTCCCTGTAGAGCGTGTAGTTCGCCATGGCCAGATTGCGGGCCTGGAAGTCGATCTCGCCGTTGGTGATCCACAGGTTGAGCACCTCGTCCGACTCGTACAGGCGGTGCTGGATCGCGTCAACGTAGGGGAGTTGATTGCTCTCGGGGTCTACACCGTAGAAGTAGGGATTCCGCTCCATGACGAACAGCTCCTCGGAGAGCGCGTTCTTAGCCAGCCACGGGCCGAGACCGGGTCGCTCAGGGTTCATGTACCACCAGTTCCGGTCGAGGTAGTAAACTGCCCAGCTCTCGAAACCGGCCTTCGTCGCCGCTGCTTTCAGTGCCTCCGGGTCATCAGCGAAGTCGATGTGGAACTGCTTCATGTAGTGGCTGGGCGTGAGGCAGCCGACGCCGAACGATTCCATGCCGGTGCCACGGGTAAGGTCGTAGATGAACAGTGTCTTGGCCCGGGCGAACTTCATCTTGACGGTGTACTTGTCGGGCGCCTCGAGATCCGTGAAGACCTTTTCTGCGCCAACGGTGACAGTCCACTTGATGTAGGGCGAGGGCCACAGGTCCTTGTTGCTCATCTCGTTCTCGTACCACCACACGATGTCGTCGCTGGTAAACTCTGTGCCGTCGGACCATTTCGTGCCCTCGCGCAGGTGGAAGGTCCACTCGCTGGCGTCGTCGTTGGTCTCCCAGGACTCGCACAGGTGGGGCTGCACGTTCAGGTCAATGTCCCACCAGGCGAAGAAGTGGTCGTTCGCCTTGGTAGGACCCCAGCGGTCCGAAACGCCCTTGAACGCCCGGCGCATGGTGCCGCCGTAGTTGCCGATGTCATCGTTTACCGGCAATACGCAAGGGTTCTTGGGCAGCCGCTCGTCTACCGGCGGCAACTTCCCCTGCTTCACCAGGTCGGCCAGCATCGGCGCCTCGTTGTACTTGCTCACGGGCGTTGGGGTAGCCGCAGGCTTCGGCGTTGGTGTAGCCTCAGGCTTCGGCGTCGGTGGCTTTGTAGGCACTGGTGTTTCAGTGGGTGCTGCTTGAGGAGCGCATGCCGCAGACACCACCCCTGCCGTGACCAATGCCGACACGCGCAAGAACTCGCGCCTCGTTATCTTTCGCCTCTCCTTCATTGTTTCTCTACCTCCTTTTAATTTTAGAGATCACTAGCGGTCTTTCTACTTTTGTTCCTTTGTTCCCTGGCATCTATTTGATGCCACTCGCAACTGTCCGATATACACCTCCTTTCCTGGCCTCAAGCATCCTCCCTTCTGAGGCACTCACGGGCAAAACCTCAGATCACCGGCTGGGCCGGGCCGAGAACGCCTGTCAGCTCTAACTCCTCCGCCCGATGGCAGCTCACGAAATGATCTGGCGCGATTTGCCGCAGAGCCGGCTCCTCCGTTTCACAACGATCTATCCGGTATTGGCAGCGCGGGTGGAAATAGCAGCCGCTGGGCGGATTGGCCGGATCGGCCACATCCCCAGGCAACACGATCGCCTCTGTGCGTAGCCGGGGGTCGGGCTTGGGAACAGCCGAAAGCAACGCTTCGGTATAGGGATGCTGGGGATTGATGAACAACTCTTCCGTCGTGGCACTCTCCACCAGCTTGCCCACATACATCACGGCCACTCGATCGCTGATGTGCTCGACCACGCTGAGATCATGCGAGATGAACAAATAGGTGAGGTGAAACTGCTCCTGGAGGTCCTGAAGCAAGTTGAGGATCTGCGCCTGGATAGAGACATCCAGGGCCGACACGGGCTCATCACAGACGACGAGCTGAGGATTGAGGGCCAGGGCGCGGGCGACACCAATGCGCTGGCGTTGGCCGCCGCTGAAGGCGTGCGGGTAGCGGCTCATGTACTCGGATCGCAGCCCCACCACCTTCAAGAGTTCGGCTACCCGGTCTCTTAACTCGTTCCCACGGGCGACCCCGTTGACCAATAAGGGCTCGCCCACGATCTGCAACAGCGTCATCCGGGGATTGAGCGAGGAATAAGGGTCCTGGAAGATCAGTTGCATATTCTGGCGCAACTGCTTGACCTGCTGCTTTTCAAGGGCGGGAATGTTGACCTTCCCCAGGTTGCGGTCGGCAAACCACACCTCTCCAGCGGTGGGTTCATAAGCGCGCAGGATCACCCGCGCAGTTGTTGTCTTGCCACACCCGCTCTCGCCGACCAGACCCAGTGTCTCTCCCTCCCGGATGTAGAAACTCACGCCGTCCACCGCTCTGACGTAGCCGACCAGCTTGGACCGGAAGAAACCGCGCTCGATGGGAAAGTGCATTTTCAGGCCTTTCACCTCGAGCAGCAACTGGTTACGCCGTACGTCTTCGGCCATCTTTGCTCACTCTTTCTGCAAGGCTGCATTCGCCTTCAGCAATTCATCGAGCATCGGCTCGACCGTCGCTGGGTCGCGCACCAGTGGATCGGTAGCCAGCGCGGCCAGCGCTGGCTCACGCTGGTTGGTCAGCGCGGCCTCGACGATCAGTTCCTGTCGGGCGACGTGAGGTGCAATCACGGCGTAGGCCGCGTGCGGCAGTGCGCCGACGGCCAGTGGCCGCACTCCCAGTGAGTCTACCTCCGCCATACACTCGACGACCACTTCGTGCGGCAGGTTGTCTATCTGGCCATTGTTCGGCACGTTGACGATAAATTGGCCCGCGGGCCCTCCGGCGAGTGCGGCCATCACCGGCGCAAGTTGCTCCTGCGACCGCTGCAGTTTCTCCGGCCCCCCGCCGACAAAGCGCTCCACCCAGGCACGGCGCAAGCGGGCCATCTCCTCACGCTGATCAACCGTCGTCAGCACGACGCCGTAGCGACGGCCATGTTCGCTTGCTTCGGTCAGGAAGCCAGGAATGAACTCAGCCACGTGACGATCGCCCGCGCCGAACAGCACGCCGAGTTGCTCGAACAACGTCAGCTTGACTGCCAGCCGATCGGTAAAGACATCAAAAACTGAGTTGAGGTCGAGTTGACCCACCTGGGCGAATGGCCCGTGCTCCGCCAGCCAGTCGCGCAGTATGTCCATTCCATCACGCCCGCCGATGTCAAAGCGCAGAATGACCGGCAGGTGGTTGATACCCGCAACCTCAAGCGTGATTGTCTCCACCGGAACGCCGAACAAACCCGCGAGATGACGACTTACGCCGGTCACCTCGTGGCACAGCCCGATAGTGCGAATGCTGGTCGCGCGAGTCATGCCACGGCAAATCGTCGTCATCGGATTGGTCACGTTTAGCATCCAGGCATCGGGACACAGTTGCTGCATCTCGCGGGCGACCTGCACGGCGAAAGGGATGTGGCGCAGCCCGCGCGCCAGTCCACCAGGCCCCACCGTGTCGCCCACCGGCTGGTAGATGCCGTAGCGCTCCGGGATCTCCAGATCGTTGCGCACCGCCGGAAGCCCACCGATCGCAACGCACAAGATCACAAAGTCAGCGCCCTGCAGCGCCTCGGCGCGGTCCAGCGTGGCTGTGACTTGCAGACTTCCACCTACCTGCGCGACGATGCGCTTGCAGGCGCGGGTCAGTAACTCAAGTGCATCCGCGTCAATATCGTGAAGCACGAGGTTGGCGCCGGCCAGTGTCTCGGTCAGTGCCATATCGGTCACCAGCTTCGGTGTCCACTGAACACTGCCACCGCCAATAAAAGCGATCTTCATCGCCGCCCTCTCCCCGGTCAGACAGGGGTGAGTCCACACTATCAACAGCGCGTTTTTTACGAGCGAGGCTTAGTACACGACTCTCGCTCGATGAGATAGCTGCGCACCCAAATGTTGCCGTGGACAATCTCGTCGTTTTCGATTTGCTTCAGCAAGAGCTCGGCGGCCAAGTAGCCAACCTCAAAGTAGGAAAAGCGCACAGTGTTCGAGGCCCCACCACGAGGCACAGCCCGGGGGGAGGCGAAGAACTCGTGAAACATGGCACATCGAACATCAGACACCTACGGTGCGCTGGCCCGGACGATGAGTTCCGGTTGCAGCACAATCTCCGTACATTCGCCAGAGGAGCCACCGATCTGGTCCAACAGCAACCGCATGGCCTGAGCGCCTAGCTCGTACCGGTGCACACGGCAGGTAGTCAACGGCGGGATGACCAGGGCAGCCAGCAAGATATCGTCAAAGCCAACGATGGCCAAGTCGTCAGGCACCTGGCGGCCCAGATCGGCGCAGGCTTGCAACGCGCCGACGGCAACCAGGTCGTTATAACAAAAGATGGCAGTCAATTCAGGATAGGCTGTCAGCAGATGACGAGCGGTTTCCCGCCCGCTTTGTACTACGGGGGAGCAATGCCGCGTCCAGTCAGGATTGTGGGGCAAGGCAGCAGCGGTCAGGGCAGCACGATAGCCTTTGTCCCGCTGGCGACTGCTGCGGGAGGTCAGGGGGCCAGCGAGGAAGCCTACTGCTCGGTGACCGGCTTGCAATAGATGTTGTGTAGCCAGCCGGCCGCCAGCTTCGTCGTCGATCAGTACTGAACCAACGACTCCATCTCCCTCTAGCCGGCGGTTGACCAGCACAGCGGCCGGGTGATGAGCCAATGCTGCTTCTAACTCGCTATCGTCGAGACGCGAACTGCACAGCACAACACCATCCACTTGCTTTTCTTCAAGCGATTGCAATACGCTCAATTCCCGCTGTGGATCCTCGTCGGTGTTGCAGAGAAAGATGTTGTAACCCTCGGCGTAGGCCACGTGTTCCGCACCGCGGGCCACGTCAGAAAAAAAGGGGTTGGCTACATCGGGCATCACTAGGCCCAGGCTGCCTGTCCGCTGCGTGGCCAAGCCACGGGCAATGGCACTGGGTCGGTAGCCCAACTGCTCAATGACTTCTAGAATACGCTGACGGGTAGCCGGACTGACTTCTCCCTTTTCGTTGACCACCCGGGAGACAGTCATCAACGAGACACCAGCCTCGCGGGCAACATCAGCCATAGTAACACGGTTGGGCATAAATTACCTCTCCTCAACGCTGTTGGCCGTTAGCGCTAACGTTAGCGCTAACAGAATTATACAACAAAGCTTTTGCTTTGTCAAGAAACAAAAAAGACGGGCTTTCGCATCAGTTATATTCGCTGCGAAAGCCCAAGACCTCCTCCGCCAGCCCGCAGAGCGACGTCAAACTCAAGCGGGAGACACTGCCCGGCGGCCGAATTGTTCGGGTGCAGTGCTGCTCCGCGCATCTTGAAAAAGCCTATCGAGAAAAGTCTACGTCACGGCGAACACCGCGCTGACCGGCTGTGGGGCGCCTAGCGCCACGCCGCGCACGTCCGGCGAACAACCGCCCACAGTCAGACGGAATTGCCCCGGCTCCAACTTCTGTTTGCCGTCATCGTCGAACAGCGTCATCATCTCCGGCGAGATAGTGAACTCGATGGTCTTGCTCTCGCTTGGCGTGAGCCGCACGCGCTGAAAGCCGATCAGACTGTGGATGGGCACGGGGACGGAAGCCTCCAGGTCGCTCAGGTAAACCTGCACCACTTCCTCGGCTTCGACCTGGCCCGTATTGGTCAGCGTGAAGCGGATCGGCAGTGCCTCGCCCGCCTCGACGGTCTCCTTCGCCAGCGTAAGGCCGCTGTAGGCAAACTGCGTGTAACTCAGGCCAAACCCGAAGGGGTACAGCGGCTCAGCGGCGCTGTAGCGATACGTGCGTCCATTCATATTGTAATCTTCGAACGGCGGGAGGTCATCGAGCGACCTGGGAAAGGTCAGCGGTAGCTTGCCGGAGGGTGCAACCTGGCCGAACAGCACGTCGGCCACGGCTTTGCCGCCCTCCTGGCCGGGATACCAGACGAACACCACCGCCTGCACCAGGTCGGCTAACTCGCCCAGTGCGATGGGGCTGCCGCCCGTGAGCACGAGCACAATTTTAGCGCCTCTGGCGGCTATTTCCCTGATATAAGCTGCCTGACTATCGGGCAACGTGATGTCGGAGCGGTCGCCCTCCTGCGTGGAGAGAATGGATTCGCCTTCCTCGCCCTCCAGCAGCGGCGACGTGCCCATGCAGGCGATGGTCAGGTCGCTATCGGCGGCCTCGTTGACAGCCCAGTTTACCAGGCTGGCGGTCGGCTGGATCAACGCGCAGCCGGGGCGGTACGCGACCTTGACCCCCTCCGGTGCGCCGCGCACGATTCCCTCCAGTAGTGTCGTCAGCGTGTTGCTGATCCCGTGGTAGTTGCCTAGCAGCACATCCACGTTGGCCGCACACGGCCCGGTAACAAAGATGCTACGCACGGTATCGCGGATCGGCAGGATGTTATCCTGATTCTTCAACAGGACAACCGACTTGACCGCTGCCTCGTAGGCCAACTGACGATGTGCCTCGCAACCGACTACGCGCATCGGGATGGAGGCATACAGCACTTCCGAAGGCGGATCGAACATGCCGAGTTTGAAGCGAGTGGTAAGCGTGCGCGCGAGCGAGCGGTCAATGTCGGCCTCGGTGATCAGGCCGCGCTCTACGGCCTCGCCCAGGTAGGCGTAGGTGACGCCGCACTCGATGTCGCAGCCGGCCTTGAGCGCCAGGGCCGCGCTTTCGGCAGCGTCTTGGGTGACTTTGTGGTTGGCGTGGATGTCGTTCAGCGCCCCATAGTCGGAGACGACGTGACCCTGGAAGCCCCACTGCCCGCGCAGGATGTCCACCAGGAGCAGTTTGCTGGCGCAGCACGGCTCGCCGAGCAAGCGGTTGTAGGCGCCCATCACTGCTTCCACTTTAGCTTCGGTGACGAGTTTCCTGAACGCGGGCAGATAGGTGGTGTATAGGTCGCGCTTGGAGACGACGGCGTTGAAGGCGTGGCGGTCTTTCTCCGGCCCGCTGTGGACGGCGTAGTGTTTGGCGCAGGCGGCTGTTTTCATATACTTGGGATGCTCGCCCTGCAGGCCGCGCACGAAGGCCGCGCCCATCTCGCCGGTAAGGAAGGGGTCTTCGCCCCACGTCTCCTGGCCGCGCCCCCAGCGCGGGTCGCGGAAGATGTTGACGTTGGGCGACCAGAAGGTCAGGCCAAAGTACTGTTTGTGGATACCCTTGCGCAGTGCGTCGTGGTGCTTGGCCCGTGCCTCGTCAGAGATGGCCGTCGCAATTCTATAAATCAGGTCGGTGTCCCAGGTGGCGGCCAGGCCGATGGCCTGGGGAAAAACTGTGGCGATTCCGGCCCGTCCCACACCGTGCAGACATTCGTTCCACCAGTTGTATTCGGGTACGTCCAACCGTTCGATGGCGGGCGCGTCGTACACCATCTGGCAGATTTTCTCTTCTAGCGTCATCCTAGAGATGAGATCGTCCACACGCTCCTCGATGGGTCGCGTGGGATCTTTGTATACTGGGTTTGGGTTGAGGGACGATGTCTCTGTGGGCATTGTTGATTCTCCCTATGTCCGGGTCGTCTCTATTTCCCCTGGGGCTAATAGATGCAAAAATTCCCGCTGACATGCAAGAGTGCCAGCATATAGAGCATGCCGTCGTAATAACGCCATTTGCC